>NZ_SZZM01000020.1 GCF_005281615.1 Rhodoligotrophos defluvii | reverse complement strand
CGAAATTGCCCCAAGGCCTCACAACTCTGGACATTATACCATTGATGCTTGCGTCACTTCTCAATTTGAAGCTCATTTGAGATCAATATTGGATTTGCCAATGCCAAAGAATTTCACATCTTTCTCCACCATTACAACGAACGCCATTATGCTAAATGTTCTTGGAGACAAACATACAAAAGATAAAGAGCTAGAAACTTGCGAAAGAGCAAAGGCCTGAAGTCCGGCTGGAGTGAGTGGGAAGAGAGCGCCACGGACAGTATGTCGCAGGTAAAAAGTGCAGCCACGCAGACCTTTGATGGTATTGCACAGAATATGGCGGCGATGCTGACCGGCAGTGAGCAGAACTGGCGCAGCTTCACCCGTTCCGTGCTGTCCATGATGACAGAAATTCTGCTTAAGGGTTGTTTGACTAGTGCCTCTACTGCATGGGGGGCCAGAATGACTAGTGGCTGTCCCATGGTTAGCTTGCCTGCATCCTTTGTCAGTACGGCAATGGCTGCTACCATCCGTAGGCAAGGGGGCCACCCAGCTGCTACTGGGTCTAGCTTTTTGGACAGGTAGGCCACCGGCCGACGCCAAGGTCCCAGTTTTTGCGTTAGGACACCTTTGGCGTAGCCCTGCTTCTCGTCGACAAAGAGTTCAAAGGGCTTAGTCAAATCTGGCAACCCCAGGGCTGGGGCAGTTAGAAGAGCTTGCTTGATTTCTTGATAGG
>NZ_SZZM01000019.1 GCF_005281615.1 Rhodoligotrophos defluvii | reverse complement strand
GCCTCGATCCAGTATGACTTCAGGGTTGCCCCGATGATGGCCAGCGCAATCACGAACAGTATAAAGAAACTCTGTCGCCGCATCTTCTTCTCAGAGTCATGAGAAGTCAGCCGCATCTCTCGCCGATGATTCTGGCTTTCCCTCGACTAGGTTTCGGCCAAAACCGATCTGCGGCGAGGTTCGTGGATCGCTTCTTCGGGTTGCGCGCCCCTGCTGCCTATCCGTCTCGCCGCGGTAAGACGCGGACGTCCGCAACGATATTCGCCTCCCCGCCACCCTTGATCGTGCCAGTGCTGGTAGTCTTCCTGGGGCCGGACGATGTGCCAAAACCCGCGAGCGTCCTCCTCGTAGCGCTCATTACGGCCGTCAAGTCTGCTTCCTTCGTTTGGCATTTCACAAATCCGCAATTGATGAATTGTTCTGTTGCTTTTCTATTGATTCAAACGATTTAGATGATCGTTGTCTGGGGCCTCCAAATGTAATTGAGTGAAATATTGTGTCTAATACTTGTTACTTGTTGTATATTGATACAGCCCATATGAATATGGCAGCACAACGGGAAAAATTTGTCCCTCAACACGCGTATAGGATAAAGACGCAATTCAGATCTTGAGAGTTCATCATCGGTTTGTCATAGGAATTGAATTTACTGTGCTATACGGATACAGATCATGAAGAAATGAATATTTGTCTCTGTTTTGATTTGTGCATAATGATATATCTTATATAAGCACCTTTCATACACAGAAGAAACAATATAAAAGATACGGAGAATATAAGCATGAAGTATGAGTCTTTAGTTATGCAGAATGGATCTAAAAATAGGGGATAATTCCCCCATTCGCCCGAGCCACCGATCCTAGGTTTGAAGCTGATATGGTTTCCAACTATGAGTACATGAATTGGAAGTAGTAAGCATATTAAACTGAAAGCAATGATGCCTAAACAAATTTTCCAGATTTTCTTGATGGTATTTGCTTGTGATTCGATGAACCATCTAGTGTTTTGTCTGCTATATCTGATGCACAGCATAAACGGAGCGCATAGAAAGCAAATGCCGATCGTCACCAGATCCAGCCCAATACACACCCGCAGGGCATCGAGAATGCGGAAGTCGCGGGCGGTCTTGGCGTAGGCGTCATAGGCATGCGCCTT
>NZ_SZZM01000018.1 GCF_005281615.1 Rhodoligotrophos defluvii | reverse complement strand
CACCGCCGGTGCCGCCGCCGGTGCCGCCGCCGGTGCCGCCGCCCGTGCCACCGCCGGTGCCGCCCGTGCCACCGCCGGTTCCACCACCGGTGCCGTTGCCGTCATCGCCGCCGTCATCGCCGCCGTCCTCACCGTCGTCGCTTTGGTCGCTGGTTTGGCCGATACGGTTCTGGTCAGGCACGCAGTCGGTCTGTCCCGGCTGGCATCCGGTCGTCGAAGACCCGGCGCCGCTTTGCATGGGCATCGTCGTCGTGTTCTGACCAACACGCTGGCCGGCATTGGTGTCGATCGTGCCCGTTTGACCAGGCTGTGCAGCCGCGCTTGGCGGCGTTCCCGGCGCGGTGTCGCCCGTGGAGCCGACCTGGGCGTGAAGGGCAGTGCTTCCCAGCAGGATCGCCGCTGCCGCTAGCGGTGCACGTATGAGACTTTTACGCATATCATTCTCCCTGGTTGCGTATCCTAGGAGAAACAGCCTCTTTCAGTGCAGGTTCCGCTTATGCGCGCAAAGGGCGTATTGGATTGCATTTGGTGCAAAAGTGAGGGATTTCGCGATGACAAACGATGAGCAGGCGATCCGAGAGGTCATCGAGACATGGATGGCCGCATCAAGGCGGGGGGATGTTGCCACAGTGCTCGGTCTGATGACTGAGGATGTCGTCTTCATGGTGCCGGGCCAGCCGCCCTTTGGGAAGGAGGCCTTTGCCGCGGTAAGTGAAGGCATGAAGGACTTGCATATCGACGGGAGGAGCGAAATCCTCGAGCTTGAGGTCTTGGGCGATTGGGCCTATCTCCGCACCCATCTCAATATCACCGTGACCCGGCCCGGCGGCCCGCCCGTCCACCGCTCGGGGTTTACCCTGACGATCCTGCGCAAGGAGGCGGACGGCCGATGGCGCCTGGCACGCGATGCCAATTTGCTGGCGAGCGATTCATAGGGGCGGGCGGGGGGGCCGGTTAGGGGCGCCTGCGCCATATTGCCTTGCCTGCCGCCGACCCGCGTCCTCATGAGCGCTGGCCAGGCCTGCACGGGCCCTCTCTTGTTTTTCCTCTCGCCTCGATCACTCCATGGCTGACGTGATCGGGGTCTCTGCTCGCGATCATTCCAATCACCTCGGTGGTGTCTCACGAGGGGCGTCGCCGCTCCCATTGCCGGTATGGGCAAGGCGCTCGGCCGTGTCTTGCGCCGCCGTGGCGGCGGGGCAACGCCAGGAAAGAAATCTCCGCGCAGGCCCGCTTTCCCAATGGTGCGCGTTTGCCTTTCGGTAACTCAACTTATAATTGTGTTAACGAAAGATACAGCAGCTTCAGCGCCGCGAGGGGGCCTCCCAATGCCTGTCCGTTTCCGCCGCCTGGCCATTCTGTCCAGCAGTTCGGTCATTGCGCTTGCTGCCGTGGCCGGCCCGGCCATTGCCGCGACTTATACCGTCACCAGCGCTTCGGGCGATCCAACCGTCGAGAACTCCCTGGGCTGGGCCATTGCCCAGGCCAATGCCAATGCCGGCGCCGACGAGATCGTATTCGATGCGAGCCTGGCCGGGCAGACGATCACTCTCGATAAGGAGCTGCCCGTCATCCAAGACGACGTGACCATCGATGGCGGGGGCAATGTCAGCGTCGATGGCGCATCCAGATATCGCATCTTCTTCGTCAACAGCGGCAACGTGACCATTGCCAACATCACCCTGCAGAATGGTCGCGCCACCGGCGGCAATGGCGGCTCCTCGTCCACCGGTGGCGGTGGCGGCGGCATGGGTGCCGGCGGTGCCGTTTTTGCGCGATCCGGTTCCAGCGTCATCATCGACTCCGTCACATTCAGCTCAAATCAAGCTGCTGGCGGAAACGGCGGCGGCAAGACGGGCGGATCGGACAGCGGGGGTGGCGGCGGCGGCATGGGGGGCCATGGCGGGTCCAATCCTGGCGGCAGTGGCGGCGGCGGCGGATTTGGGGTTGGCGCTAATGGCGGGGGTTCGGCGCCTGGTAGCGGCGGCATGGATGGCCTTCCAGGCAATCTGCCCGGAAGCGGCGGCGCAAGCGGCACCGGCGGCACGGTCACACCGGGCAATGGCGGAGCAGATGGCGGTGGCGGAGGAAACGCGTCACATGGGAACACCGCTGGTGTGTCGGCGGTGGGCGGTGGTGGTGGCCAGGGCGCCGTTGGAAAAGATGGCGGGTTTGGCGGTGGTGGTGGTGGCGCATTCGCAAGAGCGGCTGGGCACGGGGGTTTTGGCGGCGGCGGCGGTGGCGCCGGCGGAAGCGGCGCTGTCGGGGGAAATGGCGGGTTTGGCGGCGGCGGCGGCCGCAACGGCCGGCCGGGCGGATTCGGCGGTGGCAATGGCGGTGCGAGTGGGGGCGGCGGTGGCGGCGGCCTGGGCGGTCACCTCTTCGTCATGGATGGTGCGACCCTCCAGATAAGAGGAGCCACCTCGATCCAGGGAGGCCAAGCAACAGGGGGTGCCGGCGGAGGGGGAGGCGGGGCCGGGCTGGGTCTCGGCAGCGGATTTTATCTGCACGGGGAGACGGGCCTGGACATCGAGACGGAGGCTGGCGAGACGATCACCATTGCCGACGACATCGCCAGCGATGCCTATGCGCCGGGTTATGAGGATGCAGAGGATCCGGCCGATCCCGCCGGCGACGGCAAGGACACCGGCATCACCAAGACCGGCGCGGGCACGCTGGTGCTTTCCGGCACCAACGCCTATGTCGGCGGCACCAGGATCGAGGACGGCACGGTCTCGATCAACAATCAGGCGAGCCTCGGCCATTCCACGAGCAAGGTGACCATGGCCGGCGGCACCACGCTCGAGGCGACCGCCACCTTCGAGACGGCCCATGACATCGAGCTTGCCGGCACGGTCGGCACAATCGATGTGACGGAGAGCAACGCGCTGACCGCCAGTGGCGTCATCAGCGGGGCCGGCAAGCTCGAGAAGGAAGGCACGGGCACCCTGGTTCTGACCGGCATCAATACTTATGAGGGCGGCACCGACATCCGCGACGGCACCGTGTCCATCTCGAACGGTTCCAGCCTCGGTGCGGCCTCCGGCAAGGTGACCATGGCCGATGGCACCACGCTCGAGGCGACCGCCACCTTCGAGACGGCGCATGAGATCGAGCTTGCCGGCACGGTCGGCACCATCGACGTGACCGATGACAACATTCTCACGGCCTCCGGCGAGATCGACGGTGCCGGAAGGCTGGTGAAGGAGGGCACCGGCACGTTGATCCTCTCGGGCGACAACACCTATACCGGCGATACCACGATCGCCGCCGGCACTCTGTCGGTCTCGAGCGACGGCAATCTCGGCACCGGCGGCAACGTGACTATCGATGATGGCGCGGCGCTGCAGGCGACCGGCAGCTTCACGTCGGGGCGGAACGTGGATCTGTCTGGCGGCACCGGCACGATCGAGGTGACCGACAGCAACAGGGTCGAGATCACCGGGGCTGTCGGTGGGGCCGGCAAGCTGCACAAGGACGGCAC
>NZ_SZZM01000017.1 GCF_005281615.1 Rhodoligotrophos defluvii | reverse complement strand
CAAAATACCCCGCAGGATCGCAGTCCGATCAACAAAGCCTATTTACTTCAGCAACATAGACAGATGGGTGTTATGAAACAGGATTGTAATAGCCGATCCAGGAACCGATGCCGCTGCGCGCCTCGCTGCCGGTTTCGAAGGCGTTGAGGAAGACGCATTCGTATTTGAGGCTGCGCCACAGCCGCTCAATGAAGACATTGTCCATCCAGCGGCCGCGCCCGTCCATCGAGATGCGGATACCGGCATCCTTCAGCGTCGTCGTGAAGGCGAAGCTGGTGAACTGGCTTCCCTGATCCGTGTTGAAGATGTCGGGCCTGCCATGGCGGGCGATCGCCTCTTCGAGGGCGGCGACGCAGAAGTCGGCGTCCATCGTGTTCGACAGCCGCCAGGCAAGCACCTTGCGGCTGAACCAGTCCATGATGGCGACCAAATAGAGGAAGCCGCGCCGCATCGGGATGTAAGTCACGTCGGCGCACCAGACCTGATCCGGCCGCTCGATTGCCAGATGCCGCAGCAGGTAGGGGTAGATGCGGTGCTGCGGATGCGGCGCGCTGGTCTTCGGCGCCTGGTAAATCGGCGACAGACCAATCTTGCGCATCAGTCGCCGGACCCGCTTGCGGCCCACGCACCAGCCCTGGCGCCGCAGATGCCGCATCATCTGCCGGGAGCCATACCAAGGCGTTTCCATGAAGGCCTCGTCGATGACGCGCATCAGTTCGATGTTCTCGGGCGTCTCGCCGGCGGGCTGGCGATAGAACGATGCTCGCGAGATCGAGACCAGTTCGCACTGGCGGCGGATCGAGAGCCGGTTGTGATCGGGATCAATCATCATTCTCCTCCGATCCAGGCTCAGCGATCGAAGGCTTTGGCCAAAAAATCCCGCTCGACGACGAGCTGACCAATCTTGGCGTGCAGCTTCGTCACTTCGGCTTCCCGGCCGACCTGCGCATCAGCAGCCTTGTCGTCGAACGCCTTGGCCAGATTGTCGATGGCTTGCCGTTTCCACTGCGTGATCTGGTTCGGGTGAAGCTGGTGCTTCGTGGCCAATTCCGAAATTGTCCGCTCGCCGCGGATCGCCTCAAGCGCGACCTTGGCTTTGAACTCGGCCGAGAACCGTCTGCGTGTCTTCATACTGGATCGTCCTTTTCATCGGTCGATCCACCTTATGCCCCTGTCCCAAAATCCGGGACCACCTCTCACTGTTATGACGCCTGAGCGCTGTCTCATGCTGCTGTCGGTGGATCCCGACGCCTTCTCAGATCTGGGGCTGATCGTGTTCGACGAGTGCCATCTCCTCCATGCGCGGGAAGATGACCGTAGCCGGCGCGGGCTCGATGCGATGCTCACCATCCTCAATTTGACCCGCGCCGCCCCTGCCGCTGATTTGCTCCTGCTCTCGGCAATGATGAAGAACACCGAAGAGATAGCTGGCTGGGTAGCGCATCTAACCGGACGAAATTGCCTGACCTTGGACTTGAACTGGAAGCCGACGCGCCAAGTGCGCGGATGCGTCGTCTATCCAGCCGAACAGATCGCCACACTTAGGGACACACTTACCCAGGCGCGCATTGATTATCCCGATCACAACCAGCCCCCGGTCAGTATCAAGAACACCTTGCTCGCACAGCCCTATGGACTGTTCAGCTTGCTCCAGACTTGGTCGACCACCGATCGCAGCGACTATTCGCTGCTTAAACTGCTCGACGAAGGACGAACGCTCTCGACTGGCCGTGCTCAAAGCGGCAAGTGGTATCTCACCCCCAATGGCAACGAAACTAGCGGTTCCATCGCCGCCGCAGCTGCCGCTGCGGGCATGAAGACGCTAGTATTTGTGCAGACAACCGTTTTTTGCGAAAGCTGCGTCAAAGCCTTTCCGGGCCGCGTCGCCGCCAGCCAGATCGCGTTAACCGAAGACGAGCAGAAATGGCGAACGCTGGCCGAAGAGGAAATGGGTGGCGCCAGCTATTGCTATATGAAACTTGCCCCCAACGGCATGCTCAAGACGGGTGCAGCCAGCCATCATGCACTGCTGCTGCGGGAGGAACGCGAACTTCACGAAAGCCTGTTTCGCCGGCCCGACGGGATAAAGGTTCTGTTCGCGACTTCGACGCTTGCGCAAGGCATGAATCTGCCGAGTGAAATGGTCATAATTTCCGGCGACAGCCGGTTCGATCCCCAAGCCGACAAGATGCAGAAACTGGAGGCCCATGAACTGCTTAATGCGGCTGGGCGCGCTGGGCGTGCCGGTGAAGGCGCGCAAGGCTTCGTGCTGCTTGTGCCGAGCAAAGTCATCGACTTCGACAATCAGAACAACCAGATCAGCGGTCACTGGATGGACCTGCAGGCGATCTTCGGACAGGCCGACCAATGCCTGGTCATCGACGATCCACTCAAAGCGGTCCTCGACCGCATTCATGAGGGGATCACCCAGACCGGCGCGCCCGCCTATCTGTTGAGTAAGCTTCCTCTGGCGGTCGCCGGCGCCGGAACGGACCCAGCTGCGGAGCTGCTCAGCCGCAGCTTCGGCGTATATCGTGCGCTGCGCGCTGGCGATGCCGATTGGGTGAACAGCCGCGTCGCCTCGGCGCTGGCCGCCCGCGCCGCACTCGACCTTCCCGAGCCCGATCGCTGGATCGAACAGGTCGCAAGCGCGACCGGTCTACCGGTAGTCTTGCTCCAGCAGATCGTAGAACAGCTCGACGCCGGCGCCTTCTCCGGAACGGCGACAGAGGTCGTGACCGCACTGCTCGACTGGCTCGACACACAACCAGGGCTGCTTCTCGGCATGGTTCGTCCAGAAAGCCTCGAGGAAATGTTTGGTACACCCTACAAGAAGCTCGCTGACGACCAAGCTCGCGGCAAACATGCATTGTTCTGGCTACGGAAGCTTTGGCCAATCTGGATGTCCGGCGTTCCCCTATGCGAACTCGAGAAGGAATTTCTGGGGCGCGCAACCAACCTTAAGCAGTGCAAAAATGCCCGTCATTTCGCATCGCGCCTCGTTCCCGAACTAGTCTTCCTCGCCGGACTGCCAGGGCGGTTGCTGGCGGCACGATTGCGCGCCGCTGGAGATGAGACGCCGTTGCCGACGGTCCTGGCGACATTGAGCGGTGTCGTCCGCGAAGGCTGCGATGGCGCCGAAAGTCTGGCAGTTCGGCTGCATTTAACGCGCGCGGTCTCAAGAGTGGCGGCCCGAAAACATTATGAGGCGATCCGACAGCATATCCAGCCGGGACATCCTCGCGAGAGCTTCGAAGATACGATCGAGCGCATCCGCCACGCAGATGTCATCGCCAGCTTCGATGATCTCGACGACGAGAATGGTTAAGCGCTCGACCAGATGGGCAAATAACAGATCCCGGGAATTCCGGTCCCGCCGCGAATGGCGAAGATCAAGCGCTCTGCCGCGCACCGTCGGTCAATCTGTCCCGCCAGTTAGGCGGTGGCGCGCATCGAACTCTTACCGGCCGCACCACCATTCTTCGCCATCGGGCCAGGAGCGAGCCAGCCTTTCTTCGATCAGAATGTCGCCGATGTCGCGACCGTCAATTCTGATCATCACCAGCGTCCGGGTGCCGGTGTTGTCCGGCTCTCCATATTCGACGGTCCAGTCGTGCGAGTTCAGCAGCTCGATCACCCGACCACTGGCTCGGTGTGCCAGCGCGATTTCGGCGTCGCCACCACAGATGTGGGTTTGCGGTTCCGGGGTGTCGTAGCCTTCCATGCGCAGCTTTTCCCCGTCGATCCAGATCGTGTCGCCATCAACGAGGCAATATTCGTCGGCGGTGCGGGCCTGGCCGGGAACGCACTTCGCAATCTGCGGCCGAGGCTGAGCCTTGGCAGGTTCGGGCATGCCACCGACCGCCCAGAATAGCGCGAAGGAAAGTACGAACATCTGCCGGCGTAATGTGGGCAATGGGGGAAGAGGAATTTGCATGGGCGGATCTGATCTACTGCAATCTGACTGAAGGGCGGATCGCTACGGTTGGAGGCCAGCCAAGCTTTCACCTACCGCCCTCGCCGAGCGAGGCAGCGATGTCGCTGATCGAGCGGAGCAGAACCAGGGGATCATCCCTGGACGGCTCGAAGCCACGCCGCCTCCAGAACTTGGCCGCCTCCCCGTCGACGGCGTTGACCAGCAAGGCCCGCCCGCCGATCAGGTATGCGGCCTGAACGCAGCGCTGGAGAGCATGCTTCACAAGGCCGGTCCCGATGCCCAGCCCCGCCCATCCGGTGTCGGTTGCGAGTTGGCCGAGCAGCATACAGGGGACCGGGTTGGGCGGCTGTCCCGTCCTGATCGAACGCGGCAGAACCGAAGGCACCACACCGGTAGGCGCGAGGCCGTAGAAGCCGACCACGCGCCCAGCCTCATGCACGACGAGAACGGCGGTGAAGCCCTTCTGTNTGTCCCGTCCTGATCGAACGCGGCAGAACCGAAGGCACCACACCGGTAGGCGCGAGGCCGTAGAAGCCGACCACGCGCCCAGCCTCATGCACGACGAGGACGGCGGTGAAGCCCTTCTGCTGATTGGAGAGGGCGCGTGATTTCAGCCAGTGGTCAAGCGTGGGCTTGCCACAGGTGAACTCGGACACATCGTGTTCGGCAGAGAGCGGTTCAGGACCCGAAAGCAGCAAGAGCTTACCGCTTAGCCACGTAGCCGGGCTCCCATGGCGCGGGCCGCTTCAGAACTTCCACCATCTCCGGAACGGGAGCGGCCGGACGCGCCAGCACATCCATGAACTCGGCGAAGCCCTCCGGGCTCATCCGGATCAGGCCCTGCTCCATGACGACCNGCCACGTAGCCGGGCTCCCATGGCGCGGGCCGCTTCAGAACTTCCACCATCTCCGGAACGGGAGCGGCCGGACGCGCCAGCACATCCATGAACTCGGCAAAGCCTTCCGGGCTCATCCGGATCAGCCCCTGCTCCATGACGACTTCCTCGGCCGCGCGCACAGCGGCGTCGCGCACGAAATCGGTGCGCGAGCGGCCGCGCAAGCTGGCGGCGCGATCGATCATTGCGACAT
>NZ_SZZM01000016.1 GCF_005281615.1 Rhodoligotrophos defluvii | reverse complement strand
GCGGCTCGTCCGCCCCTGCGGTCGCGGCTGCGGCAGCGGCTGCCGCAGCCGTTGCTGCCGCCGCTGCTGCAGGCGACCGCGCAGGCTGATCCGCGGCGCCTTGCGCTGCCGCATCCTGCTGGCCGGCTGGCTGCGTTGCCGCCTCGCCGGCAGCATCCGCCTCGGTCAGATCATCGACGCCGGCCTCGTCCGGCGCCATTGCGCCCTCGTCTTGCGCATCGCCCGCCTGCTGCTGCGCAGCGGCCTGGGCCCGGCGCTGCCGCTGGATCTGCCGCCACTTGCGCACATTCTGCTGATGCATCTTCAGATTGGGGGCGAAAGCATGGCCACCCGTTCCATCCGCTACGAAATACAGATCGGACGATTCGATCGGGTTGAGCACCGCGGCAATCGACGCGCGGCCCGGATTGGCGATCGGCGTCGGCGGCAGGCCCTTGATCACATAGGTGTTGTAGGGCGTCTTGCTCTCGATGTCCTTGCGGGTCAACGGCCGCCCAAGGCTGCCGGCACCGCCCACCAGGCCATAGATGATGGTCGGATCCGATTGCAGACGCATGCCCTTGAGCAGCCGGTTGGCGAACACCGCCGCCACCTGCGGGCGCTCGGCGGGAACGCCCGTCTCCTTCTCCACGATGGAGGCGAGGATCACCGCCTCCTCCCGGGTCTTGATCGGCAGGTTGGGCGCCCGCTGCGGCCACAGCTCGTCCAGCAGCCGCTTCTGCGCGTCCGCCATCTGGTCGAGCAGCGCCTGTCGGCCGAAGCCGCGCTCGAACACATAGGTCTCGGGCAGCAGCGAGCCCTCCGCAGGCACCGCCGTGATCTCCCCGGCCAGCGCTTCATGCGCCTTCACCCGCTCCACCACCTGTTGCGAGGTCCAGCCCTCCGGCACCGTCAGCTTGTAGACGAGCGCCTTGCCGGTCACCAGGTCGTCCAGCACCTCGCGCATGCTCACGCGCGCCGGGAAGCGGTAATCGCCCGCCTTCAGCTTGGCGGCATTGTTGGTGAGAAACACCGCGGCCATGAACAGGTGGGCATCCCGGATCACCCCCTCCCGCTCCAGGTTCTCGGCGATGGCGCGAATGCCGGAGCCGCGCTCCACCTCCACCAGCTTGGTTCTGGCCAGCGGCCCCGGTGCGCCATAGAGATGATGGCCATAGGCGAACAGGCCCGCCCCGATCAGCAGGCCCAGAAACAGGCTGGACGTGAGCCCAAGGAACAGGCGGCCGAGCAGAGACCGTCGGGGCCGGCCCATCACCGCGCCCGACACGTTGGCTGCAGCTCTGCGGCGTCCAAACAGGCCCATGCTCTCCTGTCCGAAACCGGCGCGGGGATCCGCCAGACACCCGGCGGCCCGAACCTAGCTCGCATAGCGCCGAAACACCAGCGAGGCGTTGGTACCACCAAAACCAAAGGAATTGGACAATACGGTGTCGATCTGCTTCCGCTTCGCCTGCAGCGGCACCAGATCGATCACGGTCTCGACCGACGGGTTTTCCAAATTCAAGGTCGGCGGCGCGATATTGTCGCGAATCGCCAGCATGCTGAAAATGGCTTCCACCGCGCCCGCCGCTCCGAGCAGATGGCCTATGGCCGACTTGGTCGACGACATGGCGAGCTTGCCCGCCGCATTGCCGAACAGCCGCTCCACTGCGTGCAGCTCGATCTCGTCGCCCAACGGGGTCGAGGTGCCGTGTGCGTTCACATAGTCGATCTCTGCCGGCGAGATCCCCGCGCGCTCGATGGCCGTCTTCATGGACCGGAACGCGCCGTCGCCGTCTTCCGCCGGCGCCGTCACGTGGTAGGCATCCCCCGACATGCCATAGCCCACCACTTCCGCATAGATCTTGGCGCCCCGGGCTTTGGCATGCTCCAGCTCCTCCAGCACCACCACGCCCGCGCCTTCGCCCATGACGAACCCGTCGCGCGCGACGTCATAGGGACGCGACGCCCGCTCCGGCGTGTCATTGAAGTGAGACGACAGCGCCTTGCAGGCGATGAAGCCGGCGATGCCCAACCGGGAGATCGCCGCCTCGGTACCGCCCGCCACCATCACGTCCGCATCCCCCAGCATGATCAGCCGGGCGGCGTCGCCGATGGCATGGGCGCCGGTCGAGCAGGCGGTGACCACCGCGTGGTTGGGCCCCTTGAAGCCGTGCTCGATCGAGATCACGCCGGAGGCCAGGTTGATCAGCCGGCCTGGAATGAAGAACGGGCTCACCCGGCGCGGGCCCTTCTCGGCCAGCACCAGCGCCGTCTCCTCGATGCCCGGCAGACCGCCGATCCCCGAGCCGACCATCACGCCGGTCCTGATCTGGTCTTCGTAATCGGTGGGCGTCCAGCCGGAATCCTTCACTGCCTGCTTGGCGGCGGCCACCGCGAACAGGATGAATTCGTCGTACCGCCGCTGGTCCTTCGGCTCCATCCACTGGTCGGGATTGAACGTGCCGTCCTGCCCGTCGCCGAGCGGCACCTGGCACGCGATTCGGGTCGACAGATCGCTTGCGTCGAACTTGGTGATGGGACCTGCCCCGGATTTGCCGGCGATCAGACGCTGCCAGGTGATTTCGACGCCGGAGCCCAGCGGCGAGACCATGCCCATTCCGGTAACGACAACTCTCCGCATGCCCTGCTTGGGTTTCCTTGTGCCTCTGCCGACGGGTCCCCGTTAGGGCTGGTGGACCTATCGATCAACGCTCGAAAGAACAGTCCGTTGCGGCGTGCCAGCGCAGGCCTCAAGCCGGCTGGCAGGCGCCGGTCCTCGCTCAGGCCGCGTTCTTCTTGATGAAGTTCACTGCATCGCCGACCGTCTGGATCGTCTCGGCCGCATCATCGGGAATCTCGATGCCGAATTCCTCTTCGAAGGCCATGACCAGCTCGACCGTGTCGAGGCTGTCCGCACCGAGATCGTCGATAAAGCTGGCGTCCTCGGTCACTTTGTCCGGCTCGACGCCCAGATGCTCCACGACGATCTTCTTAACCCGTTCAGCGACATCACTCATTTCAGTTTCCTTAGTTTCCCGGTGCGGCGTCGTTGGCACCCGTTAAATGTCCCGCCCGCCACGGGCGAGTGCACACTCACATCCCGGGCTCGCGAATCGACGCATGCCGCCTCGCAGCCCCCATTTTGACTGCCTCAGGCCCGCTGAACGGGCCGTTGGCTTCCTAACACATAGTTTACCCCTTCACCAAGAGCCAACACAGCCACGCTGCCGGCCCTCGACCGATGACCGAGCCCGCCTCTCCCCCGGCCGCTGATCCTCTTCAGATCATCGCCATTCCGCCGTTTACATGCACCGTCTGGCCCGTGACGTATCCCGCCTCGTTGCTCGCGAGATAGAGCACGGCCGCAGCCACGTCCTCCGGCTTGCCCATGCGGCCCGCGGGGATGCTGCCGAGGATCGCCTCCCGCTGGCGTTCGTTGAGCACATCCGTCATCGGCGTCTCGATGAAGCCGGGGGCGACGCAGTTCACCGTGATCCCGCGGCTTGCAACCTCCTGCGCCAAGGCCTTGGTCATGCCGACGATACCGGCCTTCGACGCGGCGTAATTCGCCTGCCCCGCATTGCCGGTGCTTCCCACCACCGAGGTGATCGACACGATCCTGCCGAAGCGCCGCCTCATCATCCCCTTCAGCGCGGCACGCGACAGCCTGAACGCTGCCGTGAGATTGACATCGATCACCCGGTCCCAATCCTCATCTTTCATGCGGATCGCAAGATTGTCGCGGGTCAGTCCGGCATTGTTAACAAGAATGTCGAGCTGGCCGAGCTGCGCTTCAGCCTGAGGGACCAGCGCCTCGACCGCGGCGGTATTGCCCAGGTCGCAGGCGAAAATATGGCAGCGGTCGCCGAGTTCGGCCCGAACTGCCTCAAGCCGCTCCTCCCGGGTGCCCGAAAGCAGCACCGTCGCCCCCTGTCGATGCAGGACACGGGCGATGGACGCGCCGATGCCGCCCGTGGCGCCGGTGATCAGGGCGGCCTTCCCGTTGAGATCGAACATCAGCCTCTCCTGTCGCTACCTCGGTCAGCTCTGCGCTGCGGTAAAATTGGCCACATCCTCGGGGCTGCCGATGGCCATTGCGGCGGCATTGGGCGCAATGCGCTTGGCAAGCCCGGTCAGCACCTTGCCCGCGCCGATCTCGCACAGCCTGTTCACACCGTGATGGGCCATATAGGCAACCGATTCGCGCCAGCGCACCGTTCCCGTCACCTGCTCTGCCAGGCATGCGCGAATGTCTTCCGCCCGGGTCACCGGCGCTGCTGTGACATTCGCGATCAGCGGCACGGTAGGATCATGGATGCGGGTCTCGGCCAGCGCCTGTCGCATGATCTCGGCCGCCGGCTGCATGAGGGCGCAATGAAAGGGCGCGCTTACCGACAGCATGATGGCGCGCTTGGCGCCGCGCGCCTTCGCAATCTCCACCGCGCGCTCGACCGCCGGCTTCGCCCCGCTCACCACCACTTGCCCCGGCCCGTTGTCGTTGGCGATCTGCACCTCATCCGCGCCCGCCTCCGCCACGATCTCGCGCACCGGCTCGAGCTCGAGGCCGAGCAGCGCCGCCATCGCACCGGCCCCCACCGGCACCGCCCGCTGCATTGCCTGCCCGCGCAGCCGCAAAAGCCGCGCCGCATCGCTCAGCGCGAAACTCCCCGCGGCGGTCAGCGCGGAATATTCCCCGAGCGAGTGCCCGGCAACGAAGGCAACGTCCCGCGCGACCACCAGCCCTGCCTCGGCCTCCAGCGCCCTCAGGGCCGCGATCGACACCGCGAGCAGCGCCGGCTGCGCATTCTCCGTGAGGGTCAGCTGATCCTCCGGGCCGTCCCACATCAGCCGGGAGAGGGGCTGCCCGAGCGCCTCGTCCACTTCCTCGAAAACCGCCCGGCTCGGCGGGAAGGCCTCCGCCAGGGCCCGGCCCATGCCGACCTGCTGGCTTCCCTGTCCGGGAAAGGTGAACGCTGTTGTCATCGCCTGCGTGCGTATGGTTGAACCGCTCGCGCGGCAGCAATCATGAGCATTACCGGCCTGTCAAGAAAAACGGCTGCATCGATGGGTCGGCCGCTGTGGAAAGCGCGAAGTGGCGATGTTGATGAACGGCCCTTGCCCGCCGCCGCCATTGGCTCTATATGCAGGGCCTTGTAGCAGCTCCGGTTGGAGGCTGAACGGGAGGCCGTCGTCTCGAACGAGGCTGCGGCGGTGCTGAGCGCCAGGCTCCCGGTGTCTCCGCTTCTTTGAGGATCCACGAACTTGAGCCTTTCCGCGAGGGGCTTGAGGGAGGCTCGGCGCCGGAGTTGAACCGCAACCGCGAACAGGAAAGGCTTGGCGCCGATGGCGTTGTACGAGCACGTATTCATGGTTCGGCAGGATGCATCGACCGCCCAGGTCGAGGCGCTGACCGAGCAGTTCAAGACCGTTCTTCAGGAAAACGGCGGATCGGTGACGAAGGTGGAGCACTGGGGCCTGCGGCCCGTCGCCTATCGCATCAAGAAGAACCGCAAGGCTCACTACACCCTGATGAACTTGGATGCGCCCCATGCGGCTGTGGCCGAGCTGGAGCGCCAGATGAAGATCAACGAGGACGTGATCCGGTTCCTCACCCTGCGCGTCGAAGATCATGAGACCGGACCGTCGGCCATGATGCGCGCCCGCTCCAGCCGTGAGGAGCGCGATGACCGCGGGCCGCGCGGGCCGCGGGGAGGCCGCGACGGAGCCCCGCGTGAGGGCGCTCCGCGTGACGGCGCTGCGCGCGATGGGGCGCCCC
>NZ_SZZM01000015.1 GCF_005281615.1 Rhodoligotrophos defluvii | reverse complement strand
TGCGCTCCATGGCCTTGCCGCCGATATAGAGCGTGGTCACCGTGCCGGTGGTGCCCGTGTCCACCCGCTTGTAGCGGGCGCGATCCGGACCATAGGTGATGGCCACCGACTTGCCGCCCTTGCTGATCAGGGACGCCATGTCGAAGGCGGTGTAGCTCACCAGCTTGCCGTCGCCCGAGGTCATGTTGCCATTGGCGTC
Source organism: Rhodoligotrophos defluvii (assembly GCF_005281615.1). NCBI lineage: Bacteria > Pseudomonadati > Pseudomonadota > Alphaproteobacteria > Hyphomicrobiales > Rhodoligotrophaceae > Rhodoligotrophos > Rhodoligotrophos defluvii. The sequence goes on along the minus strand of NZ_SZZM01000015.1, from coordinate 8,147 downwards.
ATAGCAATAGGTGGCGTTCCAAGTGCATTGTAGGTGACCGAAATGGTCACCTTACAACGTGCGGCCTATATTACCCACCCACTTTTATCGCTATGGGGCGGTGAAGGAATCGACCGTCTCAAATGTTGTGAATCTTCCCTCTCTGTCAACATAGATATATATTACAATAGCCTGATCTACAGCCGGATCCTTAGATACTTCTCTGACTATTAATTGGTATCTGCTATTGAAATCGTCGAAGGTGTATCTCCATCCGACATTTGCGAAAAATTCCTCAATATCTCTCCTCGATGCATTTCGCTTCAGGGAGGAAGATATCGTGTGACGAATTTCTGCCTCAGCAGTTTCATTTCGGCCACGCATTATTGTGTCGATCATATCTTTGCCTGCCTCATGGACATAGCTCGGGGTGGCACTTGCGGTGAGCGCAATCGCGCCCAGCATCAAGGTGAACAGCCGTCGCCAATTAGTATGCATACATCGATCTCGACGCTTTTCCATCTTGCCAACCCGGCGCGTTCACAATGGGATTTGGCCTAGAAAACCCTAAACTCTCAATGAACGTGAATGCGTATGAGTTGCTGTTAAACCTAAAGCCTTGATAGCTGATCATATTCCTGTTGGTCGTTCTCGCAAAGATGTTAGCCCTAAGCTTGAACTCAGAAAACGGCATATTGAGGAAGCCAATTTCCTGAAGCGTGTGAACCGAGCTTGGTGGATCACGGAAGGTTTCATCGTAGGGGCCAGCTACTGCACCGATGAACGGGCCGCGTCCTCCGGGAAAAACTGGACCCGCTCTCGTGGCGTATTGTTCGCCCGTTATACCATCGGTTCCGATGACAAGGGCATGATTGGTCCCCAAGCCAACGGGTGTGTCGGTATAACCCAATGCGACGTCCACCCCCTGCACCCCGCCAATAGGCTGCACTTCGGCATCATTAATACTCCCGATAGACCCAGCGCCGTCGAACATGGCGCGGCCGGCGATGGCGAAGGCGGCGGTGGCGGCGCCGTTAACGAACTTGCCGCCGGTGACCTCCGCGGCAATGCCGCCACCGGCAACCGAGATCACGTTGCTCATGAACTCGTTGTTCCCGGTCAGGACGCCCCCACCGAGATTGCTGAAGGTGCCGATGCTGCCCGCGGCAAAACCACTGAGGAACGAGCCGCCTTGCGCCACCGACAGCGCGCCGCTCACCACGCCATTGCCGGCGCTCTGCAACAGGGCGCTGCCCATCTCGGTCAGGCCCTGCACAGCGCCGGCGAGGCCTTGCGCCAAGCCCGCTCCGCCCATACTGGCAATGCTGAACGCCATGGCTTGCAGGGCGTCTGTGATGGATCCCCCTGCCGCCAAGGTTAGAGCGCCTGCTACCGGAGCGCAGGTGAGCACCGCGGCAGGATTGGCGCAGGCCACGATCTGGATCGCGGCCCTGAGCAGCGGTGTGTTGCCCACGGCCTTGATCACCGCCTTGACGATGGACGAGATCGCTTTGAACGCGCCCTTGAGGAAGTTGCCGAGCGCCTTGAAGATCTTCCCGAAAAAGAACCCGGTCGGATCGGTCATGGAGAGCGGGTTGTTCAGCACATACGAGTAGCGGTTCCAGGCCTGCAGGTTGGAGACGTCCTGCAGGAAGGGATCCGCCGACAGGAACCGGCCCAGCTCGGGGTCATAGACCCGGCCGTTCATGTGCACGAGCCCCACCGGATCGAGCTGCTCATGCCCGGTGAAGCCGCGGGTGGTGACCAGGGGGACATAGGCGGTCGCATCCGCCATGGCCTGCCAGGTCACCTCCCGACGCTTGCCCCAGGCGTCAAAACTCATGCGCTCGAGCACCGCCCCGGCCTCGTCGGTGATCACATCCACCGAGCCCAAGTGGTCGCGCAGGAGATAGCTGGTCTGCGTGGTGGTGCCCGAGGTGGTCACCACCGCAAATTGCGGCTCAGCTAATAGCTAGTCTTTCCAGTACTTACCTTTTGCATCTATAGTGTCGGGTGAGGGTTCAATTGGGTCCGACAGAACCGTGAATTTTGGAAGATCTATATGTAAACTTCTCCAAAAATCTACCAATTTGTCCGCGTGAACCCTCTTGTGCCTACAGCTCTTCCAAAATTGCATGTATAAGCTATTTCCATCGGGTCCAAACGTCATGACCGCAATTGGAATAGTTCTTGCTTTCCGCTCGGGCCACTGCATCATGGAATGTCGTGAGTTACGCGGATCACTTACTCCAGCCCAATCGAGCTTAAACCCGACTATGCATTGACTCCGTGTTGGTCTTTCCAGCTCCGCCGCGTGAAGCGTAAGGACTAGAGCCCCAATTCCGAGTGCAATCAATCCTATCCGCGATAGGGGTTGCCACCTCATGGCCCTAAATCTCTTTCCTTGTATACCTTCAGCGTGTTGTACATTGCGTTATCGTGAGCCCCTTGTTGAGGGGGTAGCGTGATGGTCCACTGATGACTGGGTCCTGGTGCGCTAGCTTCAATCACAAAACGATTCGGAGATCCAGCTCCTGTAAATCCAGATGAATACCAGACCTCTTTGAACCATGAAGGAGATGCCAAGGACGGCAGCGGGTTACCGTCTTGTCCCATGGGTGTAGCATACACGGAGAACCAAAATTGGTTTGTCGGCGGATACGCCATACTCGAAGCTTCTACCGCGATCCGTTCTCCCGCATTCACAGTCAACGACGAGCTGTAGTCGTCAATTCGCCCAACCGGTTCCCACCGACTCTTGTCAAACGACTCGCCCCACCCCGCAGCAAGCCAATTGTTTCGGCCGACGCAATCTGTACTTCTGCAGGTGTTATACACGAACGCGAAGGCGGCGGTAACGGCACCGTTGGCGAATTTGCCACCTGTCAGTTCCGCTGCGAGACCGCCGCCGGCCGCCGATACCGCAGCGCCCGCCAGTATGCTGTTCGTGGCATTGCTGACTTGTAGCGATACTTGGCTGAAGCCGGCGCCCACCGCGTTGGCGGCAAAGCCACTGAGGAATGAGCCTCCCTGTGCGACCGAGAGCGCTCCGCCGACAACGCCATGGACAGCGCTCTTCACGGCCAGGAAATGGGCGGAACCAGCCTCCAACAGCCCCGCTTGCACCGCTTGGCCTAGGTGGGCACCGACCTGACCCCAGATATGCACTTGCGCTGCGGCGAAGGCCATGGCTTGCAGTCCGTCCAGAATGGACCCTCCCGCAGCTAAGGTGAGCGCGCCGGCAACCGCCGCACAGGTCACCCAGGCAGTTGGATTGGCACAGACATAGGCGGTCGCATCCGCCATCGCCTGCCACGTCACCTCACATAGTTGATCCGTCCGGTGGTTTTAATTCCAGACCATTATTCTCTTTCCATCCAAAAAGTCCAACACGGCTGCCTCGGGGCCTCGATAATCATCGTCCTCCAATCCGATTATCAGTCTAAGCCCCCCCGAAAACTCGATATCTATGCAGTTATCGAGCGTTTTAAGATGAATAATAGTTCTTCCGGTAATATCATCTAGTTCACCTCCAATGGTTTTATACTTATTGAATACATTAAAAACAGCTCCGCAACTCATATTTATTTGAAGATAATCGTGGATTACCGACGCGCTCAACACTGATGACCCCTCTATTGAAAAGTTTTCCACGATGCGCCTCAATCAATGAGAAAGTGGTTGCGGTCGTTTCCTAGTGTCCGGCCAGTATAAGGATCAACGCCTTGACCTAGTCTGTTATTGTACTTTACGTAACCATTTGGATACCCGGGACTGCTTCCACGAGGTGGGGTTGGATACATCAAACGCAGTGTATCGACCTGACCATTCGCGCCACCAGCACCTCCTGTAAATGCCACGCCGGTCTGGCGACCAGACTGGTTTATCACAGGAACAGGCCCCGTCGCTCCCTTTGGAACAGGAAAAGCGGTGCCGCGTGGACTGACTATGAAGTCGATCACCGACTTGACAGCGTCTCTTACGGCAGCATTGATCTTTGCAGCATCATCTCCAGCCCTACCGCCGTAGAAAGCTGTGCGCCCTCCTCCCGGACCCTGTAGTAGCGGTGTACGAGTATAACCCGGTTGTCCCGGTAGATTTTGGGACATCGCAGGCTCGATTAGTACTTCTACCTGAACTTCATTTACACTGACAGCAGACCCAGCGCCGTCGAACATGGCGCGGCCGGCGATGGCGAAGGCGGCTGTGGCGGCGCCGTTGACGAACTTGCCGCCGGTGACCTCCGCGGCAATGCCGCCACCGGCAACCGAGATCACGTTGCTCATGAACTCGTTGTTCCCGGTCAGGACGCCCCCACCGAGATTGCTGAAGGTGCCGATGCTGCCCGCGGCAAAGCCACTGAGGAACGAGCCGCCTTGCGCCACCGACAGCGCGCCGCTCACCACGCCATTCCCGGCGCTCTGCAACAGGGCGCTGCCCATCTCGGTCAGGCCCTGCACAGCGCCGGCGAGGCCTTGCGCCAAGCCCGCTCCGCCCATACTGGCAATGCTGAACGCCATGGCTTGTAACGCGTCTGTGATGGATCCCCCTGCCGCCAAGGTTAGAGCGCCTGCCACCGGCACGCAGGTGAATACCGCGGCTGGATTGGCACAGGCCACGGCTTGGATCGCCGCCCGCAAGAGCGGGGTGTTACCAATGGCCTTGATCACCGCCTTGACGATGGACGAGATCGCCTTGAATGCGCCTTTCAGGAAGTTGCCGAGCGCCTTGAAGATCTTGCCGAAGAAGAACCCGGTCGGATCGGTCATGGAGAGCGGGTTGTTGAGCACGTACGAGTAGCGGTTCCAGGCCTGCAGGTTGGAGACATCCTGCAGGAAGGGATCCGCCGACAGGAAGCGGCCGAGCTCCGGGTCATAGACCCGGCCGTTCATGTGCACGAGGCCCACCGGATCGAGCTGCTCATGCCCGGTGAAGCCGCGGGTGGTGACCAGGGGGACATAGGCGGTCGCATCCGCCATGGCCTGCCAGTTGACCTCCCGCCGCTTGCCCCAGGCATCGAAGCTCATGCGCTCGAGCACGGCGCCGGCCTCGTCGGTGATCACATCCACCGAGCCCAAGTGGTCGCGCAGGAGATAGCTGGTCTGCGTGGTGGTGCCCGAGGTGGTCACCACCGCAAAGTCGCCGATATAGTGCTTGGTCTCGATCACCCCGCCACGGTCGATGCGCTCCATGGCCTTGCCGCCGATATACAGCGTGGTCACCGTGCCGGTGGTGCCCGTGTCCACCCGCTTGTAGCGGGCCCGGTCGGGCCCATAGGTGATGGCCACCGACTTGCCGCCCTTGCTGATCAGGGACGCCATGTCGAAGGCGGTGTAGCTCACCATCTTGCCATCGCCCGAGGTCATGTTGCCATTGGCGTCATAGCAATAGGTGGCGTTCTTGATGCCGGACACTTGCGTGACCGCGTGCGGCCCGGGCTGGGCACCGCCGGTGCAGCCGCCATAAGTGTCCGCAGCCTACCAAAATCCGCCGGAGTTCGAATTAATGGGTTGAGCTTCAGCCTCTTAAGAGAACCTTCCTACTTCATGGCCGAAATTACTAAACGTCTCCTTTCAGCTTAATTGGGCCAATGACGGGAGAAAAATCACCTTTCCACACATCTAATTCGGCCAAATGGCAGTGATCATCGACAAACAGGGATAAGAAAACCGGCGTACCGTCCACGTCAACTGCCTCTGTACTTGAAATCATTTCATAAGGCCTCTCTCTTGATTCTTCTACGCCCTCTCGTTTTACACTACCCATGCCACCGTCGTCCATATCTTCTACTTTGTATTTCTCTAGCGCGCTCATAATCACGTTCTCGCACCTAGTACCCGCGGCAAGTCTCCTCATGATCTCGATCTCGCTGTAGCGGAGCGCTCTTCTCATGATCTAATTTTTCCCAAATATTGTTCCAACATTAACAACATCATCGCTAACCCGGAACGCCCTGTACTCTACTCTTAGTCCGCTTACTGTCACTTGTCCAATGTAACTGGATCGAAAGGGAATGTTCGATGCGAGTGGCACCAAATCAGCGGACACAGCAGACATTACAGCATTTCGGTCGAGCCCAAGCCTTCTCGATGTGTCTAAACGTGTGATAAATCTGGTTTTCATTTGCTCCGAAACGAATAGCCGGAGTGACTAACGTTGCCCGAAGTCCAAAGACCGCAGCGACTCGTGCTATCCCAGCGCTTAGGGCGCGAAATGCCAATCCACCAGCGCCGATTTCGATTATTGCTCTCTCGAATACCCAAGATTCTTGATGCAATCTGGGGCGTGCGGGGGGCAACTGCTTGCCGGAGTGACAACAGCTCGGCTAGCTATTTGCGCCTCGTCCAAACTTTGTGTAGTTGCAGCGCCCGCTTTCAGATATCCAGCCGCTACGGCAAACGCAGCGGTTCCAGGCCTGCAGGTTGGAGACGTCCTGCAGGAAGGAATCCGCCGACAGGAACCGTTAGGAGCCTTTTGATCGAGCCAGCCAAGCTGCACGGGCCTGATTCAAACTGAGCTGGTTCGCGCCGCCCCAGAACTCTGGATCTTCTGACTGGAGTGGATCATCTTCCCAGCCACAGATAGGGCAGATTTCGTAGCTCCCAGGCTTCGAAATCACCCGTGTGCCACAACAAGGGCAAGGGTTAAGGTTTTGGTTCGTCATCATTGCCTGTGCCAGTACTTGATTCCTTGACTTGGTTTAAAGAACGTTCTAGGTGCACCATATGGAGTTTGTACACCAAAAGTATTGCTCCCTGGATGGTAAAATAATCTATCGCCGCCAGTTCGCACTTTTGTGAGTGTTCCTGCTGGCGGATTCTTAAAGAATGCGTGTGCTCCTTCAACATAGTCGTCCAGCGTGCTGAACTGAGGAAATTGCTTTCCGTGCTTGGCAAAATGGGCGGCAGCGTTTTGCGAAGCACTCAAGCCTGAACTGGGACTTGCTGACCACATGGGCGCCCGCATAACCCCTAGTCGGATGAGAAAGCGTGTTCCCGCTGCCAAGACTGATCGACCAACGGTAGCAACGGCTCCAGCTACGATTGGGGCTCCCAAGTGCCATGCAGCGGGCTCGATAACCACCTCACCTTGGACATCGTTGATGGTCTGTATAGATCCAGAGCCGTCGAACATCGCGCGGCCGGCGATGGCGAAGGCGGCGGTGGCGGCGCCGTTAACGAACTTGCCGCCGGTGACCTCCGCGGCAATGCCCCCGCCGGCAACCGAGATCACATTGCTCATGAACTCGTTGTTCCCGGTCAGGACGCCCCCACCGAGATTGCTGAAGGTGCCGATGCTGCCCGCGGCAAAGCCGCTGAGGAACGAGCCGCCTTGCGCCACCGACAGCGCGCCGCTCACCACGCCGTTGCCGGCGCTCTGCAACAGCGCACTGCCCATCTCGGTCAGGCCCTGCACAGCGCCGGCANGCGCCGGCAAGGCCTTGCGCCAAGCCCGCTCCGCCCATACTGGCAATGCTGAACGCCATGGCTTGCAGGGCGTCTGTGATGGATCCCCCTGCCGCCAACGTCAAAGCACCCGCCACCGGGACACAGGTGAACACCGCGGCTGGATTGGCACAGGCCACCGCTTGGATCGCCGCTCGCAACAATGGTGTGTTGCCAATGGCCTTGATCACCGCCTTGACGATGGACGAGATCGCCTTGAACACGCCTTTCAGGAAGTTGCCGATCGCCTTGAAGACCTTCCCGAAGAAGAACCCGGTCGGATCGGTCATGGAGAGCGGGTTGTTCAGCACATACGAGTAGCGGTTCCAGGCCTGCAGGTTGGAGACGTCCTGCAGGAAGGGATCCGCCGACAGGAAGCGGCCCAGCTCGGGGTCGTAGACCCGGCCGTTCATGTGCACGAGGCCCACGGGATCGAGCTGCTCATGCCCGGTGAAGCCGCGCGTCGTGACCAGCGGCACATAGGCGGTCGCATCCGCCATGGCCTGCCAGGTCACCTCCCGACGCTTGCCCCAGGCATTCATGCCTAGGCATCGAAGCTCATGCGCTCGAGCACGGCGCCGGCCTGATCGGTGATCACATCAACCGAGCCCAAGTGGTCGCGCAGGAGATAGCTCGTCTGCGTGGTGGTGCCCGAGGTGGTCACCACCGCAAAGTCGCCGATATAGTGCTTGGTCTCGATCACCCCGCCACGGTTGATGCGCT
>NZ_SZZM01000014.1 GCF_005281615.1 Rhodoligotrophos defluvii | reverse complement strand
CGCCCGTGCGGGCAACGCCGAGCGCGGCGGCACCCCCGGCAAGCGTGCCGGCTGCCACGGCGCCTGCCGTCCCGATGGCGGCGCCGGCGCCGAGCTGCGGGGCGCCCGAAACGAGACCGGCGGCGATACCGGGCCCGAAGATGCCGAGCCCGAACAGGGCGATCGAGGCGAGCACCAGCGACATCGCCTGCTCGAGGTTCGGCTCGGCGCCGTCCAGCGCGCTGATGAAATCTCCAAACAGCGTAGTGCCGATGCCGATGATGACGGCCAGCACCATGACCTTGATCCCTGATGAGATGACATTGCCGAGCACGCGCTCGGCGAGAAACGCCGTCTTGTTCCAGAGCGCGAAGGGGACGAGGACGAAGCCGGCCAGGGTCGTCAGCTTGAACTCGATGATCGTGATGAAGAGCTGGACTGCGAGGATGAAGAAGGCGAGCACGACCACGAGCCAGGCGAAGACCAGCACGAGGATCGTCACCGCGTTGTCGAAAAAGGTTGTGAAGCCGAGGAGGTCGCCCGCCTGCTGGAGCAACGGGTACGCGGCCTCGAAACCCGTTCCGGCAACGAAGCCAGGCTGCAGCAGACGATCAGCCGTCAATCCTGTAGGGGTCGCCTTGAGGCCCAGCCCGGAAAACGATTGGAACACGACATCTGCGAAGAGTTGCCAATTGTTCAGGATGAGGGCGAACGCGCCGACATAGAGCACCTTGCGGACGAGGCGGGCGACGACGTTCGAGCCCTCGTCCATCGCCCACCACAGGCCGGCGAGCGTGATATCGATCGCCACCAGGATGGAGGTGAGGAAGGCGACGTCGCCCGTCAGCAGACCGAAGCCCGAATCGATGTAGGTGATGAAGGTCTGTGTGAATCGGTCGATGACGTTGATGTCGTCCATGGCGTGTCGCCTCTCCCGGCTTGCTCAGTGCCGCGGCGTGTAGGCCTGGCCGTCGCCGAGGAAGCGGCTGAACTGCGCGCGTGCCTGTTCCTGGGCGGCGGTCGCGCGGGCGCGCTCCAGCGCCTCGGCGCGATATTGGGCGGCGACCAGCTCCTGAGCCTGGAGCTGCTGCTTGGTGGACAGCGCGACGAGCTGGTTGGTCGCCTGCTGCGCCTGGAGACTGCCGATGGCGGCCTCGGACGCGGTGACGAGGCGCGCGAGCTCGCCGGTATCGGCGTTCACGTTCTGCACGACCTGCGCCTGCACCAGCATCGTCTGCCGCAGCGCGTCCATCGAATGCTCCCAGCGCGCGCGGGCATCGCGGGAGAGCTCGTCGGTGGTCACGGTCGCCGCATAGTCCTTCGGATAGAGCCGCGCGAACTCCTGCTCGGTCCGGTCGATCTCGAAGGCGATGCCCTCGGCCCGCGCCATCAGCAGGTTGACGCGGCGGAGCGCCATCTCGATGGCGTGGAGGGAAGAGTAGTCGAGCCGCTCAAGGTGCTTCGCCATGTTCTGCAGCATCAGCACCTCGTTCTGCAGGCTGCGGATCTGGTTGGTGATCTGCTGTAGCGCGCGGGCGGCCTGCAGCACGTTCTGGGAATAGTTCGACGGGTCGAAGACGACGTCGCCTGCGCCGAAGAGGGCACGAGCCGGCTGTATCGGCAGAAAAGCGAAACACACCGCCAAGCAGGCGGCGCCGAGTTGACGCTTCATGGCTGTCCTCCTTGTTTTCCGGGAAACTCGTCCAGCAGCGCAGCGGCCCATTCCAAGCCTCTCGTCCGGAGCCAGGCCTCGGCGAATCGGTCGGGACCGGCGTCGTCCAGCACGCGGTCGATCAATGCCTGGTCCGTAGCTGCGGACGCCGCGCAGAACGCGAGCGTCACGGGACCGAGACCGAGCTCGAAGAGCCGGTTGCCGCGGCGGGATTGCAGGTAGTAGTCCCGCTTGGGCTGGGCCGCGGCGATCAGCTCGATCTGGCGGTCGTTGAGGCCGAAGCGGCCGTAGGCCTCGCGACTCTGCGGCTCGAGCGCGCGGTCGTTGGGCAGAAAGACGCGCTGGGGGCAGGACTCGAGCAGTGCTGGCGCGATGGTGCTGCCGGCGATGTCGGCGAGCGACTGGGTCGCGAAGACGACGGCGACGTTCTTCTTCCGCAGCGTCTTCAGCCAATCGCGAATGCGCCCGGCGAAGAGCGGATTGTCGAGGAAGAGCCAGGCCTCGTCGAGCACGAGCAGCGTGGGCCGGCCATTGAAGCGCTCCTCGAGACGGTGGAAGAGGTAGGTCAGCACCGGCAGGACCGCGCCCGCCTCATGCATCAGCTCTTCCATCTCGAAGCACTGCACGTCGCCGAGGGCGAGCCGGTCCTCGGCCGCATCGAGCAAGCGGCCGAACGGACCTTCGAGCGTGTAGGACGCGAGCGCCGATCTGAGGGCGTTCGATTGCAGAACGATCGACAGACCCGTGATGGTGCGCTCTTCCGCGGGGGCCGTGGCCAGGTTGCCCAGGGCCGACCAGACGGCTTCCTTGACCTCCGGCGTGATGACGACCGCCTCGTGCGTGAGCAGGCCGGTGATCCACTCGGCGGCCCAGCTCCGGACGGTCGGATCGTCGATGTGCCGAAGCGGCTGGAACGACAGCGAGCCGCCGCTGCCGAGGGCGTGGTACCGTCCGTCCATGGCGAGCACGGCGGCGCGCGCCGACCCGCCTTTGTCGAAGATGGTGATCTGGGAGTCCGCGTAGCGCCGGAACTGCAAGGCCATCAGCGCCAGCAGCACCGACTTGCCGGAACCGGTGGGCCCCACAATCAGCATGTGACCGACGTCGCCCACGTGGGTGGCGAAGCGGAACGGCGTGGTGCCGCCGGTCTCGGCGAGGAACAGCGGCGGGCCGTCCAGATGCTCGTTCCGCGCCGGCCCGGCCCAGATGGCCGACAACGGTACCAGATGTGCGAGGTTCAGGGTGTGGACGAGCGGTTGGCGGACGTTGGCGTAGACGTGCCCTGGCAGGCTGCCGAGCCAGGCCTCCACAGCGTTGACGGTCTCGCGGATGGTGGTGAAGCCGCGGCCGTTGATGACCCGCTCGACGGCCCGCACCTTCTCCGCGGCGCCCGCACGGCTCTCGTCCCAGACCGTAACGGTCGTGGTTAGATAGCCGAAGGCAACATGATCGCCGCCCAGTTCCTGGAGCGCCGCGTCGGCGTCGAGCGCCTTGTTGTCGGCGTCCGAGTCAAGGAGCGGCGTCGGCTCGTTGTAGAGGACCTCCCGCAGGATGGCGGTGATGGACTTGCGCTTGGCGAACCATTGGCGCCGGAGCCGCGTGAGCGCGCCGTTGGCGGCCGTCTTGTCGAGCGGGAGGAAGCGGGTCACCCAGCGATAGGCGAAGCCCAGATGGTTGAGGTCGTCGAGAAGCCCGGGCCGGGTGGCGTTCGGGAACCCAAGCACCGTGACGGTGCGGAGGTGCTCTTCGCCGAGAATCGGCTCGATACCGCCCGCGAGTGGCGTGTCAGCCAGGATCGCGTCGAGATACATGGGCGTCTCGGGCACGCCAACCGGATGGCGCCGGGTCGAGATCGCGCCGTGGAAGAAGGTCAGCGTCTCGGCGTCGTCGAGTGCCCTACACTCCGGCATGATGCCGGATAAGAGGTCGAACGTGCGATCCGTCTCGGCGATGAAGGCCTTGAGATGATCGCGGTAATCGAGAGCGCGCTCGCCGGGCGGCACTTCGAGCAATACCCGCTCCGCCCGGTTCACCTGATCTGGTGGTGGCAGATAAAGGAGCGTCAGATAATACGTGCTCTCGAGGTGCTCCCTGTGAAGCGCTCCTGGTTCCCTATCGAACGCTCCCAATTCCTGCTCGAACGCCGCGCGGCGTTCGCGATCGACCAGCCACGACGCCGCATCCGGGAAGATTGACGACGGATAGCCAGGCGCCTCGTGGCGCTCCGCCTCGAAAAAGAGCGCCCAACCGGAGCCGAAGCGACGCAACACGTTGTTGAGGCGCGCGCAGGTGGCGACGAGCTCGGCCTCGGTCGCGCTCTCCAGGTCGGGACCGGGAAGCGGAAGCTGCGCTGGAAGCTGCCGTCCTTGTTGAGCACCACGCCGGGTGCCACGAGCGCGACCCAGGGCAAGTGGTCGGCAAGGAGCGCTGGCTTGCGGCGATATTCCGCGAGGTTCAGCATCCGAGCCACCCCTTTTGACGGAGGTGACGACCCAGAACCCGTGGGAAGTGCGGATCGCGTTTCGCGGCGAATACCGCGAGTGTGTGGCCGATTGCCCAGACGAGGATCCCCGCCACCCAGAGCCTGAGGCCGAGGCCCAACGCCCCCGCCAGCGTGCCGTTGACAATGGCGATGGTGCGCGGCGCGCCGGCCAACAGGATCGGCTCGGTGAGCGAGCGGTGCAGCGGCACCTCGAATCCTTCGACGCGGACCGTCATGACACCAGCGCCCCGCCGCCAAAGGAGAAGAAGGCGAGGAAAAAGCTTGTCGCCGCGAAGGCGATCGAAAGCCCGAAGACGATCTGCAGGAGACGCCGGAACCCGCCCGAGGTGTCGCCAAAGGCAAGCGACAAGCCGGTAATAATGATGATGATCACCGCGATGATGCGCGCCACCGGACCTTCGATCGACTGCAGGATCGATTCGAGCGGCGCCTCCCAGGGCATGCTGGAACCGGCGGCGAACGTCGGTTCCGCGATACCGACGACGAGAGCGGCAGCAAGCGCCGGAAGAGCGAGGCTTCGGTAGATGGACATGCGCATCGGAATCTCCTCTTCGAGATCACAGGGCGTGAAGGGCGGCGGGCGGGAGCTCGACGACCCGGTAATCGCCGTTGGCATCGAGGCCCTCGAGTTCCGCGATGGTCTCGACCCGGCGCGCCAGGCCCCGACCGCGAATGAAGACGACGAGGTCGATCGCCTGCGCCACGAGCTGCCGCGGCACGCTGATGACCGCTTCCTGGATGAGCTGCTCCAGCCGGTAGAGCGCGGCATGGGCCGAGTTGGCATGCACCGTGGCGATGCCGCCGGGGTGGCCGGTGTTCCAGGCCTTGAGCATGTCGAGCGCCTCCGGCCCCCGGACCTCACCGACGATGATGCGGTCCGGCCGCAAGCGCATCGTCGAGCGCACGAGGTCGGCGAGGCTGACGAGGCCGGGCTTGGTACGCAACGCCACGCAATCCGGCGCGGCGCAGTGCAGCTCGCGGGTGTCCTCGATCAGGATCACGCGCTCGTCGAGCCGGGCGACTTCGACCAGCAGCGCATTGACCAGCGTGGTCTTGCCCGAGCTGGTGCCGCCGGCAATCAGGACGTTGCGCCGCTGGGCAACCGCCTTGCGGAGCGCGTCAGCCTGGAGCGGCATCATCACGTGGTCCGCGATATAATCGTCGAGCGTGTAGACCCTCGCCGCCGGCTTGCGGATCGCGAAGCAGGGCGCCAGCGAGACCGGCGGCAGCAGTCCCTCGAAGCGCTCGCCGGTCTCCGGCAGCTCGGCGCTGACCACCGGATTATTGCCATGGACCTCGACCCGCACGTGGCTCGCGACGAGACGAATGATGCGTTCAACCTCGGCGGCCTTGAGCCGCTCGCCCGTGTCGATCCGGCCGTCTCCGAGCCGGTCGAGGCGCAAGCTGCCGTCGGGATTGACCATCACCTCGATGACGGCGGGGTCGGCGAGCGCCGCGCCGATCACTGGCCCCATGGCAGTACGCAGCATTGCTCGCCGGCGCTCGCGGCTCTCGGGATGGCTGTCGTAGGTGCTCATCCCGTCGTCTCCTCTGTGGACGAGCGAGCAAGCACGTCAGCAGCGAGCGTGCGACCGCCCGCGATGCGGCGGCCCACCTGATCGATGAAGGCCTGGAACCGCTCCTGCCCGAGCGCACGGGCCGCAGCCTGGTCTGCCTCAGGGAGCGGCGCCGTCACGGTCAGCTGATAGCGGATGAAGAGCGCCAAGCTCTCCAGAACGATCTGCTGGTCGCGTTCGATCCGGCTGAGCTGCTTGCCGATCCGGTCGAGGCGGACCTTGAGCAGGTCATCGAGCTCCCTGGCGCCGCGCCGGGCGAGATAGGCGCGCAGCGCGTCCGCCACGATCGCCGACTTGGACGAGCCGGGCTTGGCGGCGAGCGCTTCGAGCTGCTCGGTCAGCTCGTCGTCGAGATAGAGGTGGTGGCGCGGTTTCATGGCGAGACCTCAGAAACCCGGCAGCAGGTCGTCATCGCGCCGGCCCGGATCGCCGTCGATCCCGTAGGCGCGCGTGACGGCAGGAAGCCGCCGTACGCGGTCCATGGCCTTGCTCTGGGCCGGTGCGTCAGCCTCGTCATCGAGGAGATCGAGATCGCTGTCGCGACCCGGATCGGCCGGCTTCATGACCTCAGCCTCGGCCATGCCGGGGTGGCGCTGGTGTTGAAGCCCGCCCTCGTCCTCCGATAGGCCAAGGTCTCGGTCGACAACGGCAGCCAATCGCGTGTCGGTGCCACGCACCTGGCCTGTCCAGTCATCGGCGCGCGGCGCCGGCCGGTCGCGATAGCCGTTCTCGGCAAGCGCCGGCGGCGCAGCGACCCGCGTCGTGAAGTTGCGGTCCTCGTAGTAGCGGAGCTTCTTCGCGCGGATCGGCGGCAGACCGGAGACGAGCACCAGCTCGTCAGCCGGCGGGAGCTGCATAACCTCGCCGGGCGTCAGCAGCGGCCTTGCCGTCTCCTGGCGGGACACCATGACATGAGAGAGCCAGGGCGCGAGCCGGTGGCCGGCATAGTTGCGCTGGGCACGCAGCTCGGTCGCGGTACCGAGCGCATCCGAGATGCGCTTGGCGGTGCGCTCGTCGTTCGACGAGAAGGCGATCCGGACATGGCAGTTGTCGAGGATCGCGTTGTTCTCGCCGTAGGCCTTGGAGATCTGGTTGAGCGACTGCGCGATCAGGTAGGCGCGGATGCCGTAGCCGGCCATGAAGGCGAGCGCCGTCTCGAAGAAGTCGAGCCGCCCCAGCGCGGGGAACTCGTCCAGCATCATGAGGAGCTGGTGCCGGCGCTGCTTGCCTGGGTCGCCTTCCAGGCGCTCCGTCAGCCGCCGGCCGATCTGATTGAGCACCAAGCGCACCAGCGGCTTGGTGCGGGAGATGTCCGAGGGCGGGATGACGAGGTAAAGCGAGACTGGCCGCTCGGTGTCCACGAGATCGGCGATGCGCCAATCGCACGATGCCGTGGTCGCGGCCACCGTCGGATCACGGTAGAGCCCCAGGAAGCTCATCGCGGTCGAGAGCACGCCCGAGCGCTCGTTCTCGGACTTGTTCAGCACCTCGCGCGCAGCCTGTGCGACGACCGGATGGACCTCCGGATTCAGCGGCGTGCCCAGATGATTCGTCGCCATCATGGCGCGCAGCGTGTGCTCGAAGGAGCGGCGAGGATCGGACATGAAGCCCGCCACGCGAGCGAGCGTCTTCTCCTCCTCCGCGTAGAGGACATGCAGGATGGTGCCGACCAGGAGCGCGTGGCTGGTCTTCTCCCAGTGATTCCGCCGCTCCAGCGCGCCCTCGGGATCAACCAGGATATCGGCGATGTTCTGGACGTCGCGGACCTCGTGCGGTCCCTTGCGCACCTCGAGCAGCGGGTTGTACCGGGCAGAGCGGGGATCGGTCGGGTTGAACAGGAGGCAGTGGGTGAACTGGGCGCGCCAGCCCGCCGTGAGCTGCCAGTTCTCCCCCTTGATGTCGTGGATGACCGTGCTTCCGGTCCAAGACAGGAGCGTCGGGATGACGAGCCCAACGCCCTTGCCGCTGCGCGTCGGCGCGAAGGCCATGACGTGCTCGGGGCCGTTGTGGCGGAGATAGCGCTTGCCGAGCCGGCCGAGGAACACGCCGCACGGCTCGAACAGGCCGGCGCGCTCAGCCTCCTTCCGGGTCGCCCAACGGGACGATCCGTAGGTGGTGACGAAGCGGCCCTGCCGCGCGCGCCAGAGCGAGCCGATCACGGCGACGACCGTGCCGAGCAGCCCGCTCGCCCCGGCCAGCATGCCGGCGCGCCGGAACAGGTCGGGCGCATAGGGCTCGTAGGCGTACCACCACTCGAACAGGCGCCAGGGGTAATAGACCGGCCAGCGGAAGAGATCGAACCATGGGTCGCCAAGCCGCGGCTGGTAGCCCAGCATCGCCGCGGTCCATTGCGTCGCCGCCCACACGCCGCCGATGACGATGGCGAAGACGACGAGAGCTTGGCCGATGAGAAGCTTGGTCGGAGTCATTCCCTTGGGTTCCGAAAATCGACGCGACACTCAGGTCGAGTGACGTTCCCAAGGGATTCGTCAGAAAGGAAAAATCGGCAATCGCCTTTATTTACGCCCTTCTACGACATCGTCCGCCTCATCCAAGTAGAGGCAACGAGGGTGTACGTCGATCGGTTCGACCATGGAACCGACACCCGAGGTGACTTAAACTGCCTGCACTGAGGATAAGGGGCGGAACTGTGGAGCGACGGTCGATCGTTGCGGCAAGAGGGGTTAGCAAGGTGGCTTACACTGAAGGTGTTGAAATGACAATGCGCTCAGTCTTTCTCGGTCTCCTCTTCGGTGTGGCGCAGACTCTTTTTGCCCTAGGCGCTTCGGCGGCCGACCCGAGCACGTTCGAGGTGATGGGTCTCAAGCTTGGAATGACCGTCTCAGAAACACAGGAGGCCTCGAAGCAAGCTGGATTCACTATTACGGGACGCGATCCTGGGCCCTCTTTTGAACAGGCGGTCGCGCAGAAGCACGGGAAGCGGATCAGCGGAACCGCCTATTCAGGCGTGAACAAGATCAATCTCGCTCGGGATGATGCTCGGGCTGAGGTCTTCTTCGCGCCAACGCCGGAAGGTCCACGTGCCTACCAAATTGCGGTCGACGTACTGAAGGTTAGCGACCGCGACGATCTTACGGCTGACATCATCGCGAAATATGGGCAACCGGAACAACGCGGCGAGCATGAATGGCTATGGGGCGACACCGGCATGTTTTACGCGCGTACCAAACCATACCTGGAATTCCAGCCGAACCCAGTCAGCGCCACGACGCCTAAGCCTCTTGGGCGCCTGATCCTTGCTGATCCAGCACTTCAGAAACGGTCTAAGAAAGCCATTGCTGACAACGCCCGGACGGGCGGTTGATTCCACTTCATGCGCTATCGAGATTTGCGACGCGACATGCCGACGTCCGATGAGTACGTCAGCAGATATAAACCGTAACGACTGGCACCATAGCATTTCGAGGTCCGTTCGGCCGCCATCAATCGCGCCAACCACCGTCGCTCACGCGTAGATCTACCATGGAGGTTTCGAAATGGCCCGGATCATTGACCGGGGCGGGGATATCGCAGATGAAGGGAAATGAGTGGTTTAGCGTTGCGCCGTCACCGCGGCGGAGATCCGAGTTTGAACCCCATTGCAGCTCAGCTCCAATCGTCCCAGTTGCGCGATACCAAACGAAATGGGCATCGATTCTGACGGTCTTTACGTCGTCAACGTAAATTTCCTCGATCGAATGATGCGTAGCGAGCTCGTCGATCGTCTGGATCGTCTCTCTGAGAACCTCGTCCGTCGCCTCGTCAACCACCGCTTCGGTAACGGCCATCATCATCTCCAATCGGCAGTGATCGATCGCATCCAGAAGCGCAACGAGCGACCCGAGGGCGTCTTGAGCCAAGGCGTCCACCGTCCGGTCATCCCCGACCACCGACCCCGGCCGGAGGTGTGTCGCCTTATGAAGTGCCTTGACACTGTCTCCCAACTGACGACGTAGATCGTCAGCGTCTAGCTGAAGCGCGTCCTTCACGTAGCGGTCTGATAGACCACCCTGAATGACATAGCGTTGGCGCTGCGCCCGAGTTGGCCTTCCGTCGTCCGTCTCTACGTTGAACCAACTGCACTGCTTCACTTCGTTCTCTGGTGCGAGTTCGTGAAGCATGTGCGTTAGCAACTCCCGAATTGCCGAAGCAAAGAGGTTGCCCCGGATCGGATTCTTGTCGTCGTCAGCAACCCGCAACGCGCCTTGCAGGACTGTTCTTGAGAAATCGTCAACCATTCGCGACGCGAGCGCGTCGGGGTCTACGCCGAACCGGATCATTGTATCGTCACAGAGTCCTCCAGGCCCTCACCGACTCTATCACAGCGCTCGAACAGCGCGATCCAAACGGGATATCCGCGATCCGGCTGGCTAGCAGCACATGAAATCATACCTTTGCCGCTATGAAATCCCCGGCCCACTCCGCTTGCGGCCGAGCGACCAGGAGATCGTGTCGCCACGAGCGATGCCGGATACGGTCTTGCCGAGGTTCCGCTCCAGCACCGGCCTCCACGGCACCAGCCTGAACTCGCGCGACTTCTCGATCAGCGCGAACCGGCCGCTCGCCAGATCAAGCCGCCGGCGGTAGATGCCCTCGACCCGCTCGCCGGGTTCGGTCTCGGCGTAGCGGAGGCCAAGCTCGCCGGAAAGCTGCCCGGCCACACGCGTGAGTTCGCGCCGCCGCAACAGCCCCAGCATATTGGCGCGGTAGACGATCCGGTCTCCTTCCTGCCGCGCCAGTTCCTGCTCGATGAGCCACTGCCGGCGCCGGTCCAGCGCTTGGCGCACCGCCCGACCGAACCCCGCGTCACGGACGGTCGTCGGCGCATCGGTGACGAGCTCGCGGTCGAGCCAGGTAGCCCCCTCGGCACTCACCTGTCGGTCGAGCGGCAGTACCGATAGCGTCTCGATCACGACGGGACTCGACCGGGTCTGCGCCCGCTCATGGCCGGCCGCCTGCTCAAGATGATCCGGTGCGACGATCCAGGTGCCGTCCGGCTGCCGGTCGACGCCGGCACCCAGACGCCGCATCGCCTCGAGCCGCCGGACGTGAGTCTCGGCGAAGGCCGCCGTGGCGGTCGGGTCGTGCCGGCGATGGATCTCGACGCTGTACCGCCCCTGGTTCGCGGCGGCGATCTCCGCGACCGTACGATCGACCGCCCTCGGCTCAGCTTGCTTCGGCTCTATGGCGACGACCGCACCCTCCGGAAGGGCTTCGGTCGCATCGGCCCGGCCGATCTCGACGTAATGGGTCCGGCCATCGACGCCATCGACGATCAGGTAGTGGCGGTCGTTGATCTCGTCCGAGAGCCCGCGCGCGAGGATGCTGCCGACGAGCTGCCGCACATTTCGGTCGGCCGGGTTGTAGATGGCGTAGTCCGCCGCCGCACGCGCCCTCCCCTCTCGCGCCATCTCCCGGTGCATCGTCTTGATGATGTCGCCGCGCTCGCCCATCCGACGCAACACCGGTTCCAGGTCGTCGGCGAGCCGCCATCGGCCCGACGCGACCTCTTCGGCGAGCCCGAGTCGGCGGAGCTTCTGCAGCCGGCCGGCCCGTAGCGTCTGGCGGAAGACGTCACCGACCGCCGTCCCGGACCGGACGGTGCCGTCCTCGTCGGCCTCGCGCAGCAGGTTCCGGTCGAGGCTGGTGAAGCGCTCCTGCTCCACCTCCATGCGCAGGCGGTTCTCGATCTCGAGATCGGATCGCGGCCCGAGGTCGAAGGTGACGATCTCCGCCGCGCGCTCGCGCATGCCCGTCGTGATGTAGTCGCGGGCGATAATCAGGTCCTTGCCCCGGTCGTCCCTGCCGCGCAGCACGATGTGGGTGTGCGGATGCCCTGTGTTGTAGTGGTCGACCGCCACCCAGTCGAGCCGGGTGCCGAGGTCCTCCTCCATCTGGCTCATCAGCCGACGGGTAAATCCCTTGAGTTCGTCATACTCGGCGGCGTCCTCAGCCGAGACGATGAAGCGGAACTCGTGCCGGTCGCCCTCCCCGCGTTCGAGGAACGCCCTGCCGTCGGCCCGGTCGGAGTCCGCATCATAGAGCTCTCCCGGCATGCCCTCGCGGGTGACGCCATCGCGCTGGATGTAGCGCAGGTGGAGCCGTGCCGCCTTCAGCCCCTGCCCCTTGAGCTTCACGATCCGCGACTTGATGATCACACGCCGGACGCGGAAGGCGGCATAGCGGTCGCGCGAAGCGAGCACCCGGCCGACGCCGGACCCGCGCCCGATCCGGTTGCCGTAGAAGCTGCCGCGGCTGGAGGACGAACGCGTGCCGGCGAGCGCCACCGCCCGCAAGACTTGGTGCAGATAGCGGCGTCCACGCTTGCTGCCCCGCGCGCGGATTCTGCCGAGCTTCGGCCTGAAGTCGTCATCATCTGCCATGGTCGTGTCCGTGGTCGGTTACTGTCGTTACAGACGAGTAAGCGGCGGCTGCGAACGGCGGCAAGACGGCACCATGAACATCGCGCCAGCTCAACAACTTGCCGCCACCCTGGGGCCAGCCCAACCGGGCATGGCGCCAGGGAAAACGATGTGCAGACAACGACATAGGCGACATTGGCGCCATTATTTCATCTTGCCCTACCGCACTCCCGAGGTCCCCGGCGTCCCATCTGTGCTCATCTACGATCTCTTGTCCGATCCCGGCTCGGACGGATGGCCACGCACCGGCCGGAGCCGCCGGCTGAAAGGACCGGGAGCGGCGTCAGCGAACACCGCTCCCGAGGCGGTCGGCGGGTTACCCGCCGCTCGCCAGGAACGCCTTTTCGGCGCTCTCGAAGACCTCGAACTGGCGCAGGCGAAGCATCCAATGGACGTGCCGCGCCCCATCGACGACGCAGGTGGCGACGTAATAGCGGCCGCGGAAATAGCCGAGGATCGCCACGAGCTCGAACGCTTCGTTCTCTTCGTCGAAGCTCTCCCAGGCGCCGAGATTCATCTCCGCGAGGCGTCCGTCCCAGTGGAAATCGGCGCGTTCGGCCTCGATGAAACGCTCGACAATGGCGTCGATTCCGTCCGCACCGAACTCTGCAGTCAGGTCGCGGACGAGCTGCGGGAAGCGGTCGAATGCGGCGTGCGGATGGGTGTGAAGCGTGGTCATCTGAACCTCCAGGGTTGGTGCCCTCCTCATCGAGGACAGGCCCTGGCATCGGCCGGCGAAGCGGCGGTCAAGGACGCCGAAGGCGCCGCGCAGCGGGGCGTGGGGGAGCCAAAATGCGCAGCATTTTGGGGGGACCGCGCATCCTTGACGGGCGCTTCGTCCTGGCTGGTACGATGGAAAAACCGAGACGAGGCCCCTCTCTCCGGTGGGGCTCCGGTGCCGCCGCTGCTTCTCATCGACGGCTGCCCGGCACGGTGCGCAACGGCACGAACAGGCCGCCCGATACAGACGCATCTGGAATGTCCGGTGGAGCCGTCGCCGTGGTCCGCAGCGTGAAGAAGAGGGACCTTCCGGACGCGACGGCGCGCGCTGACGGCGTAGCGGAGCGGCGTGAGCCAAGCGCCGCGAGATAGGCACGGGTCTCCGCCGGGAGCGGCCGTCCCGCGCGGAGATGCTCTGCGTAGCGGCCCGGTCCGGCGTTGTAAGCCGCGAAGAGACCGGGGAACCCGAACCGCTCGTACATGGCCCGGAGGTAGGCGGCCCCAGCCAGAATGTTGTCGCGCGGGTCATGGGGATCGTCGCCGAGGTCATGCCGGGCGCGCATCGCTTCGTAGGTGTCGGGCATCACCTGCATGAGGCCCATCGCGCCCGCCCGGGATGTGATCGGGCGGCCATCGAGCCTGGTCCGCCCGCCGCTCTCCGCCTGCATGACGGCGCGTATCCAAGCCTCGGGAATAGCGAACCGGGTGGCGGCTTCGGCGATGAACGGCTGCCAGCGGTCGAGGCGATCCTGGACGGCGCCGACCGGTTCGGCGACGCCGGGCGCCGGCCAGGCATAGGGCGCAATGGCGAGTCCAGCGAGCATCAGGAGGGTCACTCGGTCCATAGCGGCGCGAGCCTCCCGATGATCGCGGCGCGGCGCACCGGCCCGAAATACCGTCCGTCGAACGAGCCGGACACGCCCGCCATCAACAGGAAGAGCTCGTCGTCGGCGAGCACGCGGCAGCCGGTCCAGCGCGGCAGCGGACGGCCGAGACGGTCCCACGGCAGGCGCTTAGCGGCGACCCGGCCATTGACGGAGATCGCATTGTCGACGGCGCAGACGCGGTCGCCACCGAGCGCGGCGATGCGCTTCACCAGCGGCACGCCGTCGGGGAGATAGCCGCGCGCGACCGCGAGACGGCGGGCATCCGGCGGCAGGTCCGCGAGCACGAAGTCGCCGCGCGATGGTTTGATATGGCTGAGCCAGTAGAGGCCGATGGGTGCGCTCGCGCTGGCGTTCCAGACGAGGCGCGGCGCCGGATCGGCGAGCGCCGCGAAGCCGAGTGCCGCGAGCCCGAGGAGCGCGAGGGCGAGCACGGCGCGCGGGCGGCGACGCCCGC
>NZ_SZZM01000013.1 GCF_005281615.1 Rhodoligotrophos defluvii | reverse complement strand
AATCGTCCCAATGTTCACATGGGGCTTCGTACGATCAAACTTCTGCTTGGCCATCTCAAACTGTCCTTGTCATTCAGCCCTCAGGGGCAGTCACAATCCTCGCCTCGATCCCGCGATCAGGCGTATTTCGCAACCACTTCGTCCGAGACCGCCTTCGGCACTTCCGCATAGTGGTCGAAGGTCATCGTGTACTGGGCCCGTCCCTGGGACATGGACCGCAGGTTGTTCACGTAACCGAACATGTTGGCGAGCGGCACCATGGCCGTGATCACCTGGACCACGCCGCGGCTGTCGGTGCCCTGGATCTGCCCGCGCCGGGCATTCAGATCGCCGATCACATCGCCCATATACTCGTCCGGCGTCACCACCTCGACCCGCATGATCGGCTCGAGCAGCTTCAAGCCCGCCTTCTGCGCCACCTCGCGGAACGCCGCGCGAGCCGCGATTTCGAAGGCCATCACGCTCGAGTCGACGTCGTGATAGGCACCGTCCACCAGGCTGGCCTTGAGGTCGAGCATGGGAAACCCGGCGAGCACGCCGGTCTCGACGACGCTGCGAATCCCCTTCTCCACGCCGGGGACATATTCCTTCGGCACCGCACCGCCGACGATCTTCGACTCGAAGCTGAAGCCCGCGCCCTGCTCGGCCGGCTCGATCACCAGCTTCACCCGGGCGAACTGGCCAGAGCCGCCGGTCTGCTTCTTGTGGGTGTAATCGATCTCCGCCTGACGGGAGATGGTCTCGCGATAGGCCACCTGCGGCGCGCCCACCTTGGCCTCGACCTTGAACTCGCGGCGCATGCGGTCGACGATGATGTCGAGATGCAATTCGCCCATGCCGGCGATGATGGTCTGGCCCGACTCCTCGTCGGTCTTGACCCGGAACGAGGGATCCTCCTGGGCCAGCCGGTTGAGCGCGAGGCCCATCTTCTCCTGATCGCTCTTGCTGTTCGGCTCGATGGCGATCTCGATCACCGGCTCCGGGAACTCCATGCGCTCGAGAATGACCGGGTAGTTCGGATCGCACAGGGTATCGCCCGTGGTCGTCTCCTTGAGACCAGCCAGCGCCACGATGTCGCCCGCATAGGCTTCCTTGATCTCCTCGCGGTGGTTCGCATGCATCTGCAGCATGCGGCCGACACGCTCGCGCTTTTCCTTCACCGTGTTGAGCAGCTGGGTACCGGAGTCGAGCTTGCCCGAATAGATGCGGCAGAAGGTGAGCGAGCCTACGAAGGGATCGTTCATGATCTTGAAGGCGAGCAGCGAGGTCGGCTCGTTGTCGCGCGCTACCCGCGTCGCCTCGGCACCGGTCTTCACGTCCACGCCCTTGACCGGGGGAATCTCGATCGGGCTCGGAAGGTAGTCCACCACCGCATCGAGCAGCGGCTGCACACCCTTGTTCTTGAAGGCGGAACCGCACAGCACGGGATAGAAGGTCACGTCGCAGGTGCCCTTGCGGATCAGCGCCTTGAGCTTCTCCTCGTCGGGCTCGTTGCCTTCGAGATAAGCCTCCATGGCGGCTTCGTCGATCTCGACCGCCTGCTCGATGAGCTTTTCCCGGTATTCCCGCGCCTTGTCCTTGAGATCGGCCGGGATCTCCACATAATCGAATTCGGCGCCCAAGGTCTCGTCACGCCAGATGATCGCCTGCATCTTGATCAGGTCGACGCAGCCCTTGAACGTATTCTCCGAGCCGATCGGCAGCTGGATCACGAGCGGCGTCGCCCCCAGCCGGCTCTTGATCATCTCCACCGATTTGTAGAAATCGGCACCGGTCTTATCCATCTTGTTGACGAAGATCATGCGCGGCACATGATACTTCTCCGCCTGGCGCCAGACCGTCTCGGTCTGCGGCTCGACGCCGGCATTGGCGTCCAAGAGCGCGATGGCGCCGTCGAGCACGCGCAACGAGCGCTCCACCTCGATGGTGAAATCCACGTGGCCCGGCGTGTCGATGATGTTCAGGCGCTTGCCCTTCCAGAAGCAGGTGGTTGCGGCCGACGTGATGGTGATGCCGCGCTCCTGCTCCTGCTCCATCCAGTCCATGGTGGCAGCGCCCTCATGAACCTCACCGATCTTGTGGCTCTTGCCCGTGTAGAACAGGATGCGCTCGGTGGTCGTGGTCTTGCCGGCATCGATATGCGCCATGATGCCGAAATTGCGATAATCCTCGATCGGATGCGTGCGGGGCATTGCCTAGTCTCCCTCGGGCCGTTACCAGCGGTAATGCGAGAAAGCCCGGTTGGCTTCCGCCATCCGGTGGGTGTCCTCGCGCTTCTTCACCGCGGAGCCGCGATTGTTCGCCGCATCGAGAAGCTCGGCCGAAAGCCGGTCCACCATGGTGTTCTCGTTGCGAGCGCGTGCTGCAGAAATGATCCAGCGGATGGCCAGGGCCTGCCGGCGCTCGTGGCGCACCTCGACCGGCACCTGATAGGTGGCGCCACCCACACGGCGGGAACGCACCTCGATGGCCGGGCTCACATTGCCCAGGGCCTGATGGAATACCGCGACCGGATCGGTCTTGGCGCGCTGCTCGATCTTGTCGAACGCGCCATAGACGATGCCTTCGGCGACGGACTTCTTGCCGTCCCGCATCAGGTTGTTCATGAACTTGGACACGATGAGATCCCCGAATTTCGGATCCGGGTTGATCTCCCGCTTGTCTGCACGGCGGCGACGCGACATTGCTTAAGCCCTCCTGCCCAGATCACTTCGGCCGCTTGGCGCCGTATTTCGATCGGCGCTGGCGGCGGGCATTGACACCCTGGGTGTCGAGCACGCCACGGATGATATGATAACGCACGCCCGGCAGGTCCTTCACGCGGCCGCCCCGGATCAGAACCACCGAGTG
The DNA here is from genome assembly GCF_005281615.1 of Rhodoligotrophos defluvii. Taxonomy (NCBI): domain Bacteria; kingdom Pseudomonadati; phylum Pseudomonadota; class Alphaproteobacteria; order Hyphomicrobiales; family Rhodoligotrophaceae; genus Rhodoligotrophos; species Rhodoligotrophos defluvii. The sequence continues at coordinate 14,034 of NZ_SZZM01000013.1, read as the reverse complement.
CTCCTGCAGATTGTGCCCCTCGCCCGGGATGTAGGTCACCACCTCGTGCTGGTTGGTGAGGCGCACCTTGGCCACCTTGCGCAGCGCCGAGTTCGGCTTCTTCGGCGTTGTCGTATACACGCGCGTGCATACGCCCCGCTTCTGCGGGCAGGCCTCCATGGCCGGAACTTTGTTTCGCTTGCCGAGGGGGGCCCGGGGCTTGCGGATAAGCTGGTTGATCGTTGGCATTCGCGCTCTTCGTTCGTCCAACTGTTCAAGATCCAACGGCGCATCGACCGATGCTGCCGAAACACGCATTCGAGCGCTTATGCGATCGGCTTCCGCCGCTCGCCAGCGCCCTGATGACCAGAGGACCGCGAGACTTAAAGCCCCGAGGTCGTGTCCCGACTATGTCGCCGCTTACTTTAGACAGCGTTTAGGCAACGACACCTGCCTACGGCCTGCCGTCGAAAGTGCGCGGAACATACTTATCCCTCTCCCCCGCGTCAACCCTTGTATCGCGGAAAAACCAAGCAGGGCCTCAGAAATTTCGTCCAAGCACTTGGGACCGCACGTCAATAATGTTGCAATGATCTGCACCTACAATGAGAAGGATATAGTGAGACCGTCCATTCTGTCGAAGTTATTTCATGAGGGTCACATGCAAGTTCACGGAAAGGTTTGGTGGAATGAATTGCTGACGTGGAATGCCGAGGCGGCCAAGGCATTCTATGCTGATATCATGGGCTGGACCTATCGCCCCCTACAACTACCTGACAACAGCACCTACTGGATCGCGATGAAGGATGGTGCGCCGGTCTGCGGCATCTTCCAGATGACGTCCCCCGTATTTGACGGCACGCCAAACTTCTGGATCGCCTGCCTCGCCGTCGACGACATCAACCAGGCGGTTGCGCACGCCAACGGGACCGGCGGCCGGGTCATGCACGGGCCTTTCCACAGCGATCATATCGGCGAGGTTGCGCTGATTCAGGACGGTGGCGGCGCCATCGTCGCTTTCGTGCAGCCGAAGGCGGCCACGCCGGCCGAAGTGATGATCGAAGATAGGGTCGGCGCCTGATCCCACCGACGGGGCGACGGCAAAAACAAAAGCGGCCGCGCCAGGCGGCCGCTTTTTACTTGTTCGTCCCGGGAGCTCCGCAGCCCCGCCCGGCCATCCCGCGGCGGCCACCCTCCCCGGTGACCGGGAAGGGAAAGCGGGGCACACCGCGTGCACGCTAGAAGCGGTTCCGCTCTTCCTCTGAATCGCGGAACCGCCTTAAATTATTGTTTTATCACATTTTCTTTATGCGAACCGGTACCCACTTCGCTCGAAAATGCTCTAGACCGGCTGCTCCTGGGGCGAAGCGAACGGGTCGGCCACGGGCGCTGTCCCACCCGGCAAAGCCGCACCGCCCTTGCGCCGCTCCTCCAGGATAAGCTGGTCGCGCTTGTCGGCGACCTGCTTGTAGCGGGCCAACATCCGCCCGGTGCCGGCCGGAATGAGGCGGCCGACGATCACGTTTTCCTTCAAGCCCTCGAGCATGTCGGTCTTGCCGTTGACAGCTGCGTCGGTGAGAACGCGCGTGGTCTCCTGGAACGAGGCGGCCGACACGAACGAGCGGGTCTGCAGGGAGGCCTTGGTGATGCCGAGCAGCACCGGCTTGCCGGTCGCGGGCTTCTTGCCATCCGCCAACAGCTTGTCGTTGATCTCGTCCAGCTCGATCCGGTCGACCTGCTCGCCGGGGAGCAGCAGGCTGTCGCCGCCGTCCTCGATCTCCACCTTCTGCAGCATCTGTCGGACAATGACCTCGATGTGCTTGTCGTTGATCAACACGCCCTGCAGCCGGTAGACCTCCTGGATCTCGTTGATCAGGAAGCTCGCAAGCTCCTCGATCCCCTTGATCGCCAGGATGTCGTGCGGCGCCGGGTTGCCGTCCATCAGATACTCGCCCTTCTCGATGTGGTCGCCCTCCTGGACAGGCAGATGCTTGCCCTTGGGGATCAGGTACTCGACCGGTTCGAGATTGGCGTCGTCGGGCTCGATGCGGATGCGGCGCTTGTTCTTGTAGTCGCGCCCGAACTGCACCGTGCCCGAGATTTCGGCGATGATGGCGTGATCCTTTGGCCGGCGCGCCTCGAACAGCTCCGCCACCCGCGGCAGACCGCCAGTGATGTCGCGCGTCTTGGCGCTTTCCGTCGAGATACGGGCCAGCACGTCGCCCGGCTTCACTGCAGCACCCGGCTCCACCGACAGCACCGCGTCGACCGACAGGAGGTAGCGCGCCTCGCCGCCACGAGGCAGCTTGGCGATATTGCCGTCCTTGTTCTTGATGACGATGGCCGGCCTGAGATCCGCGCCGCGGGGCGAGGACCGCCAGTCCATGACCACGCGGCTGGTGATGCCGGTCGCCTCGTCCGCCACCTCCTTGACGGAGATGCCGTCCACCACGTCCTCGAAATCCACCGTGCCTTCGACCTCGGTGAGAACCGGGCGGGTATAGGGATCCCACTCGGCGAGACGGGTGCCGCGCTTGACACGGTCGCCATCGGCGACGTGCAGGCGCGCGCCGTACATCACCTTGTGATGCGCACGCTCGACGCCGTTGTCGTCGATGATGGCGATCGAGGTGTTCCGGCCCATCACCACATACCGGCCGGCACTGTCGCGACCGATATTCGGGTTGCGGATCTTGACCGTGCCCTCATGCGCCGACTCCAGGAAGGACTCGTTCAGCACCTGAGCCGTGCCGCCGATATGGAAGGTGCGCATGGTGAGCTGGGTGCCCGGCTCGCCGATCGACTGGGCGGCGATGACGCCCACCGCTTCGCCCAGGTTGACGGGCGTGCCACGCGCGAGATCGCGGCCGTAGCACTTGGCGCAGACACCGAACTTGGTGGAGCAGGTCAGAACCGAGCGGATCCGCACCTGCTGCAGGCCGGAGCGCTCGATGGCCTCGGCATGCTCCTCCATGATCTCGTGGTTCCTCGGCACGATCACCGCGCCGGTCGCCGGGTCGATCACGTCTTCCGCAGCAGTGCGGCCGAGCACGCGGCTGCCGAGCGACACCACCACCTCGCCCGCATCGATCAGCGGGCTGGTCGTGATGCTCGCCTCCGTGCCGCAATCCTCCTCGGTGATGATGGAGTCCTGCGCCACGTCCACCAGGCGGCGGGTGAGATAGCCCGAGTTGGCCGTCTTCAAGGCGGTGTCGGCCAGCCCCTTGCGGGCGCCGTGGGTCGAGTTGAAGTACTCGAGCACGGTGAGGCCTTCCTTGAAGTTGGAGATGATCGGCGTCTCGATGATCTCTCCCGACGGCTTGGCCATCAGGCCACGCATGCCGGACAGCTGCTTCATCTGCGCCGGAGAGCCGCGCGCGCCCGAATGGGCCATCATGTAGATGGAATTGATCGGCTTCTCGCGACCGCTCTCCTGTTCGAATTCGACAGCCGAGATCCGCGCCATCATCTCGTCGGCCACCTTGTCGGTGCACTTGGCCCAGGCGTCCACCACCTTGTTGTACTTCTCGCCCTGGGTGATCAGGCCGTCCACGTATTGCTGCTCGTATTCCTTGACCAGCTGCCGGGTCTCCTCGACCAGCTTCTCCTTCGTCTCCGGAATGACCATGTCGTCCTTGCCGAAGGAGATGCCCGCCTTGAAGGCGTTGTGGAAGCCGAGGCCCATGATCTGGTCACAGAAGATGACCGATTCCTTCTGCCCGCAATGGCGGTAGACGGCATCGATCATGCGGCTGATCTCGCGCTTGGTCAGCAGCTTGTTGCACAGGTCGAACGTGATCCCCGGGCGCTTCGGCAGAAGCGCGCCGATCTTCATGCGGCCCGGCGTGGTCTCATAGACCTTGGTCACCTCGTTGCCATCGGCATCGACGGAGGTGAAGCGCGCCTTGATCTTCGAATGCAAGGTGACGATCTTCGCTTCCAGCGCGTGGTCGATTTCCGCCAGATTGGCGAACACCATGCCCTCGCCCGGCTCGTTCTGCCGCATCAGCGACAGGTAGTAGAGACCGAGCACGATGTCCTGGCTCGGCACGATGATCGGCTGACCGTTGGCCGGGTGCAGCACGTTATTGGTGGACATCATCAGCACGCGGGCCTCGAGCTGCGCTTCCAGGGACAGCGGCACGTGCACCGCCATCTGGTCGCCGTCGAAGTCCGCGTTGAAGGCGGCGCAGACCAGCGGATGCAGCTGGATCGCCTTGCCCTCGATCAGCACCGGCTCGAAGGCCTGGATGCCCAAGCGGTGCAAGGTGGGCGCACGGTTCAAGAGGATCGGGTGCTCGCGGATGACCTCATCCAGGATGTCCCAGACCTCCGGCTTCTCCTTTTCCACCAGCTTCTTTGCCTGCTTGACGGTGGCCGCCAAACCCTTCGCGTCGAGACGCGAGTAGATGAAGGGCTTGAACAGCTCGAGCGCCATTTTCTTCGGCAGGCCGCACTGGTGCAGCTTGAGCTCCGGGCCGACCACGATCACCGAGCGGCCGGAATAGTCCACGCGCTTGCCCAACAGGTTCTGCCGGAACCGGCCCTGCTTGCCTTTCAGCATGTCAGCGAGCGACTTCAGCGGCCGCTTGTTGGCGCCCGTGAGCACGCGACCGCGCCGGCCGTTGTCGAACAGCGCGTCCACCGCCTCCTGAAGCATGCGCTTCTCGTTGCGGATGATGATGTCCGGCGCCTTCAGCTCGATCAGCCGCTTCAGCCGGTTGTTGCGGTTGATGACGCGGCGATAGAGATCGTTGAGGTCGGACGTGGCGAAGCGGCCGCCGTCGAGCGGCACCAGCGGGCGCAGCTCCGGCGGAATAACCGGGATCACCGTCAGGATCATCCATTCCGGGCGGTTGCCGGATTCGATGAAAGCCTCCACCAGCTTGAGCCGCTTGGCGAGCTTCTTCGGCTTGAGCTCCGAGGTCGACTCGGCAATCTCCTGACGCAGGCTGTCGCTCAGCTTCTCCAGATCGATCTCGCGCAGGAGGTCGCGGATGGCCTCCGCGCCGATGGATGCGGTGAACGCATCCTCGCCATACTCATCCTGATAGGCGATGTACTCGTCCTCGGTCAGAAGCTGGCGCGGCTTCAGCGGCGTCAGCCCCGGCTCGAGGACGATGTAGTTCTCGAAATAGAGGACCCGCTCGATCTCCTTCAGGGTCATGTCGAGCAGCAGGGCAATGCGGCTCGGCAGCGACTTGAGGAACCAGATATGCGCAACCGGCGCGGCCAGCTCGATATGGCCCATGCGCTCGCGGCGCACGCGGCTCAAGGTGACCTCGACGCCGCACTTCTCGCAGATGACGCCTTTGTACTTCATGCGCTTGTACTTGCCGCACAAGCACTCGTAGTCCTTGATGGGGCCGAAGATCCGGGCGCAGAACAAGCCGTCGCGCTCGGGCTTGAACGTCCGGTAGTTGATCGTCTCCGGCTTCTTGATCTCACCGTAGGACCAGGACAGGATCTTCTCGGGCGACGCGATCGAGATCTTGATCGAATCGAACGTCGCCGGAGGGCTTCCGGGGCTGAAAAGGTTCATGACCTCTTGATTCATCGGTCCAGGCTCCTTCGCGCGGGCAGCGCGGCTTCAAATGAATTTGCGGGGTCCGCCTGTCGCGGACGGTCGCCCGGGAATCGGCGAAGAATTCCCGGGCCGTTATGTGGGGCGACGGTCAACTTTCGGAGGTGATCAACTCGACATTGAGGCCGAGCGACCGCATTTCCTTGACGAGCACGTTGAAGCTCTCGGGGATGCCGGCCTCGAACGTGTCGTCGCCACGGACGATCGCCTCGTAGACCTTGGTGCGGCCGGCCACGTCGTCCGACTTCACCGTGAGCATCTCCTGCAACGTGTAGGCGGCGCCATAGGCTTCCAGCGCCCAGACCTCCATCTCGCCGAAGCGCTGACCGCCGAACTGAGCCTTGCCGCCCAGCGGCTGCTGGGTGACCAGGCTGTATGGGCCGATCGAGCGGGCGTGGATCTTGTCGTCGACCAGGTGGTGCAGCTTGAGGATATAGATATACCCGACCGTCACCTTCCGATCGAACGGCTCGCCCGTGCGGCCGTCATAGAGCGTCACCTGGCCGGAGGTGTCCATGCCCGCTTCCGAAAGCATGTGGACGATGTCCTCCTCCTTGGCTCCGTCGAACACGGGGGTTGCAACGGGAACGCCGCCGCGCATGCTCTCGGCGAAGGTGATCATCTCCTCCGGCGATAGCTCAGCCAGGCCGTCGGACTTGCCGTAGATGCCCTCGAGCTTCTCCTTCAGCGGCTCGATCTTGCGGTTCTCGTAGTAGATATCGCACAGCTGTGCGATCTGCTTGCCAAGACCCGCACAGGCCCAGCCGAGATGGGTCTCGAGGATCTGCCCGACATTCATGCGGCTCGGCACGCCGAGCGGGTTCAAGACCATGTCGACCGGCGTTCCGTCCTCTGCAAAGGGCATGTCCTCGATCGGCACGATCTTGGAGACCACGCCCTTGTTGCCGTGGCGGCCCGCCATCTTGTCGCCGGGCTGGATCTTGCGCTTCACCGCGACGAAGACCTTGACCATCTTCATCACGCCGGGCGGCAGCTCGTCGCCGCGCTGCAGCTTCTCGACCTTGTCGAGGAACCGCTGCTCCAGCCGCTTCTTGGAGTCCTCATACTGCTGGCGCATGGCCTCGAGCTCTGACAGCGACTTCTCGTCGGCCAGCGCAATCTCCCACCACTTCGACCGGGGCATCTCGTCGAGCTTGGCCTGATCGATGGCACCCTCGACCTTGTAGCCGCGCGGCCCGCCGGCCGCCTCCTTGCCGTTGAGGAAGTCGGCGAGACGGCCATAGGTGTTGCGATCGAGGATCGCCAGCTCGTCGTCGCGGTCCTTGGCCAGCCGCTCGATTTCCTCGCGCTCGATGGCAAGCGCGCGCTCGTCCTTGTCCACCCCGTGGCGGTTGAACACGCGCACCTCGACGATGGTGCCCTGGACGCCCGGCGGCACCCGCAAGCTGGTGTCGCGCACGTCGGACGCCTTCTCGCCGAAGATCGCACGCAGGAGCTTCTCCTCCGGCGTCATCGGGCTCTCGCCCTTCGGCGTGATCTTGCCCACCAGGATGTCGCCCGGCTTCACCTCGGCACCGATATAGACGATGCCGGCCTCGTCCAGGTTCTTGAGGGCCTCTTCACCGACATTCGGGATGTCGCGGGTGATTTCCTCCGGCCCGAGCTTGGTGTCGCGCGCCATCACCTCGAATTCCTCGATATGGATAGAGGTGAAAATGTCGTCGCGGACGGCCCGTTCCGAGATCAGGATCGAATCCTCGAAGTTGTAGCCGTTCCACGGCATGAACGCGACGAGCACGTTGCGACCGAGCGCCAGGTCGCCGAGATCCGTCGACGGACCATCCGCGATGATGTCGCCGGCCTTCACCCGGTCGCCAACCCGAACGAGCGGACGCTGGTTGATGCAGGTGTTCTGGTTCGACCGCTGGAATTTGGCGAGGTTGTAGATGTCCACGCCCGAGCGGGCGGGGTCCGTCTCCTCGGTTGCGCGGATGACAATACGGCGGCTGTCCACCTGGTCCACGATGCCGGTGCGGCGAGCGGAAATGGCCGCGCCCGAGTCGCGGGCAACCACCTCCTCCATGCCGGTGCCCACCAGCGGCGCATCGGTCTTGATCAGCGGCACCGCCTGCCGCTGCATGTTGGATCCCATGAGCGCACGGTTGGCGTCGTCATTCTCCAGGAACGGGATGAGGGCTGCCGCAACCGACACCAGCTGCTTCGGCGACACGTCCACATAGTCGAGCCGGTCGGGCGAGACCATGGTGACGTCGCCGCCGATACGGGCGGTGACCAGTTCCTCCAGGAAGCGGCCGTCGGCGTCCAGCTTCACGTTCGCCTGGCCGATATGGTATTTCGCCTCCTCGATCGCCGAGAGATAGACCACCTCGTCCGAGACGCGGCCGTCCTTGACCTTGCGGTACGGGGCCTCGATGAAGCCGTATTTGTTGACGCGGGCGAAGGTCGCCAGCGAGTTGATCAGGCCGATATTCGGGCCTTCCGGCGTCTCGATCGGGCAGATGCGGCCGTAATGGGTCGGGTGCACGTCGCGCACCTCGAAGCCCGCACGCTCGCGCGTGAGGCCCCCCGGGCCAAGGGCTGAAAGCCGCCGCTTGTGGGTGACTTCCGACAGCGGGTTCGTCTGATCCATGAACTGCGACAGCTGCGACGAGCCGAAGAATTCGCGCACCGCGGCGGCCACCGGCTTGGCGTTGATGAGGTCGTGCGGCATCACCGTGTCGATGTCGACCGAGCTCATGCGCTCGCGGATGGCGCGCTCCATGCGCACCAGGCCGACGCGGAACTGGTTCTCCATGAGCTCGCCGACCGAGCGCACCCGCCGGTTGCCGAGATGGTCGATGTCGTCGATCTCGCCCTTGCCGTCGCGCAGGTCGGTCAGGGTCTTGACCACCGCCAGGATGTCGTCGCGGGTCAGCGTGCGCAGCGTGTCCGGGCTGTGGAGGTCGAGCCGCATGTTGAGCTTCACCCGGCCCACTGCCGAGAGATCATAGCGCTCCGGATCGGAGAACAGGCCGTGGAACAGGGCCTCCGCCGTCTCGCGCGTGGGCGGCTCGCCCGGCCGCATGACGCGGTAGATCTCGAGCAGCGCCTGCTCGTAGTTCTCCACCTTGTCCGACTTCAGCGTGTTGCGGATATAGGCGCCGGTGGTGATGTGGTCGATATCGAGAATGCGCAGCTCCTCGTAGCCCGCCTCCTCGAGCACCTTCAGCATCGCCTCGTTGATCTCGTCGCCGGCTTCCGCATAGATCTCGCCGGTGTCGGGATTGACCAGCTCATCGGCCACATAGGAGCCGTAAAGGTCCTCGTTGCGCACGAGCAGTTCGGTCAGGCCTTCCTCGGCCAGCTTGCGCGCGAGCCGCGGGGTGATCTTGCGCCCGGCTTCGACCGCCACCTCGCCGGTCGCCGCGTTGATCAGGTCGCGCTCCGGCTTCACGCCGCGATAGCGCTTGGGATCGAACGGCGTGCGCCAGCCTTCGGCCGTGCGCGTATAGGTCACAGTATCGTAGAAATAGTGCAGGATCTCCTCGCCATCGAGGCCGAGGGCATAGAACAGCGTCGTCACCGGCAGCTTGCGGCGCCGGTCGATGCGCACATAGACGATGTCCTTGGCGTCGAACTCGAAGTCGAGCCATGAGCCGCGATAGGGAATGATGCGGCCGGCAAACAGCAGCTTGCCGCTGGAATGAGTCTTGCCGCGGTCGTGGTCGAAGAACACGCCGGGCGAGCGGTGCATCTGGGAGACGATCACGCGCTCGGTGCCGTTCACGACGAAGGTGCCGTTGTCCGTCATGAAGGGCATGTCGCCCATATAGACGTCCTGCTCCTTGATATCCTTCACCGACTTGGCGCCGGTCTCGTCATCCAGCTCGAACACGATCAGGCGCAGGGTCACCTTCAGCGGCGCCGCATAGGTCATGCCCCGCTGCTGGCACTCCTCGACGTCGTATTTCGGCGGCTCGAACTCGTAGCGCACGAATTCGAGCATCGCCTGGCCCGAGAAATCGCTAATGGGGAATACGGACTTGAACACGGCCTGCAGGCCTGTATCCTCGCGCCCGCCCGCCGGCTCATCCACCTGAAGGAACTGCTGGTACGATTCCTTCTGAACCTCGATGAGGTTCGGCATCTCCGCAACTTCCTGCATACGTCCAAAGAACTTGCGGACCCGCCTGCGACCGGTGAAAGTCTGAGTCATTTCGGCTCCTTTATGAGCGCTTCATTCAACGCTTTAAACGGCTTTCCGGGCAGCCCTCTGCGGCGGCTGCCTGGAAAACCGTTGGGAAACGTCCAGCTTGTTCCGACAACGGGAAGGGTATGGGCCCCTTCCCGCGCCGAATGGCATTTACTTAAGCTCAACCGTAGCGCCAGCCTCTTCGAGCTTCTTCTTGATGTCCTCGCCCTCGGCCTTGGACACGCCTTCCTTGACCGGCTTGGGCGCGCCTTCCACCAGGTCCTTGGCTTCCTTCAGGCCGAGCGCGGTGATCTCGCGGACCACCTTGATCACGTTGATCTTCTTGTCGCCGGCGGAGTTCAGCATCACCGTGAACTCGGTCTGCTCCTCGGCCGGTGCGGCCGCGCCGGCAGCAGCGCCGCCGCCGACCGCGGCGACCGCGACAGGGGCTGCGGCGGAGACGCCCCACTTCTCTTCCAGGAGCTTTGACAGCTCGGCCGCTTCGAGAACCGTCAGATTCGACAGCTCGTCAACAATCTTCGACAGATCAGCCATGTCTCTTACTTTCTTTCAATTGGTTCGAACCGGTTGTTGAAGTTGGCCGTCAAGCGGCCTCGCTCTTGGTGGCGTAGGCATTGAGGACCCGCGCCAGCTGGCCGCCGGGCGCCTGAAGCACGCCGGCGAGACGGGTGGCGGGAGCCTGAATGAGGCCGATGAGCTTGCCCCTCAGCTCGTCGAGAGACGGCAGCTCGGCCAGGGCCTTGACGCCATTGGCATCGAGAACCCGCGAGCCCAGGGCACCCCCCAGGATCACCAGCTTCTCGTTCGCCTTGGCATAGGCCACCAACGCCTTTGGCGCCGCGATCGGATCGGCCGAATAGGCCACGGCGGTCGGACCTCTGAACAGGTCCTTGATGCCGTCCGATTCCGTGCCATCAAGAGCAAGCTTGACCAGGCGGTTCTTCGCGACCTTGAATGTCGCGTTGGCCTCGGCCATACTGCCGCGCAGGGCGTTCATCTGCGCCGCGGTCAGGCCCTGGTAGCCGACCACCACGACGACGCCGGTGGTCTTGAACACCTGGTTGAGCGTGTTGATGAGCTCTTGCTTTTCAGCTCTATCCACTTGCTCTCTCCTCGTGTGCGCTCCATCCCTTTCGGGATATTGCGCGTCCACACTTGCCACCGGTGCCGACCACCACCCTCGATTAGGCTGATGGCCGCCGCCAATGGCGCCCATTGCCTGTCCCGCCATCCTTCGCCGAGAGGGATGCCGCGAAACCGAGGTTCGAACCAATCGAAGGACAAGACACCACCAGATGGTGTGTCCTGATCCGCCGATCAACCCATTCCCCGTCTCATGCAGGAGATTAAGCGCGGACACATCCACGCACCTGCAGTCTCGGACAGGTCTTCCATCCGGCCTGCCGCTCAGCAGCAGAACGGACGAAACGCCTGAACAGATCGGGTCTGGGCCCGACCAGTTCAAGCGAATCTTGTAAACGAACCCGTTCTATTACGCCGGGGCCGTCAAAGTCGCAAGGTCAACCTTGAGCCCGGGACCCATGGTCGAACTCAACGACGCCTTCTTGAGATAGGTGCCCTTGGCGCCGGCGGGCTTGGCCTTCACCACCGCGTCCACGAAGGCGCGGATATTGCCGGCCAGCGCATCCTCGCTGAAGCTCGCCTTGCCCACGCCGCCATGCACGATGCCGGCCTTCTCGACCTTGAACTCGACCGCGCCGCCCTTGGCCGCCTTGACCGCCGCGGCAACGTCCGGCGTCACCGTGCCGACCTTCGGGTTCGGCATCAGGCCGCGGGGGCCCAGCACCTTACCCAGACGGCCGACCAGCGGCATCATGTCCGGGGTGGCGATGCAGCGGTCGAAATCTACGTTGCCGCCCTGGATACGCTCCACCAGGTCCTCGGCGCCGACGATGTCGGCACCGGCGGCCTTCGCCTGCTCGGCCTTGTCGCCGCGCGCGAATACCGCCACCCGCACGTCGCGGCCCGAGCCGTTGGGCAGCTGGCAGACGCCGCGCACCATCTGGTCCGCATGGCGCGGGTCGACGCCCAGGTTGAGCGCGATCTCGATGGTCTCGTCGAACTTGGCGACCGCGCGCTCCTTGAGCAGCTTCAGCGCCTCTTCCAGCGGGTAGGCCCGGTTCCGGCTGAGGCCTTCATTGATCTTGGCAATGCGCTTTGCAACCTTGGCCATGGTTTACTCCACCACCTGCAGGCCCATGGAACGGGCCGAGCCCGCGATGATCTTCGCCGCCTGGTCGAGGTCCCGGGCGTTGAGGTCCTTGAGCTTGGCCTGGGCGATCTGGCGCACCTGCTCCATGGTGACCGAGCCGACATTGGCACGGCCCGGCTCCTTCGAGCCCTTGGCCACCTTCGCCGCCTGCCGCAGCAGGTAGCTCGCCGGCGGGGTCTTGATCTCGAAGGTGAACGACTTGTCCTGATAGACGGTGATCACCGTCGGGCAGGGCGCGCCCTTTTCGAGATCCTGGGTGGCCGCGTTGAAGGCCTTGCAGAATTCCATGATGTTCAGGCCGCGCTGACCGAGCGCCGGCCCGATCGGGGGCGACGGGGTGGCCGAAGCCGCAGGCACCTGCAGCTTGATATAGCCGGTTACTTTCTTCGCCATTTCGTCCTCTCCGCCGGATTATCGCCGGCATTCACGTTGCAGAGGGTGGTGGTGCGGCCCCATGCACTTGTCGCCGCCGCAGGCTGGCGGGGCGATCAGGCCTCCCACCGGTTAACGGGAGATTGAGAGATTGCTTGCGTCAGACCTTCTCCACCTGCCCGAACTCGAGCTCGACCGGCGTTGGCCGGCCGAAAATGGACACGGCCACCTTGAGCCGTGAGCGCTCCTCGTCGACCTCTTCCACGAGACCGTTGAACGAGGCGAAGGGCCCGTCCGACACCTTGACCTGCTCGCCCACCTCGAACATGACCGAGGGCCGCGGCCGCTCGACGCCTTCCTTCACCTGGTGGAGGATGCGTTCGGCTTCCGCATTGGAGATCGGGATCGGCTTGTTGTCGGAGCCGAGGAAACCGGTCACCTTGGGGATGTTGCGGATCAGGTGATAGGCCTGGTCCGTCATCTCCATCCGCACCAGCACGTAGCCCGGGAAGAACCGCCGCTCGGTCGTCACCTTGCGGCCGCGACGCACCTCGACCACCTCCTCGGTCGGCACCAGGATCTCCTCGAAGAGGTGCTCCAGGCCCTGCTGCGCCGCCTGCTCCTTCAGCGTCTCGGCCACCTTCTTCTCGAAGTTTGAATAGGTGTGAACGATGTACCAGCGCTTAGCCATTCTTCCCAGCCCTATTCACGCCCTGATCCCGAGCACGTAGCCCACGGCGAAACTCAAGATCTCGTCCACCACGAGGAAAAAGATGGAGGCGAGCACCACCATGATCATCACCATCGCCGTGGTGATCATCGTCTCCTTGCGCGTCGGCCAGGTCACCTTGGCCAATTCGGCCCGGACCTGCTGCACGAACTGGAATGGATTGGTCTTCGCCATAGTCACTCCACTGCCTCGGCGGCCTTGCGCCACCAGAGGCGTGCTCGCCTTGAATTCCACAAACGCCAGAAGACGCGCTGGGGGCCTCAGCGGCCGCAGCCAGTCGCGTCATTCTGTTCTGGCAGGGGCGGAGGGTCTCGAACCCCCGACCTGCGGTTTTGGAGACCGCCGCTCTACCAACTGAGCTACACCCCTAAACTCTTGACCGGTTCGCGACCGAACCAGTCCGGCTGACGCATCAGCCGGCGCATCCTTATCACCGGATACGCCGGCTGACCAGTCCCAAGTCGGACGGTAGAGGCAGGCCGCTTTGCGCCGCCCTGCCCCAGCCCTGGGTCCTGAGGTCGGGCACGGGAGCCCGACCNGCGTGATCAGCTCAACGCTCATCGACACGTTGTCGCCCGGCATCACCATCTCGACGCCTTCCGGCAGCGTCACAACACCCGTCACGTCCGTCGTCCGGAAGTAGAACTGCGGACGGTAGTTGGTGAAGAACGGCGTGTGACGTCCACCCTCCTCCTTCGTCAGGATGTAGGCTTCCGCCGTGAACTTCTTGTGCGGCTTCACCGAGCCGGGCTTGCACAAAACCTGGCCCCGCTCCACCATGTCCCGGTCGATGCCGCGCAGCAGCGCACCGATATTGTCGCCCGCCTCCCCCTGATCGAGCAGCTTGCGGAACATCTCGACGCCCGTCACCGTGGTCTTGCGCGTGTCGCGGATCCCGACAATCTCCACTTCCTCGCCGACCTTCACGACACCGCGCTCGATCCGGCCCGTCACAACCGTCC
>NZ_SZZM01000012.1 GCF_005281615.1 Rhodoligotrophos defluvii | reverse complement strand
CGCCGCGCCCTGCACCGGCGCCTGGGCCAGCCGTGGCCCCGGTGCACGCCGTCGCCCCGGCCCAGGCGGCTGGCCCCGGGCCGCTGAAGCCCGCGCCGCAACCGGTCTTCCATGCCCAGGGCGGTTTCGCTCAGGGCGGTTTCGCTCAGGGAGGCTTCGGCCATGCAGCCCGCAGCTGATCCGGCACTCGCACCGCAGCAAGCCACACCGGACCTGTTCGCGACGAGCGAAGAGCAGGCGGAGAAGGCGCTCAAGGCGAACCGCCGCTCCCTGAACAGGCTCAGCCTGATCGGGCTTGGCATTGTCGGCGTGTTCATTTTCGGCGCAGGCCTCTGGGCCTCCGTGGCGCCACTTGCCAGCGCGGCGATGGCACCCGGGGTGGTGAGCCCGGAAGGCTACCGGCGCACGGTCCAGCACCTGGAAGGCGGCATCATCCAGCAGATCCTCGTGGAAGACGGCGCCAAGGTGCACCAGGGCCAATTGCTCATGGTGCTGGACGCGACGCAGGACACCGCGAATCTCGACATCGTCCAGGTCCAGCGCTATGGGGCGGCGGCCTCTCTGGCCAGGCTCGATGCGGAGGTGGATGGGCGCCCCGAGATAACCTATCCTGATTGGCTGATCGCCGCGGCAAAGAAGGACCAGCGAGCCCAGGAGGCGATCACCTCGCAGGAGCGCCTGTTCAAGGTGCGCCGGGAGAACCTGCAGGGCCAGCGGGACGTGCTGCAGCAGACGATCGCTCAGCTGGAGGAGCAGCGCGTGGGCCGCCAGGCGGAGGCTGAAAGCGCCGAAAATCAGCTCAAGCTGTTCAAGGAGGAATTGAAGACGGTCGAGGATCTCGTCAAGCAGGGCTATGAACGCCGCTCGCGCTTGCTCGAAATGCAACGCAGCAACGCCCAGTTCGAGGCGCAAGCGTCCTCGGCCCGCTCGGCCCTGGCCTCGACGGATCAGCAGATCGGCGAATACAAGCTCCGCCTGCTCAATATCGATCAGCAGGCGCGCGATCAGGCATCCAGCCAGCGCGCGGAGCTCGAGAAAGAGCTTGCCAATCTCGACAGCAAGCTTGCCTCCGCCGCCGACGTGCTGTCGCGTACCCAGATCGTGGCGCCGATCGAGGGCACGGTGGTCAATCTGCGCTATCACACCGTCGGCGGTGTGGTCGCCCCGGGATCGCCCATCCTCGATATCGTGCCGGACGCGGAAAAGCTCATTATCGACGTGCGGATCTCTCCCATGGACATCGACGTGGTCCATGTGGGGGAATCCTGCCTTGTCAAGTTCACCGCCTACAAGCAGCGCAGCCTGCCGCGCATCACCGGCAAACTCATCTATGTCTCGCCGGACGCCGTGCAGGAGCCGAACTCCGGCCAGAGCTTCTATGCAGGCAAGGTGGAGGTGAGCCAGGAAGAGCTGGGCAAGATCCGCCCGGCCATCCACCTGGTCCCCGGCATGCCGGCGGAAGCTGCGATCACCACGGGCGAACGGACGGTCATGCGCTATATCCTGGACCCGCTGATCGCTTCCTTGCAGCGGAGCTTCGTGGAGGACTGAGGCGACGCCGCCTGGCCGGCCGCCCGCGGAGGAGTGCTTCGAGCTTGCGCTTGACCTCCTCCTTGGCCGGTTGCGCCGCCTTCATGATCTGCGGCAGGCGAAAGAACTCCAGCACCCGGATCTCGTCCACCTCCGGCACCACCAGGATGTCGGGCGGCGACCGCTCGATATTCGCCTGCACCAGGTGGTGCTGCATGATCATGGACGAGCGGAACAAGAGCTCCGGCATGCTCGGCATGCGGCCGGGCCGACTGATCGGACGCCCGGTGACGTCCACCGCCACCACGATGTCCACATGATGCAGAAGGTCGAAGGGCAGGGGATTGGTGATCCCGCCATCGACGAGTACCACATTGCCGAGCCGCTGCGGCGAGATCAGGCCGGGCAGGGCGATGCTGGCGGCCAGCGCCGGAACCACCGGGCCGCGCAGCAAGGGATAGACGCGGCGGCCGTAGAAATCCGTGGCCACCGCGGTGAAGGGAATGGGAAAGTCCTCGATGCGCTCGGGCATGCCCGGCGGCAGCGCCGCCCGCACCAGCACCCGCCCGTCGATCGCCGCACCCAGCGGCGAACGCAAGCCGAACAGCTGCCGGAGGTTCACTTCGGGGTCGGCCAGAATGCGGCGGATCAGCTCGCGCCGGTTGACGAGCACCCGTTCCGCATGGGCGCGGATTTCGAGCGCGCTGAGCCCGCCGGCATAGACCGCCCCGATCAGCGCCCCGATGCTGGTGCCGGCCACCCGCGCCGGCTTGATGCCGAGTTCATCGAAGGCTTCCAGAATCGCGATATGGGCAAGTCCACGCGCGCCACCCCCGCCCAGCGCCAGGCCGATCTGCGGCGCGCCGGCCGCCATGTCAGGCACCCGCGGCGCGGGCATACGCCCAGGCGACCTTCGCCATGGGCTCGACCTGCGTCTCCATGGCGGCGGCCTTGGGATTGGCCGCGGTGCCGTCCCGCACCCGCCCGACGATGCCCTGGAAAATCGCCGCCAGCCGGAAGAAATTGTAGGCGAGATAGAAGTCGATGGCCGGGATGCTCGACCGCCCGGTCCGCTCGCAATAGCGCTCGATATAGGCTTCGATGGGCGGTATGCCCAGCGCGCTAAGATCATGCCCGACCAGGGTGCCGACCCCGGCATTGATCTCGGAGGGCGGCATCCGCCATTGCATGATGTGATAGGTGAAATCGGCGATCGGATCACCGATAGTGGAGAGCTCCCAGTCGAGCACGGCAGAAATCCGCGGCTCGTCCGGCGCGATAATGGTATTGTCGAGCCGGAAGTCACCATGCACCAGGGCAGAATCGGTGCTTTCGGGACAAGCCTCCGGCAGCCAGGCCATCAGCCGGTCCATCTCGGGGATATGCCGCGTTTCCGATGCCTTGTATTGCTCGGACCAGCGCTTGATCTGGCGCGCCACATAGCCCTGCGCCTTGCCGAAGTCCCCAAGCCCGAGGGCGGTATAGTCGAAGGAATGGAGCTGCGCGATCGTGGCATTGAGCGAGTCGTAGATGGCGCCACGCTCGGCCGGCGAGACGCCGGGGGCGGCCGGGTCCCAGAAAACGCGGCCATCGACAAAGTCCATGATGTAGAACGCGGTGCCGATGACGCTGTCGTCGTTGCACAGCACGTATGGCCGCGCCACTGGGAAGCCGTGGGGATGCAGGGCGGCGATCACCCGGTATTCCCGGTCGACCGCGTGGGCCGAGGGCAGGAGCTTGCCGGGGGGCTTGCGCCGCAAGACGTAGCGGCCCGAGGGAGCGGTGATCCGATAGGTGGGATTGGACTGGCCGCCCTTGAACTGCTCGACAGTGATCGGCCCGCGAAAGCCTTCCACACGGTCAGCCATATAAGCCTCGAGCCGGCTTTCATCGAAGCGATGGGCGGGGCGCACCGCATCGACCCCTGAGAACTCCTTCTGGCGGTCGATAGGCTCCACTCTACTGCTGCTCGTCATCTTCCCTCGGTTCCTCGCTCACTTATCCCTTGTCCTTGAAGAACGGCAGAAGCTGCGCCAGCACGGCCGCGGGCGCTTCTTCGGCCAGAAAATGACCGGCTGCGATTGCCGCGCCGGTTGCAGCAGGCGCCCATTGCCGCCAGATGTCCAGCGGCGTGCCGACCCCGGCGGGAAATCCCGTGTCGCCCCACAGGACCAGCACGGGACAGGCAATGCGATGGCCGGCATCGTGATCGGCCTTGTCCGCATCGTAGTCGTAGGTCTGCCCGGCGCGATAATCGCCGCAGCTGGCCGCAACCCGGCCCGGCGCGGCAAAAGCCTCGCGATAGCTGGCCAGCGCCGCCGGTGCAAAGGCCGAGAGGTCGCCGGTTCCGGACCAGCTCGCAAGCGTATAGTCCAGGAATTCCCGGGCGCGCGGCTCGATCAGCATCTCCGGCAGCGGGTGCGGCTGGGCAAGGAACAGCCAGTGATAGGTGCTCATCGCCATCTTGACCGAGAAATTGGACCACATGTCATAGGTCGGGATGATGTCCAGCACCGCCAGCCGCTCCACCGCCTCCGGCTCATCCAGCGCCAGCCGGTAGGCGACACGCGCGCCGCGATCGTGCCCGGCGGCCATGAAGCTGCGGAATCCCAGCTCGCGCATCACCTGCAGCACGTCCTGCGCCATGGCGCGCTTGGAATACGTAAAATTGTCGGGATCATTCGGCGGACAGGACGATTGGCCATAGCCGCGCAGGTCCGGCAGCACCAGCGTGAAATGCTCCGCAAGCTTAGGTGCCAGCTTGTGCCACATCGCATGGGTCTGGGGATAGCCGTGCAGCAGCACGAGGGCAGGGCCGGAGCCACCTAGGCGCAGGCTGATTTCCGCTCCGAAGGTGGTGATGCGGCGGTGATCGAAGCCGGGAAACAGATCCTCCATCGTATGTCCTCCGGTGTCAGGATGCGTCACGATCGAGCGCGCGCCAGCCGATGTCGCGCCGGCAGAAGCCTTGCGGCCAGTCGATCCTGTCCACCGCCTCGTAGGCGCGTGTCCTGGCTTCGGCAATGGTAGGCGCCACCGCCGTGACATTCAGCACCCGCCCGCCATTGGCGAGGATCTTGTCGCCGTCCCGCCGCGTGCCGGCGTGGAAGATCTCCACCCCCTCGACCGCGGCCGCCTTGTGGAGATTGCGGATCTCGCCGCCCCGAGCGTAGTCGCCGGGATAGCCCTCCGCCGCCATCACCACCGTGAGCGCCGCGTCATCCCGCCAGCGCAGGTCGAAATCCGCAAGCTCTCCGTCCACGCTGGCGATGAGGGCGGGCAGGATGTCGGATTTCAGCCGCATCATCAGCACCTGACACTCAGGATCACCGAAACGGCAATTATATTCGATGAGCTTCGGCCCTTCCGCCGTGATCATCAGCCCGGCATAGAGAACCCCCTTGTAGGGCGCACCTTCCGCAGCCATGGCGGCGACGGTCGGCGCGATGATCTCGCGCAAGGTGCGGTCCACCATGTCTGGGGTCATCACCGGAGCCGGCGAATAGGCGCCCATGCCGCCGGTATTGGGGCCGGTATCCCCATCACCGACCCGCTTGTGGTCCTGTGCTGTTTCCATGGGCAAGACATGCGTGCCGTCGACAAGGGCGAAGAAACTCGCCTCCTCGCCCTCCAGGAATTCCTCGATCACCAGCTCGCGGCCGGCCGCGCCGAACTGGCCACCGAGGATGTCGTCCACGGCCGCGTGCGCTTCCGCCGCGGTCGTGGCGATCACCACACCTTTGCCGGCGGCAAGCCCGTCGGCCTTCAGCACGATGGGCGCCTTGTTGCCGATATGGGCCTTGGCCGCGGCCGGATCGGTGAACCTGGCAAAGGCTGCCGTGGGAATACGGTGCCGCGCGCAAAGCTCCTTGGTGAAGCTCTTGGAGCCTTCAAGCCGCGCGGCCGCGGCCGAGGGGCCGAACGCCTTGATGCCGGCCTGCGCGAGGTCATCGACCAGCCCCGCCACCAGCGGCGCCTCGGGCCCCACCACCACGAAACCGATCGACTGATCCCGGCAAAAGCGGACGACCGAGCCATGATCCGAGATGGCGAGATCGGGGACCAGGGTTGCCACCTCGCCGATCCCGGCATTGCCGGGCGCGCAATAAAGCTTATCTACCAGGGGACTTGCGCTGATCGCCCAGCATAGAGCGTGCTCGCGGCCACCGGATCCGATCACCAGGACGTTCATTACGGCCCTTATCCAAATGCAGCAGGCGCGGGCGGTCGCCGCACCTTGAACTCGCGCCCTTATTAGCATCTGATGGCGCGCAGGAAACAGGAATCGAGCGTCATGTCCCATGAGGCAAGCGCCGGGGGCGCGAGCGCCGGCGGCGCGAGCACCGGCGGCCCGAGCACTGGAGGATGGCCCCTCCCGGAAACGCCGCCGGACCGGCCCGCAGCGAACGTGCAGGAGCTCACGGTCAGCGAGCTGTCCCACGCGCTCAAGCGTACGGTCGAGGACCGGTTCGCTTTCGTGCGGGTGCGCGGCGAGATCAGCGGCTTCAAGGGCCGGCACGCATCAGGCCACTGCTACTTCTCGCTCAAGGACGAGGGTGCCAAGATCGAGGCGGTGATCTGGCGCTCGACCTTCCTGCGGCTGCGCTTCAAACCGCAAGAAGGCCTGGAGGTGATCGCCACCGGACGGCTGACCACCTATCCCAATTCGTCAAAGTACCAGATCGTTATCGACACCCTGGAGCCGGCCGGCGTCGGCGCGCTCATGGCCTTGCTGGACGAGCGCCGCCGCAAGCTCGCCGCCGAGGGCCTGTTCGATGCCGCCCGCAAGGTGCCGATCCCGTTCCTGCCGCAGGTGATCGGGGTCGTCACCTCGCCCACCGGAGCCGTTATCCGGGATATCCTCCACCGCCTGTCCGACCGCTTCCCGCGCCATGTGCTGGTGTGGCCGGTGCGGGTGCAGGGCGAGACCTGCGCCGCCGAGGTGGCGGCCGCCATCCGCGGCTTCAACGCCATTGGCCCGGGCGGCCGGCTGCCGCGGCCCGATGTCATCATCGTCGCCCGCGGTGGCGGCTCCCTGGAGGATCTCTGGGGCTTCAACGAGGAGGAGGTGGTCCGCGCGGCCGCGGCAAGCGAGATCCCGCTGATCTCGGCCGTGGGCCATGAAACCGATACCACGCTGATCGACTTCGCCGCCGATCTGCGCTGTCCCACCCCCACGGCCGCTGCCGAATGCGCGGTGCCGGTCCGGCAGGAGCTGCTCGGGATTCTTGGCACCTTGGGATTGCGGCACCACGGCGCCATGCGCCGCGTCATCGACGACAGGCGGACGCGGGTGCGCTCGGCCGCGCGCGGGCTGCCGCGCCCGCAGGACCTCCTGAGCCTGGCGCGCCAGTCCTTCGACATGGCGGCCGGCCGCCTGGTCAGCGCTCTCAGGGCCAATACCCAGCACCACCGTCACGCCTTCATCGCCTGCGCCAGCCGGCTGAACGGCCGTGTCCTGCTCGCCCATTGCGCCCGCGAGCGGGAACGCCTGGCCTTGGCGGACGGACGTGTCCAGCGTGCGGCGCAGCGCCGGCTCGCCGAGCTGCGGCAGCGGCTTGACGGCCAGGCCAAGCTGCTGAACTCGCTCGGCTATGAATCGGTGCTGAGCCGCGGCTATGTGCTGGTGCTCGACGAAGGCCACCCCGTGCGCAAGGTCAGCGAGACCTGCCCCGGCCAGGCCGTGACCCTGCGCTTCCAGGACGGCGAGGCCGGTGCGGTCATCGGGCAAGGCAGGGGCAACCCGGCCGCATCGCCCCCCGTGAGCCGCCGCAAGAAGGAACCGAGCGGCTCAAGCGGGCAGGGGGAGCTTTTTTGACATCACCCCTGGTTGTTTAACCCTTGACCCACTACACTCTGTCGTGGAGTGACGACCATGAACAGATACGAACCCAAGTTCCTCGGCGGCCGCGAGGCGAAGCTGCGCTATCTCGACGGCGATTACCAGGTGGTGATCCCCGGCGATTTCGTGCGCTGCTCGGTGACGGGCGAGCCCATCCCGCTTGACCTCGTGCGCTATTGGAACGTCGAACGCCAGGAGGTCTATGCCAATGCCGAGATCTCGATGCGGCGCTACGTGGAGCTGAACGGCATCCGCTGAAGCTGTTGCGCCGCCGGGCAGCCGCCCGGATCCAGCACCGGTGGATTAGCGCCTTTCCACACAAGCAAGCTGGGTGTATAAGCGCGTCCTCATTGCTGGGAATAGGTGCCAGGGCGCATTGCCGCGAATGTGGCACAGGGGGGTACCGGGCGCGAAAGGCCTTGGGCAGCCAGCAACAGCGATGCAGTCGAGCCAATCTTCAAGACCCGCAAAAGTGCAGGGTCGGTCGCCGAATTGGAGTTGTGAGATGACGCAGCAATGGACACCCGAGTCATGGCGCACCCGCCCGGTGGTCCAGATGCCGACCTATCCCGACCTCGACCGGCTCGGCGCGGTTGAGACGCAACTCCGCGGGTTTCCCCCTCTGGTCTTTGCCGGTGAGGCCCGCAAGCTGAAGCGCAAGCTGGCCAGGGTGGCGGAAGGCAAAGGCTTCCTGCTGCAGGGCGGCGATTGCGCGGAAAGCTTCGAGGAGCACTCGGCCGACAATATCCGCGATTTTTTCCGCGTGTTCCTGCAGATGGCGATCGTGCTGACCTTCGGTGCCTCTTCGCCGGTGGTTAAGGTCGGGCGCATTGCCGGCCAGTTCGCCAAGCCGCGGTCGTCCGACACCGAGACGATCGACGGCGTCACGCTGCCCTCCTATCGCGGCGATATCATCAATTCGAACGAGTTCACCGCCGAGGCCCGCACGCCCAATCCGGAGCGGCAGCTTGAAGCCTACCGCCAGTCCGCCGCCACCTTGAACCTACTGCGCGCCTTCGCGCAGGGCGGCTATGCCAATCTGGAGCATGTCCATAACTGGACGTTGGGCTATCTGCGCGACAGCCCGGCCAGCGCTCGCTACCAGGCGCTTGCCGACCGGCTGACCGAGACGCTCGACTTCATGCGCGCGATCGGCATCAACGCGGATACCGCGCCACAGCTGCGCCAGACCGATTTCTTCACCAGCCACGAGGCGCTGCTGCTGGGCTATGAGCAGGCGCTGACCCGGATCGATTCGACCTCCGGCGACTGGTATGCCACCTCCGGCCACATGCTGTGGATCGGCGATCGCACCCGCCAGCCGGAAGGCGCACACGTGGAGTTCCTCCGCGGCCTTCAGAACCCGATCGGGGTCAAATGCGGGCCGAGCCTTACGCCGGACGAACTCCTGCGGCTGATCGATATTCTGAACCCCGCCAATGAGCCCGGGCGCCTGACGCTCATCTGCCGCTTCGGCGCCGATAAGGTGGAGAAGCATCTGCCGGGGCTGATCCGGGCGGTGGCCCGGGCCGGACGCAGCGTTGTGTGGTCATGCGACCCGATGCACGGCAACACCATCAAGGCGTCGACGGGCTTCAAGACTCGGCCTTTCGACCAGATCATGAGCGAGGTGCGGCGCTTCATGGCCGTGCACCAGGCGGAAGGCACCCATGCCGGCGGCATCCATGTGGAGATGACGGGGAAGAACGTCACCGAATGCACCGGCGGCGCCCACCTCCTGACCGAGGCGGACCTGTCCGACCGCTATCACACCTTCTGTGATCCCCGGTTGAACGCGGACCAGGCCCTCGAAATGGCCTTCCTCATCGCCGAGGAGCTGAAGAAGGAAGGCCCGCGCTTCATCGACGACGAAGAGGCCATGGACGCCGCCGAGTGATATCCGCTAGGCCACTGCCGCGAGATCGGCAGCAGGACCGTTGGTCGCCGCCTCAGGGTGGTTCTCCACGGAAGTGGCGGCGTCTCT
This sequence comes from Rhodoligotrophos defluvii, assembly GCF_005281615.1. Lineage (NCBI taxonomy): Bacteria > Pseudomonadati > Pseudomonadota > Alphaproteobacteria > Hyphomicrobiales > Rhodoligotrophaceae > Rhodoligotrophos > Rhodoligotrophos defluvii. The sequence continues at coordinate 8,014 of NZ_SZZM01000012.1, read as the reverse complement.
ATGTGCGTACTCACCACAGCGGGTGGCGATGGTGCCGTCGTCGAGCATCTTTTGTATGGCCTCTTTCGACCGGCTGTCCTCGGCGAAGAGCTGCTTGCGGTAGTGCAGCTCGCACTCGATCGCGCTGTGTCCCTTCTGCGGGTTGAAATAAGCCCCTGGCGGAAGCTTGTTGCACTGGGAGGCGATGATACCTTCCTCGATCATGGCTGAGACCGCCCGTTCGGTCGGCGTTGCGATCGGAGAATAGGCGGGAAGGCTTATCTTGTAGTAGTGCAGCTGGCATTCGATGGCAGGATGGCCCGAGGACGGATCGCGCTGCGCATCAGCCGTGAACTGATCACAACGATCGGCGATCGTCCCGTTATTCAAGTGCTTCTTTATCCAGAGATTGATCGGCGAATAAGCCGTTTCGGCCTTCTCGGCGTAGTGAAGGCGACAATCGATGGCCGGATGGCCTCGGGACGCATTTTGGCCTGCCGCGGCGTCCGACGCCATTTTCTGGCTTTCGGCGCTCATCTCGATGCCGAGCATCGTCTTCATGAACTTTATCTTCTCCCCCTCGTTGCTGCGCGGGGGCGTGGAGGCATTATTGATCGAGCTCATCTGAATTATCGTCTTTGAATTCGCGTTCGAAACCGGTCAAGCCGGGCCGCCTCGAGCGATCCCGGCAAGCATCGGCTTCCGTTTGTTCTTGGGAAGGTGAAACCGACGGTCGAAGCGCCGGAGCTTCGAGGCTCTAGCCTACGGTGAGCATATCCTGCGCGGCCGTCACCACAGTCGGGGGTGCCGTCTCGGCCTCTGCTTGGCTTTCCGTCTCGCTGGAGCCCTTGTAGCATTGGCACTCGCAGTTCACGCGAGCCTCTTCGCTCGTCATCGAAACGTCCAGAGAGCCGATCAATTCCTTGGATTTATCCATTTCATCCTCAATCGTTGGTTAAAATTTGCGTCTACTTACATGGACAGCGAGTCGCTCGTCCCTGGGCCACCAATGGCAACCATCGGCTCCGGGTTTTGCGTCTCCACGTCCTGCGGCTGGGCATTGGCCGTGACGGTGTACTGGTCGCACGCCTTGTCGATCGTTCCATCTCCAAGCCACTTCTTCAGCAGGGTGGCTTTCATCGTCTCGGGTCGGCTCGGCCTCGCCTCGGAATAGCCGAAAGGCTCGTCCAGCCCGAGCGACCTCTCCCACGATTTGGGGTGGCTCTCGGATAAAGTCCGGCTGTCCTGATCAACCATGTCCGCGTAGTGAAGGCGGCAGGCAATGGCCGGGTGCCCCTTGGCCGGGTCCGATGTGAATTCCGTCATCCTTTCCAACTCCCTCCTGAAATGGGGAGACGGAACAATTCCGGGTAAATGCGGATGCAATCGGGCGAAATCGGGCCCGGAACGATCGGATCCGCAACCGGGTGGGGCAATGCTCTCCTAGGCATGGTTCCTCAAGAGGCTTGACGGGAAGACGGGAATTTGCGCATGGTGCGCGCCATGAGCACCGCTTCCACCAGTGCCGCCGGCTGCGGCATCATTTGCATTATTACGGGCTAGCATAAACGCTGGCGCTGCGGCCGCTCACCTTCATGCCAATCCGAAGAGCTCCGCCCCGCCAGCGGCAGGGATGGTCGAGCTATGGCATTGAGGCTCTACAACACGTTGACCCGGCGCAAGGACGTGTTCGCGCCGATCGATAAGGACAATGTCCGCATGTATGTGTGCGGGCCCACGGTCTATGATTTCGCCCATATCGGCAATGCGCGCCCCGTGATCGTCTTTGACGTGCTGTTCCGGCTTTTGCGCCATCTCTACGGGGCGGACCACGTGACCTATGTCCGCAACATCACCGACGTCGACGACAAGATCAACGCCCGTGCCGCGCGCGACTATCCGGACCTGCCACTGAACGAAGCCATCAAGAAGGTCACCGAGGAGACCAACGCCCAGTTTCAGGACGACGTTGAAGCCCTCGGCTGCCTCGAGCCGACCCATCAGCCGCGCGCCACCGCGCACATCACCGAGATGATCACCCTCATCGAGCGGCTGATCGCGCGGGGCAAAGCCTATCCGGCCGAGGGCCATGTGCTGTTTCATGTGCCTTCAGACCCGTCCTACGGTTCGCTCGCCCGCCGGTCCACCGACGAAATGCTGGCGGGCGCCCGGGTGGACGTGGCGCCCTACAAGCGCGACCCCATGGATTTCGTGCTGTGGAAGCCCTCGACCGCCGATGAGCCGGGTTGGGATAGCCCCTGGGGCCGGGGCCGCCCGGGCTGGCATATCGAATGCTCGGCCATGAGCTGGCGCTATCTGGGTGAGCATTTCGACATTCATGGCGGCGGCATCGACCTCGTCTTCCCGCACCATGAGAACGAGCGCGCCCAGAGCTGCTGCGCCTTCGACCGCGCGGTGATGGCCAACTGGTGGATGCATAACGGCTTCCTCCAGGTGGAGGGACACAAGATGTCGAAATCGCTGGGCAATTTCGTCACCATCCGCGATCTGCGCGAGAACTGGCACGGCATCGGTTGGCCAGGCGAGGCCATCCGCTTTGCCATGCTGCAGTCCCTTTACCGCGAGCCGATCGATTGGACCTTCAAGGCCCTGGACGAGGCGCACAAGGTCTTGTGGAAGTGGGCGGAAGCGATCGAAGACGTTCCACCCAGCGCGTCGATACCTGAGCCGGTGCTCGATGCCCTTTGCGATGATCTCAACACGCCCAAGGCCATCGCGGCCATGCATGGCCTGTTCCGGGACCGGCTTTATGCGGAGCTCAAGGCGGCGCTCAATGCCATTGGGATCTCTGGAAACCGGGACGGGCTGAAGAGAAACATTCAAGCAAGGCTCGACGCGACCGAAGCGCAGGATACCTTCCGTGCGACCATCCAGATCACCAGCGATGAGATTGAGCGGCTGAAGAACCAACGCCTCGAAGCCCGGCGCAACAAGAACTGGGCGGAAGCCGACCGCATCCGCGACGAACTGGCGGCGCATGGTATCGTCCTCAAGGACATCCGCAATCCGCAAACCGGCGAGCCCGACACAATCTGGGAGCTGGCGCGATGAGCCGGCCCCAGCACAAGCACCCTCCGCGAGGCTTGAGATGACCCGAGAGCGGCTTTATCTGTTCGACACCACTTTGCGCGACGGCCAGCAGACCCCGGGCATCGATTTCTCGATCGAGGACAAGCGCGTCATCGCCGGCCTGCTTGACGAGCTGGGCGTCGATTACGTGGAGGGCGGCTATCCCGGCGCCAATCCGACCGACACTGCCCTGTTCGCCAAGCGTCCGCCGCTCAGGCATGCGCATTTCACCGCCTTCGGTATGACCAAGCGCGCCGGCCGCTCGGTCTCGAACGACCCCGGCCTCGTCGCCCTGCTGGATGCGGACGCGGACGCCATCTGTTTCGTTGCCAAATCCTGGGATTTTCACGTGCGGGTGGCCCTCGGCGCGACCAACGAGGAGAATCTGGAAGGAATCCGCGACTCGGTGGCCGCCGCCAAGGCGCGCGGCCGCGAGGTGCTGCTCGACTGCGAGCACTTCTTCGATGGCTACAAGGCCAATCCCGATTACGCCCTGGCCTGCGCCAGGGCCGCCTATGAGGCCGGCGCCCGCTGGGTGGTGCTGTGCGACACCAATGGCGGCACGCTGCCGCACGAGGTCGAACGCATCGTGGCCGAAGTCACCCGCGTGATCCCCGGCGATCATCTCGGCATCCACGCCCATGACGATACCGGCCAGGCGGTGGCCAATTCGCTGGCGGCGGTCCGTGCCGGCGCCCGCCACATCCAAGGCACGCTCAACGGCATCGGCGAGCGCTGCGGCAACGCCAATCTCGTAAGCCTCATCCCGACCCTGCTGCTGAAGGACGATTATGCCGCGCGGTTCGAGACGGGCGTGTCCAGCGCGGCCCTGGCGCGGCTCACCAGCATCTCCCGCACCTTCGACGAGCTCTTGAACCGGGCCCCCGACCGCCAGGCGCCCTATGTGGGCGAGGCGGCCTTCGCCACCAAGGCCGGCATCCATGCCTCGGCCATCCTCAAGGACCCGCAGACGTACGAGCACGTATCCCCCGAGGCGGTCGGCAACCGCCGGCGGGTGCTGGTCTCCGACCAGGCAGGCCGCTCGAACCTGCTCGCCGAGCTTGCCCGCATCGGTCTCACCGTCGACCGCAACGACCCGCGTATCGACCGGTTGCTGGACGAGGTGAAGCGCCGGGAGGCGGAGGGCTATGCCTATGAGGGGGCGGATGCCTCCTTCGAGCTCCTGGCACGACGGACGCTCGATTCCGTGCCCCATTTCTTCGAGGTGGAAGGCTTCCGGGTCATGGTGGAGCGCCGCCACAACGCACTGGGCAAGCTGGTCACCATGTCGGAGGCCACCGTCAAGGTGAGGGTCGATGACGAGGTGCTGATGTCGGTTGGGGAGGGGAACGGCCCGGTCAATGCCCTCGACGTGGCCCTGCGCAAGGACCTCGGCAAATATTCTCCGTATCTCGCCGACCTGGAGCTGGTCGACTTCAAGGTCCGCATCCTCAACGGCACCACCGCCGCCACCACGCGGGTGCTGATCGAATCCGGCAACGGACACGGCGCGCGCTGGTTCACGGTGGGCGTGTCGACCAATATTGTCGATGCCTCGTTCCAGGCGCTGATCGACTCGATCACCTTCAAGCTGCTGCGGGACGGCGCGCCGGCCAGCCGCGCGCGCACGGCGGCCTGAGCGCCGCCGCCTCCCAGGCATGCATGTCGCGCATGGCCGCCATGGCAGTGCGATGATTGCCTTTCGGCTGATCGCGTGACAGCAATGCCGCCGGGAGAAGCGGACCGGAGCCTTGAGGCGCGCTTTTATGGTAATTTCTCACTCCAGGACCGCGAGCCCGGCCGATCGCGAGAGCAGGCAGGGGCTGGCACTCGGTCTCACGGCTTACGTGATCTGGGGGCTCAGCACCGGCTGGTTCAAGCTGATGCCCCACATCCCGCCGCTGGAGATCGTGGCCCATCGCGCCGCCTGGGCGGTGCCCTTCGCCGTTTGCGTGCTGCTGCTCATGGGCGGCGGTACGTCCCTGATGCCCGTTCTGCGCAACTGGAAGATCATGCGGGTGCTCATGGTGAGCGCCACGATCATCGTCTGCAATTGGAGCATGTTCATCTGGGCGGTTGCCAACGGCAAGATGCTGGAGGCGAGCCTCGCCTACTACATAAACCCGCTGGTGAGCGTGCTGCTCGGCTTTGTCCTGCTGAGAGAACGGCTCTCCCGGTCGCAAGTCGTGGCCATCGCGCTTGCCGGGTCAGCCGTCGTGCTGCAGACGGTGGCCGAAGGCATCTTTCCCGGCCTCGCGCTGACGATCGCGACGACCTTTGCCGTCTACGGCTATTTGCGCAAGACGGTGCCGGTGGGCGCGGTCCAGGGCTTCCTGGTCGAAACCCTCTTGATGCTTCCCTTCTCCATTGCCGCGATCGCCTGGTTCGAGCTGACCGGCCAGGGCCACATGTTCACCGCGCCCGCCGATATACTCTATCTCCTGGCCTGCACCATCGTCACCGGGGTGCCGCTCATGATGTTTTCGGCGGCGGCCCGGCGCCTGCCGCTCTCCACCCTCGGCCTCATGCAATATGTGGCGCCCACCATAGGCTTCGCCATCGCGGTTTGGGTGTTCAATGAGCCCCTGACCTGGGTCACGCTGGTCGCCTTCATCCTCATCTGGATCGCGCTGGCGATCTTCTCCTGGGCGGCATTCTCCGGCCGGCGGGCGAGCCTTAGCCCGCCGCCGTCCGCCCCGTGACCGGCAGGGCAGCTCTCTACATCCGCTGCCGGGTCGGCCGCACCGGCACCGTTTCCCGCTGCCGGGCGCCCACCTCGAGCAGATAGGGAACGACATCCGCCGCCTTGTCGACCACATACAGGGCCACATCGAGCCCCGGCCGAATGAAGCCTTCCCGCCGCATGTGCTCGACGAGCTCGAGCAGGGGCACCCAGAAGCCCGCGCTGTTGACGAGAACGATGGGCTTGCTGTGCTGGCCGAGCTGAAACCAGGTCGAGATCTCCACCAGCTCCTCGAGCGTTCCTATGCCCCCGGGCAGCGCCACGAACGCGTCGGAGCGCTCGAACATGGTCATCTTCCGCTCATGCATGTTCTGGGTGATGACCAGATCGTTCACCTCGGCGAGCATCCGCTCCTTCTGAATGAGAAAGCTCGGAATGATGCCGGTCACCTCGCCACCGCCCGCAAGGGTGGCGCGGGCGACCTCGCCCATGAGGCCCATGCCGCCGCCGCCATAGACAAGACGAATGCCGTTGCGGGCGAGCTCGGCGCCGAGAACACGGGCCTCCTCGGTGTAAATGGGTGAACGGCCCGGATTGGAGCCGCAATAGACACAGACGGAATGGATTGAGGGCATCGATTTGCTTCAGGACCTAACGTTGCGGAAAGAATATGTGCGATAGCTCAAGTTGACATGGGAGCCGCCGGTTCCAGAGACAAGCCGTCGACGCGGTCGGTCCATAAAGACACGCGGGCCTTTGCAAAAAGGCTACGCTTGCCGGGGCGTCCACTTCATGCAAAAAGGTGAGACCGACGAACGATGCCACGCGGACGGGTAATTGTGTTCGCCGCAGGCAGTTGATCATCACGGATTTGCGCAATGAAGAATCCGCTCGCCGTCGTGGTGGCGCTCATTCTGGTCGCTCTTGGTGCGCTGCTCTATGTGAGTGGCGACAGCTGGGACCGCTGGCGGCAGTGGGCGCAGCTGCCGGCCGAACAGGCCGCCGTCTCCGACCGGACCGTGGCGGGCCAGCAGACGGGAGACACGCCACCGGAGCAGCAGACCGCAGCCGCGGGCGTTGAGGCCAAGGCGCCGGCGGGCGTGGATGGCCCGCCTTCGGGGCAGAGCCCCTTGGGAGAAGCGCCCTCGGGACAGGCCTCGTCGGGACAGCCCCCCGCGGGACAGGCCTCGTCGGGGCAAGCCCCGTCGGCGGTGGCGAGCAATGCGCAACAGCCGGACGCCTCGGCGACGGAGGGCCAGTCATCAGGCGCTCCCCCATCGGACACCCAGGCGCCGGCAGCAACGGCTGACGCGCAGCCGGACGCTGGAGCCGCGCCGCAGAATGGCCCGACTCGAACCGCCGAGACCGGGCAGACCTCCACGGCCGGGGCGACAGGCGAGGCGGCCGGCCAAGACGCCATGGGCCAAGGACAAGCCAGCGCGACGGAGGACGGCAAGCCGAGCTTCGACATCGTTCGGGTGGAGGAGGACGGCACCGCCGTCATTGCCGGCCGGGCTGCGCCAAAGGCCACGGTGACCGTCAAGCTCGATTCGGCTCAGTTGGGCGAAACCCAGGCCAATGACCGCGGCGAATGGGTCCTGGTGGTCGAAAGGCCGTTGCAGCCGGGCAGCCACAATCTCTCGGCGGTTGCCGCAGAGCCCGGCAAGCCGGCCGTGAATTCCGATCAGGTGGTGGCTCTGGCCCTGCCCGAGCGCGCCGAGGAGCGGCCGCTCATCGTTGCCACCGAGCCCGGCGCTCCGGCCAAGGTTTTGCAGGCGCCGGAGCCTGTGACCCCCGTCATCTCCCCGTCCGGCGGGCACGATCTGGCGTTGGCCACCGTCGATTATAACAGTCGCGGCGAGATGATCTTCGCGGGCAAGGCGTCGTCCGGCGCCAAGGTGAGGCTCTATATCGACAACCGCCATGTGGCGGACACCAAGGCCGACGCGGCCGGCGATTGGACGCTGGAGCACAAGGACAAGATCGCCAGCGGCACGCACCAGCTGCGGCTGGACCAGCTGAATGCCGAGGGCAAGGTGGTCAAGCGAATCGAGCTGCCGTTCGAGCGGGCCAATGAGGCCCTGATTTCGCAGCTGCTCGGCGAGAGGGCCGATGAGGCCAAGGCGGACGCCGCCACGGCCGCTGCGCCCGAACCGCAAGTGGCGCGGATCGAACCGACGCCGCCCGCGCCGCAGCCGTCCCCCAGCGCGCCCCCCGCGCAGATGGCGCCACGCCCGGAGGCCCCTGCGCAGCCGTCCCCCA
>NZ_SZZM01000011.1 GCF_005281615.1 Rhodoligotrophos defluvii | reverse complement strand
TTCTGCGATTGCGCCCAGCGCTGCCGAATCTGCAGCACCTTGAAGCCGGGTCTTGAGGGCCAGGGCCTGACTGAAGTCCAGGGCAAGGCCCGCTGCGCCAAGCAAAGGAACCATTAGGATGGCAGTCATTATGCCGAAATTTCCAGAACGATCATCCCAAAGCTTACGCAGCATACGTGCCTCCCATTTTCCGCGAGGTGTATTTTACAATATCAGAGGTAAATAATGTTTAATGTTTCTGGTCAGGGAAAGCTTAGCAGCGGGGCACATCAGGAAACAGTGGCTCCCGACAAGCGCACTTAACCCGGTACTTTTGATCATAAAGCATCGGCCTCGGTAATTTCTTTAAACTCGACCCCGAGCTCGGAGAGTTTTTTCCAGCGTATGGTACAGTGGCGCTGCGTACCGTCCTCGAACTGTAGGTTGAACTGGTCAGGAATACCAACGATGTTGTCGAGGATCAGCTTCGCCCCTGAAGCCGACAGGTTGCGAATAGCGCAGTCACGTGTGGCAGAGCCGTTCAGGTAGATGATACGCCCGCCTTTGAGTGACTTTATTCTCGGAGCCTTTCGCCTCTCTTCCATTTTACAACCATCCTCGACGCTTGAAATACACATAGGGAAGCACCGCCGAGCATATCATCAGCATGATTGCCAAGGGGTAACCAAACGACCATCGCAGTTCTGGCATGAATTCGAAGTTCATGCCGTAGATGGAGGCAACCAGGGTCGGCGGGAGGAAGACCACTGCTGCGACCGAAAATATCTTGATGATCTGGTTCTGTTCGAGGTTGATGAGGCCAAGCGTCGCGTCGAGGAGAAAGTTGATTTTGCCCGACAGGAAGCTCGCATGTTCGCCGAGCGACATCGCGTCGCGCTGGAGAAGCTTCAGGCGCTGTTTGCTTTCCTTGGACGTCCGGCGCTCAGGTGTGTCGAGAGCTGCGTGATAGGACACAAGTCTGGAAATCGATACGAGGCTTTCGCGGGTTGCCGTTAGGAAATCACCCTTCCGGCCGATCTGCTCGATGAGCGATTGCAGGTCGCGCGTCTTCTTGGTGACGTTCGAGGTTTTACTCTGGAAAATCTCGCGAGAGACGCCGTCAATGTCGTTGCCCAGCCGTTCCAGCACATCGGCCATGCGGTCGATGATGGATTCCAGAATGCCTAGCATCACCAATTCGCCGTTTGTGCACATCATGCCATTAGCTTTTTGAGCGCGCGCAGCAAAGACCGAGAAGGGCTTCGGATCGACATAGCGAACGGTGACAAGCACCTGTCCCTTGAGAATGAAGGTGACAGGCGATTTGACAGGGTCGTCACCGTCCAGCGAGGTCAATGCTGTTGCCGTCATAAACTCTGCCCCGTCCTCCTGGTAGAGGCGGGCGGAAAGTTCGATCTCTTCCATCTCGTCACGGGTGGGGATGGATATTCCGAGAAGTCCCTCAACGAGCTCGTCCTCGCTAGGGGAAGGATTGACCAGATCATGCCAGATGATGTTTGCAGATTCGTCTGTTGCGTTGTTGGCAAGCGCAAGGTGGTTGTCTTCACGTACGTAGCTACGCAGCATGGCACTCCTGTTCCGACCGTTGCGGTCGCCCAGGTGCCTAGCTCAGACCCAGGGTGACCGATGGTCCTCAATTGTCGGTGACGTCGAACTTCGACTGTCGGGGTTCATCTTCGTTGTCCTTGATCCTGATGACACCTGATGTGTCATCGCGTTGCGAATGCGCCTGTTTCCGAGCCAAGTCAACTAGTGGACCTTTTCATCCGTCGCATAACTCCTAAGTTAAGCAGCACCTTGGCGGGAAAATCCGAATTCCTTGTGGTTCAGTGACTTAGGCGAAACCGTCACTGTCGCATGTCTTTGTCGCAAGTGCTAAAACACCTGCGACATGATTTGCGACAGGAGAAGGCCGTGAACCGCCAACCAGATTCCGACACCGGCCGGGTGTTCATCGGCTATGCCCGCGTCTCGACGCGCGGCCAGGACCTCGACCAGCAGCGGGCCGCCCTTGGCGCGGCCGGCTGTATCCGCATCTTTGAGGAAAAGGCATCCGGAGCGAAGCGGGACCGGCCCGAGCTGGCGCGGATGCTCGACCATTTGCGCGCCGGCGACGTGGTGACGATCACCCGGCTAGACCGCCTCGCCCGATCGACAGCCGACCTTCTGGCGATCGCGGAGCGGATCAAGGAGGCCGGCGCTGGCCTGCGCTCGCTGGCAGAGCCTTGGGCTGATACGACGACGCCGGCCGGGCGCATGGTGCTGACCGTGTTCGCCGGCATGGCCGAGTTCGAGCGAGCCTTGATCGCGGAGCGCACGAGCGCCGGCCGGATCGCAGCGAAGGCCCGAGGCGTGCGGTTCGGCCCCTCCCCTGCCCTCACGGCCGAGCAGATCGCCCACGCGCGCCAGCTCATCAACGAGAAAAACAAGCCGGTTACGGAAGTCGCCCGCCTCCTGGGTGTGCATCGCGCGACCCTCTATCGGGCGCTAGACGGCGCGGCGTTTGTATCGTACGAAACAAAATAATGTGCATTTGTGCACAAGTGCAATGCTGCACTCCTATGCCTTGGCAGCCGATTCGACCTTCTAACGAGGCGAGATAACTTGAATCGCCGCGAATTGTGACAGCGAAAACCCCGGGATTTCAGGGGTTTCGATTCAAGGCATTGCAGAATCAACAATTTTCTGGATTACATGTAAATATGAGTCGTGTAGCCAAGCCACCAAGTAAGGAACTCGTTCGCGCCCATCGGGAGCGGCGACGAGCTGCTGGCCGGGTTTTGGTGAACACTGACCTTCCTGCCGAGATGGTCAAAGCTATCGACCAACTCAAGGAAGCCAGGGGCGTGCGGGGACGTACGCCGATCATCGAAGAAGCATTGAGGGTCTATATCGAGACGCAGCAAGGGACATAACGGCAAAGCCCCTCGCCGTTAGCAGCGGCGAGGGGCTTTAGGGCCGTCAGACACACCGTAGAGACGGGGCCAAACCAATCTCCCCTTATCTACGCTAGAGCACGCCAATCCGCAAGATTGATTCTTGCGGAAACGGGGAAAGCCGTGCCTGCCGTCCACAGTCGTCATGTCCTCCGAATGGAAGGACGGAAGGCATATGTTGAGGACGCATTACGCGGCCGCGATCGGCTGCGCGCGTGGGAACGCGCTTGATGAAATCATGCGGGAAGTCTGGACGCGCTACGGTGCCGGCCAGCTCTCCGACGACGAGGCCGGCGAGCTTATGACGCTTGCCGAGGGCCGCCGGGCGGCGTGGCGGGGATCGGGACAGGTCGGGCTTGGCCTGGTCATGCCCCCACCGGCCGAGCGATGCCCGACGCCGGTTCGCCGGCATAGTCATATCCGGGGGCGATCGGAGGGCCGCATATGGCGGCCGACGACGCGCAAGGACGTTCAGGCGATCTTGAAGGCGGCCGAAATCTACAACGAGGCCGGCTTGCGCCAGAAGGGCGAGCGCAGCGGCCCGTTAGGGTCGGTCGCGCTCGACGTGTTGCGGCTGTTCGTCAATCTCATCGACTTCCGCACCGGCCGGCTAGAGCCGTCAATCACCACGATCATGGATCGGCTCGGCCGGTCGCGCGATACGATCGTGCGGGCGCTGAAGAACCTGCGGGCGCATGGTTTCATCGACTGGCTGCGGCGCTACGAGCCGACCGGCAACGAGGGGCGCGGCCCACAGGTCCAGCAGACGAGCAACGCCTACCGCCTGTCCCTGCCGGAGAAGGCCCGGCAGTTCCTTGGGCGGTTTGCCAAGGCCCCGCCCCCGCCCGACGACCATAGCGCCGCACAGGAAGCCCGCGCGGCCGAGGTGGACGCCTACAAGAAGGCCCTGCCCCTCGATGAGCTGGCGCTGTCCGAGGCCGGCGATACCGCGCTAGGTCGGGCGTTGGTGGCCCTTGGGAAAGCTATCCAGAAACGTGAGTCCGATAACCAGACTGAATCCCAATCTAATCTATATCTAAAAGCGCAAACATAAGCGGTCGCCGCTGTTCGGGCTGCTTTCGCAGCCCTGCGGCGGTTCCGATCCGCGCATAGGCGGATCGGGAAGCGGATACCTCACAGCAAAACCGCCAGCCTCGCGCCTGCGGCCAGCCTCCTATGGGCTTTCGAGAGAAAGCAGGCGGAAAGGTTAGTGACTACTCGTGCAAATGTGCACAATTGCACTTTTGGCTAGGTGCACAGTTTTCCATTGACCCCGGAGCCGGTCGCGTGGCATATTTCAATCCTGCAATTGTGCACAAAGGAGCTTTTGCAAAAATGCGGTGTTGCACATGAAAACTCTAGCTATCGCCATGCAAAAGGGCGGCGTCGGAAAATCGACGCTCACGAAGGCCCTTGGCGTTGCCGGCGCAAAATCCGGCCTCAATGTCCTCGTGCTGGACATGGACGCGCAGCAATCGACCACCCAATGGGCCGAGCGGCGCAAGGACGCCCTGCCCGTTGTGCGGTTTGCGACCGAGATCGACTTGCCGAAGCTCTTGAGCCAGGCCGAGGAAGCCGGTTGCGACCTCGTTGTTATCGACACGCCCCCCGCCCGAAGCACTGAGGCCCCGGCCGCCGTCGAATATTCCGACCTCGTGCTTGTGCCGTGCACGCCTGACATAGAGGCGTATGAGCAGCTTCCCAGGACCGCGCGCCTTGCGCGTTCGAGCGAAAAGCCGGCTGCTGCCGTCCTGACGATGGCGCAGCCGAATAGCCGCGCCGAGGAAGATATTGCCCGCCAGGTCTTCGAGACGGTCAAGCTCCCGATGGTTCCGGCCGTCATCCATCGATTCAAAGTGCATCGGGACGCGAGCCGGGAGGGGCTGACGGCCTTTGAGATCGACCCCGAAGGCAAAGCCGCCGCCGAGCTGCAAGCTTTATGGGATTGGGTGAGTGCAGAATTGCAATTGAGCACAAACGCAGTTGTGCACAAGAGAGCATGAGGAACGATATGGCGAAGACAAAGGCAACCGCGCAGGATTTCCTGTCGAAAATGAAGCTTCCCGAGCAGGAGAGCGAGGAATCCGCCCCGATCGCGGCCGAGGGGGCGCAGATCGAGCCGCGCCGCACGGCGGGCAGGGCCGGCCGCAAGCATATCGGCGGCTATTGCGATCAGGACACGGTTGAGAAGGTGGCGCTATTGCGGGCGCGTCTCGGCCTCGACAATTCGCAGCTCATCAAGCGTGCCATTGATGAGCTTTACAGCAGGGAAGGGGCCGCCCGGAAGTTTGGTGACCGATAGTGCACTTGTGCAGAACTGCATTTGTGCACTCAGTACAAGCGGGATTGCAATCTATAATAAATCGCATACTCTACCGATAGAAGATTGCAAGGAACCAGGTCATGGCAGCAGAAACGATAGACCACAGCACGCTTACGGAGCTTGTAGAGGCCGGCGCGTTGCGCGGCGCGCATGTCGTCGGCCAGCCGGGCGGTTGGTCGCTTCGGGTAAAATATGGGGCTGCGGAGCGTGCGCTTGCAGCGCAACGCAGCCGACAGGTGCGTGTTTTCCGGCGCATTGAAACCTTGGTTTCCTATCTCAAGGACGTGGGAATCGAGCATTTCGACGTGGACGCGGCCGACTATCAGGCCGAGGGTGGAAAGACTCGACCAGATCGGGCCGAGGCGATGCGCCGCGCGCATGAGGCGGCCGCGCATGACAAATGGTTCCGCGATCAGATCGAGGAAGCCATAAAGGAAGCCGACGACCCGAACACCGAATGGGTGCCGCACGAAGTCGTCAAGCAGGACATGGCCCGGCAAAGGGCCGAGTTGCTGGCCCGTATCAAGGGCGGCCGTGAGTGAATATCGTTTGGCTACCGAGGGCGCAGGCCAATCGCACCCACGCCATAGACTATATCGCGAAGGAGAATCCCCGCGCGGCGCTCGATCAGCTCGGGGAGATCGAGCAGCAGAGTGACATGTTGGCGGATCATCCCGAAATCGGCCGTGTCGGACGCCGGCGCGGCACGCGGGAGTTGGTTATCAATCGGACCCTGTTCATTCTCGTTTACCGCGTGCGATCGAGAGCGAAGCGTGTTGAGATTTTGCGGCTTCTACATGGCGCGCAGAAATGGCCCTAGCAAAATCAGGCGGCGAAGGATGATGCAGAAGACGGCCGAAACCATCATCCGCGAGCTTGCGGCACGGCATGGGGCCGAAGCGCAGCGCACGGCGCTGGACGGTTGGGCTGATGATGTGACGCGGCTTTCCGGTGATGCCGTCACCCTCGATTCCGTCGAGGAACTGATAGTTGGCTTGCGCCGGGGAAACCTCGTTGATGGGATCGAGCTGACCCGGCTGCATTCGCGTTACCTTGATGAGCGGGCAGGGCAATAGTGCACACCTGCACAGGTGCATGTCTGCAACCCGCCCCCGGCCGTCCCTACGGCCCTGGATGATGAGAGCGGGCCGGCCGGGGGCTAGCGTCTCGGCCGGTTAATTAAGATTTTACCAATTTTCGCGGTCGACCGTTAAACGCTACGGGGTAAACTGCCGTTTGCTTGTGGAGACGCAGGCCGAGGCTTGGAAACCTCGCAAGGTTAGCGGTAAATGGAGCTGGTGGCGACCGGGTGACGGACGTGTATGTCCAGGCTCCGGCTAAAGGCGTTCGTGCCTGTCTAATCTCAGGTTTTCCAACATCCCGGTCCCCGCTGTCTCCCGCGAATAGTGTTCGCACAGGGCAGGGAGGCGCGATCGGATGCCGGATGAACGACGCAGCGCATGGGGCGGGCCCTTCGGGGTGGCGTTCGACCCTTTGAAAAACTGGCTGGAAGCCCTGCCTAGCCCTGCCGTCTGGCGGGTGGTAATCCTGGGCATGGCCCTGGTCTTCCTTCTGGATTGTCTATTGGCCGGAAGGGGGCTGCGCCTGGGGCCGTTCTACCTGCTGCCGATCTGCCTTGCCTGCTGGCGGCTCAGTTTCCGGGCCGGGTTGTCCCTTGGCGTCGTGGCTGCGATCCTTGCGGCGATTATGGAGATCGCGATTACCGGCCGATCCACCGGCACCGCCCTTGGCAATCTGACGATGAACGTTTCGGCAATCGGTGTCCTGGGCGGGATCGTGGCGAGTTTCCGCCGAAGCGTAGAGCAAGAGCGCGTTTTTGCGCGCCGGGACGGGATCACCGGCGCGTTGACACGGCAGGCATTCGAGCAACAGGCGGAAACAATGATAGAGGCGGCCGCCGAACAAGGCCGGCCGCTGCTGCTGGCCTATCTCGACCTCGACGGCTTCAAGATCGTGAACGATCGTTACGGCCACGAGGCCGGCGACCAGGTGCTCAAGCGTTTCGGGATCGCGGCGCGGGCGGCGCTGCGGCGCGAGGATTGTTTCGGCCGCATGGGTGGTGACGAGTTCGCCTTGCTGGTGTCGCTGCCGTCGATCGAGGACGCCCAGGAGACGGCCGAGCGGCTGCACAGGCGGTTTTCGGAGGCGCTGGCGGATACGGCGCATAAGGTGACATGCAGCATGGGAGCGCACACGATCGCGCCCGATGACGGGGCTTACCTGGACGAGCTGCTGCGCAAGGCCGACCGGCTGATGTATGCGGCCAAAAATGGTGGCAAGAACGGCTTGCGCTTCGCCACGGCCGCGCCGTCGCTCGACGTGGAATTGCCGTTGTTCGCCAACCTGGGCAAGCCCTCGCCCCGGCCGATCCTCGCCACCCGGTTCAGCGATGCACCGGAGGCCGCCGGCAACGCATGAAGGGGCCGCACGATGAAACGGCCGATCTGCTGGACACGCTGCTTTACACGGTCAAGGTGATCGCCACGAGCGGCCCCGACGACAAGCAGCGGATCGCAAACGCCTATCAGGATGCGCGCCGGCTGGCGGCGACGATCGGCCTTGACGACGAAGGCTCGGCGCGGCCGCGCATCGTCGCCTGTTTAGAGCGGTTCAGTGCCTACAAGGACGCCGGCGACGTCGCGGCGGCCGGCTGGATGCTGACCGCGATTCAGGAGCGCGTGGCCGAGCGCGATCTCCCCTATTGGCGAAAGCTGAGGAAGATCGTTGACGTTGCGGTGCGCGAGCTGCCCCGGCCGAAAAAAACAGCATTCCATTGAAACAAAAGCCGCGTCAGGGCGTTACTTGCATGTTGGCGTGAATTGCCGCCGAGGCGTGGAAACCTCGTTAGATTAGATTGCGTTGCCTGCTCCCGTAGCGGCCCGGCCGATCTGGGTTTCTCAAAAGCAGCGCGCCGGATGCTACCTTTGGGCGGCATTGGCGAGTTGATCCAGGGCAAGCGCTACAGTGGAGGAAGGTCACAGGGGGGATGACGGCAACGATTCTCACCGGATTCCGGGTTCTGGTCGTCGAGGACGAATGGTTCATCGCTGACGATCTCGCGTGGCATCTGGAAACGGCTGGGGCGATCGTCCTGGGGCCAGTGCCGAGCGTGCGAGAAGCCTTGAACATACTCAACACGCCCGACCAGCTTCCCGATGTTGCGTCCCTCGACTTCAACCTTCTTGCCGGTGATACGTCCATCCGGATCGCGGAGGAGCTGGACAGGCTGTATATTCCGTTCGTCTTCGCGACGGGCACGCCGGAGCTGATCCCGGTGCTTTACCAAATGCGTCCTGTTTGCCCTAAGCCTGTCGTGTCGGCGGCATGGTTGCAAGCCTTGGCCGAGGCGATGACGATCCGGCCCGTAGGCGAACGCGCTCCCCATTTAGCGCCGAAGTGAGCCGGAGGGCCGTCAGTGACAAAGCCCCGGTGCGATAGCGCCGGGACCGTTTCTCATGCCCCTGCGGGACCGGCGAGCCGTTCGGCGCAGATCGCGGCGACGGCCTCTTGCAGCGCCGTCACACGATCGACCAGCCACGCCAGTTCCTCGCCGGTGATTTCGTAGGCCGGGGAATAGCGCGCGCCGACATAGGCGCGATCGAGGCGGGTAAAGCATCGCTTGGCGAAACGGGTATCGCGCGGCCACACGGCGATGAGCTGCGGGGCGATCCGCTCGGCATGGGAACGCAGGACGGACAGGCGGTGCGATTTGGGGCTGTAGAGCGTCAGGACGGTCAGGACGCAATGATAGAGGCGTTCGACGGTCTGATGCAGATCGAAAGCGGCTTCCTTCTCGTAGCCCCGTCTCATGGCTTCCTGCGCCAGCTCGAAGCGGCGGGCGGCGTTCGGAAACCAATGGCCGAAATGCCGTTGCGCTTCGGCGCGAGCTTCCTCCGGCGCGAGGGTTCTGGGGGAGGCGAGGGGATAGCCCGGAAGCTCATAGAGCACGATTCCGTCGCGGGCTATGTCCACGAAGAAGGGGCGGCCGTGGGTGAGCTGGTCGTTGAAATCCGTGAGGGTGTGAACGATGAAGTTGACCGGCGTGGAGAGCTGGCGCGTGATGGTCAGTTCTTGCAGGAACCGTTCGGCCGCCTTTTCCCATGCCTCATATTGTTCGGCAAAGCCGCCGTAGTTGACGACGACGAGCAAATCATAGTCGGAGCGATAGCCGCTCTTGCGATCCTCGACCCAATCGCCGCGCGCATAGGAACCGAACAGGATCAGCTTGAGGATGCGGCCGCGCCTGCCCTTTTCGGAGAGCTTGGTTTTCAGGGATTCGTCAAATTCACCGAACAGGATTTGCGCCGCGCGCTCCAGCTCGCGGCGCTTCCTGTCGGGCAGATGGGTGAGGCGTTCAGGGAGCGTCATACAGCCCCCGGAACTCTGCATCGGCGTAATAGGCGAGCTTGCCGGCGACGATCGGCCGTTGCCCGGCCAGGAACAGCAATTCGACATTCTGTGGCAGGTTGCGGACCTCATCGGGGGTCAGCAGCGGACGGGCGGTGTGTTGCTCGCCGTAGGAGATCCCCGACTTTTCGGAATCGAGGGCGCGGCTCATGGTCTGGAACACCACGGTTTCTTGGCCCAACAGATCGGAGACGAGCCGGGCGCTGTCGTGATCGTTGACCCCGAACACCTGCAGGACGCCGGCATTCGACAGGAATGTGCCGGCGCGCTGCCCGTAGGTGGCGCGGAGCTGGTGAACGTCCTGCAGGATGGGCCAGAGCTGGACGCCATAGCCGGCCATGAGGCCCATGGCGCGCTCGACGGGGGCCAGATGGCCGAGGGCGGCGAACTCATCGAGCAGGTAGAGGACCGGCACGGCGGGCTTGGCGGGATCGCGGGCCATGTCGGTGAGGCTTTGCGCGACGAGCAGGCGCAGCCAGCGCGAATAGGTCGAAAGGCGATCGGGCGGCAGGACGAGGAACACCGAGGCGTTGCGGCGCTTGAGATCGGCAAAGCCGAAATCAGATCGGCCGAGCACGGCAGTCATGCGGGGGCTATCGAGGAAATGGGTATGGCGTTGCGCGGCCGACAGCACGCCGGCCGCCTCCCGGTCGGATTTGCCGAGGTGGCGGTTCGCGGCGCGAGCGACCAGGCCGGCCGCTTCAGGGGATGCCTGCATGTCCTTCAGGAGCGCGGCGAAGGCTTCCGGGGCAAGGGTGAGATATTCGCGCAGGGTGGCAAGGCTTCGGCGCTCACGCGGCTCCTGGGCGGCGATATGGAGGATCAGGCCGGCAATGAGCGCCTTGGCTTCCTCGTTCCAATGCGCCTCGCCGGCCATGCCCGGTTCATCGAACACGAGGGCGTCGGCCAAGGTGCTGGCATCTTCCGCGACATCGAGGCCGGCCGGGTCGAGCTGGTCGAGGGGATTGAAGGCCGCCGAGGGTTTTGCGGTGACGCCGAAGGGGTCGAGGACGTGGACCGGCCCGAATTTTTCACGGGCGCGGCCGGCGATCCTGGCATTTTCGCCCTTGGGGTCGATGCAGATCACGGAGCGGTCGGCGGTGAGCAGGTTCGGGATGATGGTTCCCACCCCCTTGCCGGTGCGCGTCGGTGCCATCGTCAGCAGATGGGCGGGGCCGTCATAGCGCAGCAGCTTCGCGGATTTCGGATCGCGGCCGATCAGCAGGCCGGAATGGGCGCGGGCGAGGGCGGCGGTTTCCTTGGTCGTGGCGAAGCGGGCCGAGCCGTGGGTTTCGCCGTCCATATCCCCGAAATGGATAATCAGCGGATTGGTGACGAGCCGGAAGGTGAGCGCGGCCAGCACCAGCAGCGTGACGAGATCGAGCGCGATGAACGGGATCGTGCCGGGGCCGTAGCCGGCTTGCTGGAGGGCGAACCGGCCGCCGAAGCCGACGACGAAAAGCGCGACGATGAGGATGAACAGGACGCGGAGCAGCGTTTGCCAGATGCGAAAGGGTGCGGCGAGCAGAGAGAGGAACGCCCATAGCGGATCGTGGGCGGCCGCGCGCAGCATGTTCTTGAAAGCGGTCCATGCAAGCGTTGCCTGGTTCATTGGAGCTTGCCCTTGCCCTGCGGCCGGTCGGACGTGAGCTGTTCGAGCATCTGGCGGGTTATTTCGTCGGTGGCTTCCTCGCGTGCGACACGATCGGCAACCCAGGCAGCAAAGCGTTCCGCCTCATCCTCGATATCGGCCAGGTCCGCGCCGGCCGCGATCCTTGAGAGGACAACGAGGCGGCCGCGCGCCTCGCCGTCCTCGATGGTGGCTCCGAGCGGGATCATCTTTTCGACAATCCGGGCCAGGGGGATTGGGGAGGGCAGGGCGAGCCTTTCGATCCGGATACGCCGACCGAGCGGCAGGGTGTCGATGGCGTCGGCCGGAACGCGCTTTTCGGCATCGACGGGTAGGGCGAGAACGCGGCTCATGCGGGCGGCCCCAAGCAGGAAAGCCGCCTTGACGCCTTCATGGGTTTCGCCAAGCGGGCCGCCCATGTCGCTGTAGGTGAAGGCGATGCGATGCCGGGCGAGCAGCACGTCAATATAGTCGTCACTGACAAAGCCGATCCCTTCGGGGCCGACCTCGCCAGGCTTTCTATCGAGCCAGACGAAATGATGCCCGTCATGGCGGGAGCCGTATGTCGCCTCAATCTCATCCTCTGTGACGAAGGCGTGGCAACCCTCCACGCCAGTAAAGATGCAGGTTCCCGGCTTGCCGGCGAGGAATTCGCGATAGAGCTGCATGGCGTCAGGCATCGGACACCCCCTTGTCGGTCCCGCCCGGCTCGGCGGCAGGCTTGAGCAGATCGGCAAACAGTTCCTTGTCACCGGGGCGCGTCAGGAAGTCGGGCAGCTCACGCTTGAGCCATTCGCCCAAGCGCCGGGAAAATTCCTCATCCTTGCCGTTTTCGAGCCGATGCAGGACGAGCGCACCGAGCAGCACCTTGCGGCGCGTATCGTTAGCGCGTTCCTGTTTCGAGAGCCGGGCCTTGAGCGTGGCGCGCTGCGCATCCAGTTCGGCCAAGCGTTGTTCGATCGTTTTGCGCGCCATTCCTCAAATCTCCTTTTCCGGTTGTTCGCCTAGACTATCATTCCCGGCCATCTTTTCCAGCATTTGCCCGTTGCGCTTGAGTTTTCGGCGGCTTTGCAGCACAATCCGGGCCTCAGTTCATCGCATCGACCTTGCCGCAAGCGCCACACCGAGCGACGAAAAAGCGTAGCGAATGAGTTGAGAAGGGCGCACTTACGAGTTACTACGTAACTCAGTGCTCCGCCAGCTTGGAGGGTGGCGGGAAAGGCGGAAACGGGATCGAGGCAACGGGTTGGCGATCTACCATTTCAGCATGAAGCCAGTTTCGCGGGCGAAGGGCCGTAGCGCCGTCGCCTCAATGGCTTATCGTGCCGGGGAGAAGCTGACCAACGAGCGCGACGGGATCACGCACGACTACACGGCCAAGCAGGGCGTTGAACATGCCGAGATCGTCTTGCCGGAAGGCGTCAACGCCGATTGGGCGCGGGATCGGTCGGACTTGTGGAACGCCGCCGAGTTTGCCGAGAAGCGGAAGGACGCCCGCGTTGCCCGCGAGTTCGAGGTTGCCTTGCCGCATGAGCTTTCGGCCGAGCAGCGGCTAGAGGCGGCGCGGGAGATGGCGCAGGAGCTGGCCGACCGTTACGGCGCGGCCGTGGACTTCGCCATTCATGCGCCGCACGAGGCGAGCGACGTTCGCAATCACCATGCCCATATCCTTATGACCACGCGGCAGGTGATGGAGAACGGCTTAGGCGAAAAGACCTATCTTGAGCGCGAGAATAAATGGCTGCTGGCGAACGATCTACCGACAACCGATATGCAGCTTCGCGATATCCGCCAGCGGTGGGAGGGGATCGCCAACGAGCGGTTGGCGATGGCCGGTCATGATATTCGCATCGACCATCGTTCGCATATGGAGCGCGGGCTTGAGATCGCGCCGACCGAGCATATGGGCGTCCATGCCACGCAGATGCAGCGTAAGGGCCTGGACGTGTCGCGGTCGCGGCTGGACGAGGAAGCGGCGCAGCGCAACGCCGAGCTGATCCGGGAGAAGCCGGAACAGGTTCTAACGATCATCACCGGCGAGAAGAGTGTGTTCGACCGGCGCGACGTGGCGCGGGCGCTGCATCGCTACATCAACGACGATCCTCAGGAGTTCCAGAACGCCTTTGCGACGGTGATGGCATCGCCGGCGCTGGTCGAGCTTCAGTCGGAGACGATCGACCCGGCGACGGGCGAGATCGGGCTTGCGCGCTATTCGACCCGCGAAATGGTCGAGATCGAATCCGGCATGGTCGCGGCGGCCGAGCGGATGCACGAAGTGCAATCGCATGGCGTCGATCGCCGGCATGTCGAACGGGCGATCGGGGCACAGGATGCCGCCATTCAGCTCAGGGCCGGCGATGCGTCTGCCGGCTTGTCGGATGAGCAGCGCGGGGCGATCGAGCATATCACCGGGCCGGAGCGAATCGCGGCGGTTGTCGGTTATGCCGGCGCTGGCAAGTCCACCATGCTCGCCGCCGCGCGTGAGGCGTGGGAGGCCGAGGGCTATCAGGTCCACGGCGCGGCCCTGTCGGGCAAGGCGGCCGAGGGGTTGGAGGAATCGTCCGGCATCCAGAGCCGCACGCTGGCGTCATGGTCCCGCGGTTGGGACAACGACCGCGGCCAGCTCGGCCGCGGCGACGTGTTTGTCATCGACGAGGCCGGGATGGTCGGGAGCCGCCAGCTCGCCCGGTTCGTCAACGAGGCCGAGGCGCGCGGGGCGAAGATCGTCCTTGTCGGGGATCACGAGCAGCTACAGGCGATCGGGGCCGGCGCACCGTTCCGGGCGATCACGGAGGAAATCGGCCATGCCGAGCTTTCCGAGATACGCCGGCAGCGCGTGGACTGGCAGCGGGAGGCTTCCGTTGACTTCGCCACGCACCGGACGGCCGAGGGGCTGGCGGCCTATCGGGATCGCGGCAATATCAGCTTTGCCGAGACAGGCGCGGACGCGCGGGGGGAGATCGTGCGCGATTACCTTGCCGATCGCGATCAGCGTCCGGACGGTACCCGAGTTGCGATGGCGCATCGGCGGGCCGATGTTCGCGCCATCAATGACGCGATCCGGGCCGAGCTACAGGACCGGGGCGAGCTGGCGCGGGTGGACGAGGACCGGGAGGGGCCGGGCCGGGCGCTGACGTTCCAGACCAATGCCGGCAAGCGCGACTTTGCGACGGGCGACCGCATCGTGTTCCTTGAGAACAACCGCGACCTTGGCGTGAAAAACGGGATGCTTGGCACCGTCGAGCATGTCGAACCGGGCCGCATCATCGCTACCTTGGACGGCCGAGGCGACAGCGTTTCCGTGCCGATGGGCGACTATCAGGCGATCGACCACGGTTATGCGACGACGATTCACAAAAATCAGGGGGCGACGGTCGATCGTTCCTATGTGCTGGCGTCGGGGACGATGGACCGGCATCTCACCTATGTCGCCATGACCCGGCATCGTGACAGCGTGCAGCTCTACGCCGCCCAGGACGAGTTCACCAATGCCGGCCGGCTGGTCGAGCATGGAGCCGCGCCGTTCGAGCATGATCCGCAGAAGTCCGACAGCTATTTCGTGACGCTCGAAAACGACAAGGGCGAGCAGCACACCCTATGGGGCGTCGATCTAGAGCGCGCCATGAAGGAGGCCGGGCCGGAGATCGGGGATAAGATCGGCCTTCAACATGAAGGTTCCACGCCCGTTACCTTGCCGGATGGGACGCAGACGCACCGCAACACATGGAAGGTTCAAGACGCCGGCGAGCTGGCCTACGCCCAACTTGAAAACCGCTTGTCCCGGTCGGGCGTGAAGGAAACCACCCTCGACTATACCCGCGACTTTGCCGAACGGCGCGGGATCGCGGAGCGAATGGACGTCCGCAGCGAGATCGAGATTCCGGCCGAGCGGGAGCGCATCGAGGACCGCGCGCCGAGATCCTCGCAAAAAGTTCGCGCAGATCTCGCGCAGGATCTTCGTGCAGATCCTCGCGAGGATCTCGCCGGCGAAAACGGCCCGCAGGTCGACCAGCAGGCCGAGAGGCAGCGGCGCGGCATGTTCGCCGGCCTCAAGCTCAATGCACGTTCTGCGCCCTCCCAGGAGCGCGGTGAGCCTTCACGGGCGGAGCAGCGGCCGGAAAGAGAGGGGAGCTTGCGGTCGGCGCCGGCGCAAGACCGGCTGGCCGAGCGGTCGCGGCGGCAGTCGCCCCTTGAGGTGGCCGTCGACCGCTATGCGCGAGCCTATCAGTCAATCGACCAGCACCGACGCGAGGGCCTGCCGGTCCTCGAAATGCAGCGCCAGGAAATCCGCGAGGCCGGGCAGCAGCTCGACCAGGTGCGCGACGGCATGAAAGACCTGATGCGCTCGACGCTGCAAAACGATCCGGCGACGGCGCGCGCCATGACCGAGCTTTCCGGCCGGGAGCGTGTCGCCCAGGTCATCGAGGGCATGAAGCACGAAAATGCCGCGCTGCAAGACCCCAATGTTAGGGCCGAGCGGTTCGTGAACCGCTGGCAGGAGCTACAAGGTCAGCGCCGGGAACTTCGCGGCTGGCAGCACGACGAGGCACGCGGCAAGGTCGAAAGCCAGATGAGCGGCCTTGCCAAGAGCCTTGAGCGCGACCCACAGGCAGAGTCCATTGTGCGGAATCGCAGCCGGGAGCTTGGAATCGGGCATGAGCTGCGTCGGGAACAAAGTATCGCCCGTGCGCTGCAAGAGGAAATGTCACGCGGCCAGCGCCTCAGCCGGGGCATTGGCATGGAAATGTAGGCAGGAGACAGCATGACGGAACTGGACGACGACAGGGACGAATTTGGGCCGAACGGAACGGCCGACGACGCCGGCGACCCGGCCGCCGCCTTCGACGCGCTACGGGAAACGGTCGAAAGTCTCGCCGGCGATCTCACGCGGGAAATGACCACCATCCGCAAGGGCGTGGAAGCCGCCTTTGAGGAATTTGACCGGCAGGGGCCGGCGCAGGACTATAAGCCGGAACTGGCGCAGATCGTGCAGCAGCTCGCCCACGTTGGGGAGCGCCTGCAGGGCGTCGAGCAGTCACCCATTCTCCGGCAGGGGGCGCAGCATTATGCGGCTGCGCTCGAGCGCAGCGGCGAGGGCCTGGTGAGGACCGCCGTGCAGCAGCTTGAGCGCCAGGCATCCGACCTCGAGCGCATCGGCAGTGTTCTTGCCTCCCATAACAGACAAGCCTTTCATCGGAAGGATCAGGATTTCCGCATGTGGATGGCCGGCATTGTCGGGGTGTTCGCCGGGATATTCCTGATTTTGCTGTTGCCACGTTTCCTGCCCTTTTCGGCCGACAGCCGCGTGGCCGCCCTTGCCATGGGGCGGGATCGCGTAACCGCCGGCCGCGCGATGATCGAGGCAGCCGACCCGAAGCGCTCGCAGGATATTATGACGGCTGGGTGGGTCTATGAGACGAACCGCGCGGCGCTGGATAAGTGCATCGCAGATATGTTCGAGACTCAAAAAGAACAGCGCTGCGCCATCATGATTCCTGTGGTCCAAGGTAAATAGAAACAGTAGTATAATTTAAATTCTCACCGTTACCGGTGTCACACATATACTTTAAATATATGCTCATGAGTATTGCTTATATCATTTTTATTCGCATTATTATTTATAAATAATTTAGTATATAATAAAAATATAAAATAACAGAGCTAAAAATAACATTATTATTATGAATAGCCACCTTCTGAAGTTATTATGTCGTCGACTATTTTCGCTGTCCCATTCATAACTCATCGTTTTAACTGGTAAGTCGAGGGGAGTTTATGATTTTCTTGAACAGCGTGGTCATTGCATCACTGATACCTTCTGTTGGGCTAACTTCAAAAAACAAGCCTGGTGAAGCGCATTCTTCCATACGTGGGCCAATTTCTGCTTGGAATGGTTTAATCCAAGTGTTGTACCAGCTATTTGTTGGGAGAGGTAAGTATGTTGTGTACAGGACGGCGATCTTATACCCTTTATTTTTGAGTGCTTTGCAGTATTTCGTGTCGATTGGTTCCTGGCAGCGGCCACTGGTCGTTCTTTTTGTACACGTGCTTGGCTTGTAGCTGTCACCTACTCCGTCTGAGACAAAGAAAAGAATTTTCTCGGGCGATGCTGCTGTAAGTCCATTTCCTGGCGTTCCCATTTTGTCCTCGATCTGGGTCAACGCACGGTCGAAATCGGTTTGCTGGTCATTGTCGTATCCCTGATAAGGGATAGACATGAGATCGATTTCGTCGGCACTTTTCTTGGCCGCATCGAGATCGTTGGTCAAATGGGCTACTTCAAGAAGCTTCGTGTCTTCAGCTTTTTCTCCGAAGGTATAGACAGCCATGCGATATTGATTACTGCTTTTGCGCGAGGCCTTGGCAGTGTCCATCAGTGTTGCCGTGGCTTGCGCGACTACATTGATGCGCGTTGTGACGCCTAGTTTTTTCGCAAGGTTGTAATAGCTGTTCCTGTCCTCGACGCCATTCTTGACGATGTGGCAGGCGAAAGCGCATTTGTCCCGTGTATTTTTCACCATGGTAGAGACGTCGGTTGGGGTTGCTCCTACGCCCATGGAGGGCGTGTTATCGAGCAGAAGGAAAAAGTCTCGAAAAGTTTGTGTTTGGTATTCGGCGGTTGCCTGACCTGCAACTTGTATCAGATCCTTGCCGAGAACGCGTGAGAGGCTGGTGGGAATTGTTGCTTTGAATGTGACGATCGAACTGATCTGATTATCTTTTTTCACAACCCTAGCTTCAAGAGAGTCAAGTGTGAAACCTTCGTTTTCGCCCAACTGCCCCATGAAAAACTTCATTGCGTCGTCGGTGCCTAAGGAGACTTCGCCATCGCCGGACATAAGAATAGCCTTTTGAACGCCAGCGGAACTTTCTGCGATTGCGCCCAGCGCTGCCGAATCTGCAGCACCTTGAAGCCGGGTCTTGAGGGCCAGGGCCTGACTGAAGTCCAGGGCAAGG
>NZ_SZZM01000010.1 GCF_005281615.1 Rhodoligotrophos defluvii | reverse complement strand
CGCGCGGGCCGCGGGGAGGCCGCGACGGAGCCCCGCGTGAGGGCGCTCCGCGTGACGGCGCTGCGCGCGATGGGGCGCCCCGCGCCCGTGGAGGCCGCGATGGGATGGATGGCGGCCGCAGCCGTGAGGAGGCCCTCTGATGTCCACGCAAGCACAGGCCCGCAGGCCGTTTTTCCGCCGCCGCAAGACCTGCCCGTTCTCGGGCACCAATGCGCCGATCATTGACTACAAGGACGTGCGGCTCCTGCAGCGCTTCGTCTCCGAGCGCGGCAAGATCGTGCCCAGCCGCATCACCGCGGTATCCGCCAAGCGCCAGCGCGAGCTCGCCAAGGCCATCAAGCGTGCCCGCTTCCTGGGCCTTTTGCCTTACGTCATCAAGTAGCTCCGGCGGCGAAAGCCGGAGATTGGGTTGGGGCGGTGTCGAGAAAGCCGCCTCTAACCGCATCAGCGGGACAGCCGGACCATGCAGAGCACGATCCTTGTCGGCATAGGGGCAGGCCTTGCGGCCGCCGCGCTTTATTCCACCGTCATCAGCTATTCGCTGCTGGCGATCGTGCTGCTCTATCTCGCCCCCCTCCCCCTATTCATCGCGGGGCTCGGCTGGGGTGCGGTGACTGCCGGTATCGGCGCCCTCACCGGCACGGCGACCATGGCCTTCGCCGCGGGCTTGCGGCCGGGCCTCCTGTTTCTGCTGAGCGTTGGAATTGCGCCGACGCTGATCAGCTACGTGGCCCTGCTCTCGCGCGATACCACCGAGGCGGTCGACCATGAGGGCGCGCCCGTGGCGGGCGGCCGCGACTATTATCCCGAAGGGCGGCTGGTGCTGTGGACGGCGCTGGTTGCCGGCCTCCTCATCACCGCGACCATCCTGATGCTCGGGCCCGACGCCGAGAGCTTCCGGGCCACCCTGCGCGAGGCCATCAACCGTGTCCTCGCCGCCCAGCCGGCGCCGGGCGGTCCGGCCGGCACGGAAGCGGAACGCGCCGCCTTGGTCGATCTGTTCGTACGGCTGATGCCGCCGGCATCCGGGGTGCTCTGGCTGATCGCCTCCCTCGTCAATCTCTATCTCGCCGCGCGGATCGTGGTCATGTCCGGACGAACCTTGCGGCCATGGGCGCCCTTCAGCGCCCTTGCCTTTCCGCGCAGCGCCGCCTTGGCGCCGCTTGCCGCGCTGATCGCCGCTCTCCTCCCCGGCACCATAGGCCTCATCGGCGAGGTCTTCGTTGCGCTGCTGCTGACCGCCTTTGCCATCGTCGGGCTGGCCACGATCCACAAGCGCACGCTGGGCATGGCTTCGCGCCCGCTGCTGCTCGGCGCGCTTTACGCGACCATCATCGTGTTCAACTGGCTCGTCGTACTTGCCCTCTCCGGCCTGGGCATAGCCCAGACGCTGATGCGGCCGGCTGTTGGTCCAAGCCAGGGCGGACCGCCGACTACAACCTGACCATCTTCAATATTCGGAAAAGAACAGGAGCACCGAACATGCATGTCATTCTTCTCGAACGGGTCGAAAAGCTCGGCGCCATGGGCGATGTCGTAAAGGTCCGCGACGGCTATGCGCGCAACTATCTCCTGCCGAAAGGCAAGGCGCTGCGCGCCAGCGAGGAGAACAAGAAGCGCTTCGAGGCCCAACGCGAGACGCTGGAGCAGCGCAATGCGGAGCGGAAGTCGAAGGCCGAGCAGCAGGCGGCCTCGATCGACGGCAAGACCTTCGTGGTGATTCGCCAGGCGGGCGAATCGGGCCAGCTTTATGGATCGGTCAGCACCCGCGACATCGCCGAGGTGATCACCGCCGAGACCGGCACCGAGGTGGTGCGCAACCAGGTGGTGCTCGATCACCCCATCAAGACGATCGGCATGACCCAGGTGCGCATCGCGCTGCACCCGGAAGTGCCGGTCACGGTCACCCTGAATGTCGCCCGTTCGGCGGACGAGGCGGACGCCCAGGCCCGCGGCGAAAATCTCGCGATTCCGGTGGACGAGCGGCTTGCGGCCATGGAAGCGGCCGGCTTTGACGAGATCGAGGCGGCAACCGAGGAGATGGAAGCGGCCGCCACCCCCGAGCGCGAATGAGACCATGCCCCGCGCCCGCCCTTGGGCGCGGGGATCAGCACCGGAACGAAGCTTCTCACTCCGGCAGGAAGAGGTGAAAATTTACAGATCTCCGCTATCGTCCTGGCAGGTCTGAGATTTGAGCATGTCGCCCTGGTTGCCGTTGCGAAACCGACATGATTAAATTGCTAGCGGGGTTGAACTTCGTTGCTCCGGCGGCTGGCGTGAATGTGACGGCACACAGGCGCTGGAGAAGGAGCTTCCGGTGCTGTCGGTCCTCAATCATGTGCTGGATTTCATCGTCCGTGCTGGCACGCTCGTTCTGATCGACGCCAAGGGGCGCTCTCACCGTTTCGGCGACGATACCGGAGAGCCGGTGGTGGTGCGCATCACCGACCCATCCGTATACCGTAAGCTTTCCCTGAACCCCGAGCTTCGCCTCGGCGAGGTGTACATGGATGGCACCTTCCGCATGGAGCAGGGCGACATCTATGACTTCCTCGCGCTGGTCTTCGCCAATCTGGAAAAGCGACGGTATCCGCAATGGCTGAACCTCTGGGGTCAGCTGCGCTACCGCTTGCGGCGCTTCCACCAGCACAATCCGATCGGGCGCGCCCAGCGCCACATCGCCCACCACTATGACCTGAACGGCACGCTCTACGATCTCTTCCTCGATCGCGACCGGCAATATTCCTGCGCTTATTTCGACCAGCCGACCAGCAGCCTCGAGGAGGCGCAGCTGTCGAAGAAGCGGCATCTGGCCGCCAAGCTTTACCTCAAGCCCGGCCAGCGGGTGCTCGACATCGGCTCCGGCTGGGGTGGCCTCGGCCTCTACCTCGCCGAGATCGCCGAGGTGGAGGTGACGGGCGTCACCCTGTCGGAAGAGCAGTTCAAGCTGTCGAACGAGCGTGCCGCGAGCCGCGGCCTGTCGAACCGCGTCCGCTTCCTGCTGCAGGACTATCGCAGCTTGACCGGCAGGTTCGACCGCATCGTTTCCGTCGGCATGTTTGAGCATGTCGGTGTCGGCCATTATACGGAATTCTTCGAGACCGTGCGCGAGCTGCTCACCGAGGACGGCGTGGCGGTGCTGCATTCGATCAACCGCTCCGACGGTCCCGGTGCCACCAATCCGTGGATCGCCAAATACATCTTCCCGGGCGGCGCCATACCCGCTCTGTCCGAAGTCGTTCCCGTCATCGAGCGCACCGGCCTCTACGTCACCGATATCGAGATCCTGCGGCTCCACTACGCGGAGACCCTGCGGGAGTGGCGCCGCCGCTTCCTGGCGAGCTGGGACCGCGCCAAGGCGCTCTATGACGAGCGGTTCTGCCGCATGTGGGAATTCTATCTGGCCGCCTCCGAGACGGCCTTCCGCTTTCAGGGCATGAACAATTTCCAGATCCAGTTCACCAAGAGCCAGCACAGCCTGCCCATGACTCGCGACTACATGATCGAGGAGGAACGGCGGCTGCGGCGTCGCGAGATCGATGGACGTCACTTGGTCTCCGTCCCGGCCGAGTGAAGTGCCGTGCCAAAGCGATCACCGCCTGGCGCGGCTGCGCCAATCATGTCACGCTCTCTGAAAAAGTAAGCGGCTTTGCGAATCGTCGGGCGTTGTGACCCGCGGGTCACCCGCTTCTGTGGATAGTGCGCACAGGCGGGGCGAGGTCTCAATCTGATGCTCCGCAAGCCCTCTCCCTTACGGTAACTAGGCTAAATGGAACGCGCCCAGACCTATTCGAGCATCGATCCGCATCCGGCCGGCAACGAACTGGCATACCGGTCGCTCCCTCACAACATCGAGGCTGAGCAGGCCCTGCTCGGGGCGATCCTGGTCAACAACGAGGCCTGCGAGCGGGTGGCGGATTTTCTCAAGCCCGAGCACTTCTTCGAGCCTGTCCACGCTCGCATTTACGAGGCGATTTTCCGCCTGGTGCGCGCGGGCAAGCTTGCCTCGCCCGTCACCCTCAAGACCTTTTTTGATCGCGACCAGTCCTTGGCCGAGATCGGTGGGCCGGCTTACCTCGCCAGGCTCGCGGCATCGGCCACCACGATCATCAATGCGCAGGAATACGGGCGCACCATCTATGATCTGGCCGTCAGGCGGCGCTTGATCGAGATCGGCACCGATGTGGTGAACGCATCCTATGACGCCCCTGTCGACATCGGCCCGCGAGAGCTCATCGAGGAAGCGGAACAGGGCTTGTACGAGCTGGCGGAAACGGGGCGCTACGGCAAGGGTTTCCGCGGCTTTGGCGAAGCCTTGACCGAGGCCATCGATATGGCGGCGGCAGCTTACGAGCGCGACGGTGGTCTCTCCGGCATTTCCTGCGGCCTCACCGACATCGACGCCAAGATGGGCGGCCTGCAGCGATCGGATCTCGTCGTGCTGGCTGGGCGGCCGGCCATGGGCAAGACCGCGCTCGCCACCAACATCGCCTATAACGTCGCCCGCGCCTACCGCTCGGAGCGGGTGGCGGACGGGACCGAAAGGGTGCTGGAAGGCGGCGTCGTGGCCTTCTTCTCCCTGGAAATGTCGGCCGAGCAGCTCGCCACCCGTATTCTGTCCGAGCAGGCCGAGATCCCATCCGAGCGCATCCGCCGCGGCAAGATCACCGAGGAGGAATTCCGCAGGCTGACGGCGGTCAGCCAGGAGATGCAGACCCTGCCTTTGTATATCGACGACACCGGCGGCCTCACCATCGCCCAGCTCGCGGCCCGGGCGCGCCGGCTCAAGCGGCAGCGCGGCTTGGGCCTCGTCGTTGTGGATTATCTTCAGCTGCTTGCCGGTTCCTCGCGGCGTTCGGCCGAAGGGCGGGTGCAGGAAATAACCGAGATCACGACCGGCCTTAAGGCCTTGGCCAAGGAACTGGATGTGCCGGTGCTCGCACTCTCGCAGCTCTCACGCCAAGTCGAGCAGCGGGATGACAAGCGGCCTCAGCTTGCAGATTTGCGCGAATCAGGCTCGATTGAGCAGGACGCTGACGTTGTCATGTTCGTTTATCGTGAGGAATATTATCTCCAACGCAAGGAACCGAAGCCGAATACTCCGGAACATTTCGAATGGCAGGACGCCATGAACAAGGTGACCGGTCTTGCCGAGGTCATCATTGGAAAGCAGAGGCACGGCCCCACCGGCACAATTCAGCTGTATTTCGACGCAAGCCTGACAAAATTTCAAAATCATATCGCGAATGAATATCTCCCAGAACGATTTGAGTGATCCAACTGCGCTGATGAGTGACACCGAGCACCTTCAAGAGAATCCGTCGCCGGACGCGGATGAGCCGTCCTCCGAGCTTGCCGGAGGCACGCTGATGATCGATCTGCGTGCTATCCAGGCGAATTATCGCTATCTCGCCGGCCGGGTCGGCCAGACGGAGTGCGGCGCCGCGGTGAAGGCAGATGCCTACGGGCTCGGCATGATTCCGGTGAGCCAGGCCTTGTGGGCTGCGGGCTGCCGCACCTTCTTCGTGGCTCTGCCTTGCGAAGGCGCCAAGCTGCGGCAGACCTTGCCGGAAGCGACCATTTACCTCCTCGGTGGCCTGTTGCCGGGTAGCGCCGGCTATCTCGCCCAGCATAACCTGCAGCCGATCCTTTCTTCCATCGAGGAGATCGGCGAGTGGGCGCAGTTCTGCCGCGATCAGGACAGGCGGCTGCCCGCCGGCATCCACGTGGACACCGGCATCAACCGGCTCGGCCTCACCAGTGCCCAGGTCGAGTGCCTGGCCGCGAGCCACAAGGATCTCGGCGCGTTCCGGATCACCTTGATCATCAGCCATCTCGCCTGCGCCGATACGCCGAACGCGCCCATGAACCGTGAGCAACTGGCCACGTTCGACCGGCTGCGCGCCATGCTGCCGCATGCACGCGCCAGCATTGCCAACTCCGCCGGCACCCTCAACGTGCCCGATTTCCACTATGATCTCGTCCGGCCGGGCATCGCGCTCTATGGGGGCAAGCCTTTGGCCGATCGCGCCAATCCCATGAAGCAGGTGGTTAGCCTCTATGGCACCGTGCTCAGCGTGCGTGAGGTCAAGGCGGGCGAAAGCGTGGGATACAGTGCCACCTGGCGCTCCGAGCGCAACGCGCAGATCGCCATCATCAGCGTGGGCTATGCGGACGGTTTCTTCCGCTGCCTCAGTGGTTCGAGCCGGTCCGAACGTGCCCATATCTTCATCGGCGGCCAGTTTGCCCCCGTGGTGGGCCGCGTCTCCATGGACATGATCACGGTCGACGTCACTGACGTTCCGCCCGATTTCGCCCGCAGAGGCGGTCGCGCCGAGCTGATCGGCCCTCATATCACCATCGACGATCTTGCCCGCTGGGCCGAGACCATCCCCTATGAGGTCTTGACCGCCTTGGGCCCGCGATACTGCCGGCTCTATTCGCCATACGATCAGCGCCAGGACCGCGGTTCGCGCCAGGACCTCTGATCACACCGGCTTTGCGATTAGCCTCTTCCGAGCAGGGGCTGCTCCGGGCTATAGAACTCTCCCAGTCGTGAGAGCGAGCCAGCGGTTCGTTTTCGAGAACTTCGTCCCGGCATGTTGCGCCGGCCTTTGCGGGCCGGCGGGATGTGTCCACGTCTGTGAGGCTCAGCCCTTGAACATTCTCGCCAGTGTCGGCCGGATCACGCTGCGGTTTTGCGAGGAAGTCGGCCGGCTGTCGATCTTCCTGTGGAATGCGGTCTTCCACACCGCCGTCCCGCCTTACTTCGGCCGGCAGATCCTCGAGCAGATGCTGCGGATCGGTTACAATTCCCTGTTCGTGGTGGGCCTCACCGCCTTCTTCACCGGCGCCGCTCTCGCCTTGCAGATCTATGTCGGCGGCTCGCGCTTCAATGCGGAAAGCATCGTTGCGCAGATCGTGGCCATCGGCATCACCCGCGAGCTCGGGCCGGTGCTCACCGGCCTGATCGTCGCCGGCCGGGTCAGCGCCGCGATTGCGGCCGAGCTCGGCACCATGCGCGTGACCGAGCAGATCGATGCCCTGACCACCCTTTCGACCAACCCGTTCAAATATCTGGTGGCGCCGCGCATCATCTCGGCGGTGATCACCGTGCCGATCCTGGTGGCGATCGCCGACACCATCGGCATTTTCGGCGGCTATATCGTGGGCACCCGCAGCCTCGGTTTCAACTCCACCGCCTATATCAGCAGCACCGTCGATTTTCTCGAGCCCGGCGACGTGCTGTCGGGCTTGGCCAAGGCGGCGGTGTTCGGCTTCGTCATCGCGGTGATGGGCTGCTACCAGGGCTACTACAGCCGCGGCGGCGCGCAAGGCGTGGGTCGCGCCACCACCAATGCCGTGGTCTCGGCCTCGATCCTCATCCTGGCCGTGAACTACATCATGACCTCGCTCATCTTCTCGTAAGGTTGAATGACACCATGGCAGCAAGCCCCCATATCGAGCTGAAGGGCGTCCGCAAGAGTTTCGGGCCGAAGACGGTGCTGGACGGCGTCGACCTCGCCGTCGACCGCGGCAAGTCTCTGGTGGTGATCGGCGGCTCGGGATCGGGCAAGTCGGTCAGCCTGAAATGCATTCTCGGGCTCATCCGCCCCGATGCCGGCTCGATCAAGGTCGACGGTGTCGAAACGGTGGGAATGCGTGGGCAGGCCCGCGACGAGATGCTGCGCAAGTTCGGCATGCTCTTCCAGGGTGCCGCCTTGTTCGACAGCCTGACCGTCTGGGAGAATGTGGCCTTCGGCCTGATCCAGGGCAAGCAGATGCCGCGGGAAGAGGCGCGGGAGATCGCCCATGAGAAGCTCGGCCAGGTCGGCCTCGGCCGCGAGGTGGGCGAGCTCTCGCCGGCAGAGCTGTCCGGCGGCATGCAGAAGCGCGTAGGCCTTGCCCGGGCGATTGCCGCCGATCCCGATGTCATTTTCTTCGACGAGCCGACCACCGGCCTTGATCCGATCATGGCCGACGTGATCAATGACCTGATCCGCGACTGCGTGGGCCGCCTCGGGGCTACCGCCATCTCCATTACCCATGACATGGCCTCGGCCCGCAAGATCGCCGACCGCATCGCCATGATCTACAAGGGCAAGATCATCTGGCAGGGTGATGCCGCCGAGATTGACCACAGCGGCAACCCATATGTCGAGCAGTTCATCCACGGGCGCGCGGAAGGCCCCATAAAGATGGACGTGCTCAAGCCCTGATCGAGGGAGGATACAAATGCGCGCCATCGGCATGTTCCGTTCCAAGCCGCTGACCGATCCCGATGCCTTGCAGGATGTGGAGCTGCCCGCACCCGAGCTGCGCCCTCGGGACCTGCTGGTGCGGGTGAAGGCAGTCTCGGTCAATCCGGTCGACACCAAGGTCCGTGGGCTGCGCGTGAAGGAAGAGCTCACCACGCCGCGCGTTCTCGGCTTCGACGGCGCCGGCATCGTCGAGACGGTCGGCCCCGAATGCACCATGTTCAAGCCGGGCGATGCCGTGTACTTCGCCGGCGACGTTACGCGCAATGGCAGCAATGCGGAGCTCGTGGCTATCGACGAGCGCATCGTCGCCCGCAAGCCGGCGAGCCTCGACTTTCCCGAGGCCGCCGCCCTCCCCTTGACCACCCTCACCGCGTGGGAGGCCATTCACGAGCGCATCGGCTTCTCGCGTGATCCCGGCGCGAATGCCCACCGCAGCCTGCTGATCATCAATGGCGCCGGCGGCGTGGGCTCCATCGCCATCCAGCTTGCCAAGCTGGCCGGCCTGACGGTGATCGCCACTGCATCCCGGCCCGAATCGGCAGAATGGTGCCGGTCGCTGGGCGCCGATCACGTCATCGACCATCGCGACCTGGCGCCCGCCCTGAAGCAAGCCGGCTTCCCCACGGTGGACGCCATTTTCTGCTGCGCCTCGACCGACAGCTATTTCAAACCCGCCGCCGAGCTGATCGCGCCCCAGGGCACGGTCTGCTTCATCGTCGCCAATGCCGAGCCGGCCGACGCGGCGATCTATCAGCCCAAGAGCGTGCGCATCGCCTGGGAATACATGTTCACCCGTCCGCAATTCACGACGCCCGACATTCTCGTTCAGCACGAGATCCTGAGCGAGACGGCGCGGCTGGTGGACGAAGGCCTGGTGCGCACCACCCTCACGCGCACCCTGGAGCCGATCAATGCCGCAACCCTCCTGCAGGCCCACCAGCTGGTGGAAAGCGGCAAGATGGTAGGCAAGGTGGTGGTCGCCGGCGAATTCCGTTCATAACCGGATGTTCTCCTTTTACCCCAGGGGAGATTGGGGTATCTAGAGCGTGATCCCGAAGAATGGGAGGAGCACGCTTGGCCAAAGCCTCGTCGATCTACGTCTGCCAATCCTGCGGTGCGACCGCCTCGCGCTGGGCGGGCCGCTGCGACAATTGCGGCGCCTGGAACAGCCTGGTCGAGGAAGCGGCGGCAGCACCATTGCCGGGTGGCGTCCGGCCGCGGGCCGGCAAAGGCCGGCGCGTCGAGCTTGTCGGGCTCAAGGGTGCCTCGCCCGTGCCGGCCCGGCTGCGCTCGGGCATTCAGGAGCTGGACAGGGTGGCCGGCGGCGGTCTTGTTCCAGGCTCCGCGGTGCTGATCGGCGGCGACCCCGGCATCGGCAAATCCACCCTCATTCTCCAGGCACTGGCGCTGCTCGCCCGCCGCGGCGAGAAGGTGGTCTACGTCTCCGGCGAGGAGGCGGTGGACCAGGTGCGTCTGCGCGCCGAGCGGCTCGGGTTGAGCGATGCCGCCGTGCTGCTCGCGGCGGAAACCAATCTCGACGACGTGCTCACCACCCTGGGCGATGCGCCGTCGCCGTCGGTGATCGCGGTCGATTCGGTGCAGACCATCTGGTCTCCGCAGATCGATGCTGCACCGGGCACCGTGTCCCAGCTTCGCGCCGGCACCGAGGCGCTGGTCCGCTTCGCCAAGAGCCGGGGCACCACCGTGCTGCTGGTCGGCCATGTCACCAAGGAGGGCCAGATCGCCGGCCCCAAGCTCATCGAGCACATGGTCGACGCGGTGTTCTATTTTGAGGGCGATCGCGGACATCACTTCCGCATTCTGCGTGCCGTGAAGAACCGCTTCGGCCCCACCGACGAGATCGGCGTGTTCGAGATGTCCGACGGCGGCTTGGCCGAGGTTGAGAACCCGTCCGGCCTGTTCCTGGGCGACCGCAGCGCGGCCACCCCGGGCGCCGCCGTCTTCGCCGGCATGGAAGGAACCCGCCCCCTGCTGGTCGAGGTGCAGACCCTGGTCTCCCCTTCGACGTTGGGAACGCCCAGGCGGGCGGTGGTGGGCTGGGACGGCAGCCGGCTTGCCATGATCCTCGCCGTGCTCGATACCCACTGTGGCGTCGGCCTCGGCGGCTATGATGTCTATCTCAACGTGGCCGGCGGCCTGCGCATACGCGAGCCGGCGGCCGATCTGGCCGTGGCGGCGGCGCTGGTATCCTCGCTGCTCGGGGCCGCCCTTCCCGCCGACAGTGTCCTCTTCGGCGAGGTCGCCCTCTCCGGGGCCCTTCGTCCGGTCGCCCAGGGCGAGGCGCGGCTCAAGGAGGCCGCCAAGCTTGGCTTCAAGACGGCCGTGGTGCCGGAAGCCGCCAAGTCCGAGTGGAAGCGCAATCCGCCACTTGCCCTGCACGCCCCGCCGGACCTGAGGAGCCTTGTCCGCTGGGTTCAGTCCTTCGGCCCTGCCACTGGCCGTCCGCGGGAAGCCGGGCCCGCCCCTGCCCGGTCCATCGCCGGAGCATGACCGGCTCTGCCCGTCACTTTGCCTTTGCCGCGGTCGGTGAGTTGGCGATCTTCTTGTCCTCGCCCGCGATGCCGCTAGAGCATTTTCGAGCGAAGTGGGCACCGGTTCGCGTGAAGAAAATGCGACCACACAAGAACTTAGAGTGCTTCCGCGATTCGGAGAAAAGCGGAAGCACTCTAGAGCATTTTCGAGCGAAGTGGGCACCGGTTCGCGTGAAGAAAATGCGACCAGACAATAGCTTAGAGCGGTTTCGCGATTCCATGAAAAGCGAATACGCTCTAGGCATGCGCGCTCAGTCCTTCACCTCATAGGTGTGTTCGGGGCCCGGAAAGCTGCGATTGCTCACCGCTTCGGCATATTCGCTGATGGCGGCCTCGATGGCATCGCCGACCCGGCCGAACTTCTTGACGAATTTCGGCACGCGCGGGGTCAAGCCCAGCATGTCCTCCATCACCAGCACCTGGCCGTCGCACTGGGCCGAGGCGCCGATGCCGATGGTCGGGATGGGAATGGCCTTGGTGATCTGCGCCGCCAGCGGCTCGGCCATGGCTTCGAGCACGATGCCGAAGGCGCCCGCATCGGCGACCTGGCGCGCATCCTCCTCGATGGCGGCCCACGCATCGCGGGTGCGCCCTTGCGTCTTGAAGCCGCCGAGCACGTTGATCGACTGGGGCGTCAGGCCGATATGGGCCATCACCGGGATGCCGCGCTCGGTGAGGAAGCGGATCGTCTCCGCCATGCGGCGTCCGCCCTCGAGCTTGACCGCGCCGCAGCCCGTTTCCTTCATGACCCGTGCGGCGTTGCGGAAGGCTACGCTCGGGCTTTCCTCGTATGACCCGAAGGGCATGTCCACGATTACCAGCGCGCGCTTGGAGCCGCGCACCACGGCGCGGCCATGCATGATCATGAGTTCCAGGGGCACGGGCAGCGTGGTCTCATAGCCATGCATGACCATGCCGAGTGAGTCGCCCACCAGCAGGAAATCCACGTATGGGTCGGCCAAGGCGGCCGTGTGGGCGTGGTAGCAGGTAAGGGACACGATCGGGGCGCCGCCTTTGCGGGCGAGGATGTCGGGCGCGGTGAGACGCTTCACGGGACGGTGGACGGACATCGGCCAAAGCCTCCTCACATGTTTATCACCGGCACCCCGAACAGATAGGGATGCAGGAACAGCATCGCCGCGTACATAATGATCCCGGCCAGGGGTGCAATGATGTCGTGCCTTGGCTTGGGAACAAAGTCCGGCCGGGTGCCTCGCGCGGTCTCGACGGCGATGTCCAGCAAGGCATAAACGAGGAAGGCGCCGAATACAATCACACCCGGCTTGTCGCCGTTGGAGATGAGGTGGCCGACCGACCAGAAGATGATGGCCAGCGCCATGGGGTGGCGCAGCCACAGCCTCAGCCGGCCCTTGTGCAGGTAGATGCCGAGGCAGATGAACCCCAGAAGCACCAGCGCCATGGTGGCGTGGCGTGCCCAGGCCGGCGGGTAGTAAAGCATGTCGGCTTCATCGAGCGTACCGCGGGTCGAGGCGAAGCCCCATATGATCAGGATGAGGCCCACCGCGGCGATCAGCGCGAAGCCCCCCTTGTAGGGGCCTTCGCCCAGGCGCGCCCGGAGCGCGGCTTTGGCCGGGGTGAAAGGCACGAGATGCACGCCGAAGAACAGGACGAGGCCGAGGATCAGAAGAGACATGGGATGACGCTTTCGGTTGCGGATGCGCGAGCAAAGGGCGAGTCTTGTGCGGACCGAATTATTAGAGGAGTTCTCGACTGATCACCATGGGGCAAGAGGCGCCGAAACGCGGCGACGGGCCGCCGCGGATTCTGGTCACCGGGTTTCCGCCGTTTCCAACCGCGCCGGTCAACCCGACGGAGCATCTGGTGGAGATGCTTAAGACGCGCCATGCAGGGCTTGAGGCGGACATCCACGCCGCGGTCATTCCTTGCGCCTATGGCGAGGCGCCGGACGTGCTTGCACGGCTTGGCCGGGATATTCAGCCGGATATCGTGCTGTGCTTCGGCTTGAGCCGCAAGGCAACCGCATTCACCCTGGAGCGGATCGCTCGCAACCGCTGCGGCGAGGCGCTTGCTGACACGGCAGGCCAGGTCTTTGCCGAGGGAACCATACGCGCCGGTGCCGCGGAGATTCTACCGAGCGGCCTGCCTCTGGATGCTATTCGCGCGGCTCTCGAGGCTGAAGGCATTCCGGCAAAATTCTCTGACGACGCCGGAAGCTATCTCTGCAACTTCGTGTTCTACTTGATCATTGGCGGATATATTCCCTCCCTAGCCCCTGCCATGGCCGGCTTCATCCACGTTCCGGCATTCGAGACGCCGTTGGCTGATACGGCGCTGCTGTTTTCCAAGGAAATTCTGTGGCGCGGCGCATGTTGTTGCCTGCGGACCGTCACAGATTGTTGGCGAAATCAAGCGCATCTTGTGACAAGCACGGAGAAGGTCCACATTTAATCCTGGATACACCAATGTCGTGAGCGTTGCATTGACTGCCTATTTATGTCAATCTTGCTTACCTAATCGGCAGAACATGAGCGATCTAGCGCCTAGGGAGTCCCAATGAATCTCAAGACTGTATCGCTGGATGATCGCTACGACCTTTCGAAGGATCGGGTCTATCTCTCCGGCGTCCAGGCGCTGGTCCGGCTGACGCTGATGCAGCACGCGCTCGATGCCCGGGCCGGTCACAATACGGCAGGCTATGTCACCGGCTATCGCGGCTCGCCCCTGGGCGGGGTCGACCAGGAATTTGGCCGCCGCGCCGCCTTGCTCAAGGCAAGCTCGGTCATCTTTCAGCCCGGCCTGAACGAGGACCTGGCGGCGACCGCCATCTGGGGCACGCAGCAGGCGGAGATGCGCGGCGAAGGTGCCTATGACGGCGTGTTCGGCCTGTGGTACGGCAAGGGTCCCGGCGTTGACCGCTGTGGCGACGTGTTCCGCCACGGCAATTCCGCCGGCACGTCCAAGCTCGGCGGCGTGCTCGTG
Organism: Rhodoligotrophos defluvii; assembly: GCF_005281615.1. Lineage (NCBI taxonomy): Bacteria > Pseudomonadati > Pseudomonadota > Alphaproteobacteria > Hyphomicrobiales > Rhodoligotrophaceae > Rhodoligotrophos > Rhodoligotrophos defluvii. The sequence continues at coordinate 36,246 of NZ_SZZM01000010.1, read as the reverse complement.
CTGATGGGCGACGATCACACGGCCGAGTCGTCGACAGTGGCCCATCAGAGCGAGTTTGCGCTGGTGGATGCGATGATGCCGGTGCTCAATCCGGCTGGCGTTCAGGAGATCTTGGATTACGGGCTCTACGGCATCGCCATGTCGCGCTTTTCCGGCCTGTGGGTCGGGCTCAAGCTCGTGAAGGACAATGTGGAATCGACGGCGGTGGCGGAAGCCGGCCTCGACCGGATCAAGATCGTTGTTCCCGATGATTTCGAGATGCCGCCGGGCGGGCTCAACATTCGTCCGCGCGACGAGCGGCTGGATCAGGAAAAGCGTATTCACATCTACAAGCAGGCGGCGGCGGTCGCCTTCGCCCGCGCCAACGGGCTGGACAAGGTCGTGTTCGCCGGTGGACGGGCGCCGAAGATCGGCATCGTCAGCACCGGCAAGAGCTATATGGACGTGCGCCAGGCCCTGGACGAGCTCGGCATCGACGAGGTCAAGGCCGCCGATCTCGGCCTGCGCCTGCTCAAGGTCGGCATGGTCTGGCCGCTCGACCCGAAGATCGTGAAGAGCTTTGCGGAGGGGCTCGACCTCATCATGGTGGTCGAGGAGAAGCGTTCGTTGCTCGAAGCGCAGATCCGCGACGAACTCTACAACGCGCCCAGGCGGCCGCTGGTGATCGGCAAGACCGACGAGCAGGGCGCGACCCTCTTCCCGGCCTACGGCGCGCTCGACCCCAACCATATCGCGCTGGAGATCGGCAAGCGGCTGGCCCTGCACGGGGCGGTGCTCGACAAGCAGATCACCGCGCGCATGGATGCCCTGGCCGCAGCCCTGCAGAATGTGCGCAACGCGCCCGACCTCATCGCCCGCATTCCCTATTTCTGCGCGGGGTGCCCGCACAATTCCTCGACCATCCTGCCGGACGGCGCCCGCGGCTACGCCGGCATCGGCTGCCATTGGATGGTGCAGCAGATCCCCGAGCGGCTGACCGAGGGCAACACCCATATGGGTGGCGAAGGCGCCAACTGGATCGGCGAGGCGCCGTTCTCGAAGCGCCAGCACGTGTTCCAGAACCTGGGCGACGGCACCTACAACCACTCGGGCTATCTGGCGATCCGCGCGGCCGTGGCGGCCAAGGTGAACATCACCTACAAGATCCTCTACAATGATGCGGTGGCCATGACCGGCGGCCAGCATCACGAGGGCGACCTCACCGTCGGCATGATCGCCAATCAGGTGGCGGCCGAGGGCGTGAAGCGGGTGGTGATCGTCAGCGATCAGCCCGAGAAATATCCCTCGGATGCCGGTTTCCCGCCGGGCACCACCGTCCATCATCGCTCCGAGCTGAACACGCTGCAGAAGGAGCTGATGGAGACGCCGGGGGTGACGGTGCTGATCTATGATCAGACCTGCGCGGCGGAGAAGCGGCGCCGTCGCAAGCGCGGCACCTTCCCGGATCCGCAGAAGCGGGTGTTCATCAACGAGCTGGTCTGCGAAGGCTGCGGCGACTGCGGGGTGAAGTCGAACTGCGTGGCGGTGGTGCCGGTCGAGACGGAGTTCGGCCGCAAGCGGCAGATCGACCAGTCGTCCTGCAACAAGGACTATTCCTGCGTGAACGGCTTCTGCCCGAGCTTCGTGACGGTGGAAGGCGGCCAGCTCACGCGCGGCAAGCCGCGGCGTGCCGGCGACGGCGCGCTGTTCGAGGCGCTGCCGGATCCGGTTCAGCCCTCGCTCGACCGGCCATGGAGCATTCTGATCACCGGCATCGGCGGCACCGGGGTGGTCACCATCGGCCAGATCCTCGGCATGGCGGCCTATCTGGAGGACAAGGGCGCCGGCATCATCGACATGGCTGGCCTTGCCCAGAAGAACGGCGCGGTCGTCACGCACATGAAGATCGCGCGTACACCGGCCGATATCGCCACCATCCGCCTGTCGGCCGGCGGCGCCGATCTGCTGCTCGGCTGCGATCTCATCACCTCGGCCTCGGAGAAGAACCTGGCCACCCTGGCCAAGGGCCGCTCCTACGCAGTGGTGAACAATCACGAGACCATGCCGGCCCAGTTCACCCGCAACCCGGACCTGCGGCTGCCATCGGACGATCTGGCCATGGGCATCGCCGCGCGGACGGGGCGCGACCGCAGCTTCTTTGTCGACGCGACGGGCATTGCGACTGAGCTTCTGGGCGATTCGATTGCCTCCAACATGTTTACCCTCGGCTTTGCCTATCAGAAGGGCCTGATCCCCCTGAGTGCTGAGGCGATCGAGAAAGCGATCGAGCTGAATGGCGCGGCGGTGAAGATGAACACCCAGGCCTTCCTGTGGGGCCGGCGTGCCGCCCACAATCTGGCAGCGGTCGAGAAGATCGTGGCGCATGAGGACGAAATGGCGCCGCCGCCGGCCCATGACCTCGACGAGATGATCGCCCGGCGAGTGGCTTTCCTCACGGACTACCAGGATGCCCCCTATGCCCAGCGCTATCAGGCGCTGGTTGACCGGGTGCGGGCGGCGGAAGCGAAGGTGATGCCGGGGTCGGATGCGCTGTCGAAGGCGGTTGCCCGCTACTATTTCAAGCTGATGGCCTATAAGGACGAGTACGAGGTCGCCCGGCTGTATACGGACGGCGCGTTCGAGCACGAGCTGAAGCGGCGATTCGAGGGCGACTTCACGGTGAAGTTCCATCTGGCGCCGCCGCTGCTGGCCAAGCGCGACCCCCAGACGGGTCACCTGCGCAAGCAGGAGTTCGGACCGTGGATGATGCGGGCATTCCGGATGCTGGCCAAGCTCAGGCGTCTGCGCGGCACGCCGCTCGACATTTTCGGCTATACGGCGGAACGGAAGACTGAGCGGGCACTGATCGGCGAATATGAGGCGCGGATCGACGAGCTGCTGGCCGGCCTCAAGCCCGAGCTCTACGGGCTTGCGGTGGAGATCGCCTCGATCCCCGAGCAGATCCGCGGGTTTGGTCACGTGAAGGAGCGGCATCTGGAGAAGGCGAAGGCCGACGAGCAGGCACTGCTCGCGCAGTTCCGCTCCGGCCGGCCCGCCCCGGTCCGCGAGGCGGCGGAATAGGCACCCTGCCTTACCGCCGCACCAGACGGCCTTCCCTGATGTCCCAGATCGCGCCGTTGTCCGTCAGCGCCGGCGCGACCAGCGGCGGGATCTGCGCGGCAATGTCGGCCGGGGCAGGCAGGCTGGCCGGGTCCTCCCCTGGCATGGCCTTCGCTCGCATGGCCGTGCGGGTCGCCCCGGGGTTGAGCAGGTTGACCCGCACCGGCGTGATCGCCACTTCCTTGGCATAGGTCAGCACCAGGGTCTCGAGCGCCGCCTTGGTGGTGGAGTAGAGGCCCCAATAGGCGCGCGCATTGCGAGCCGCCCCCGAGGTGATGAATAGGGCGCGCCCCGCATCCGACTGGCGCAAGAGCACGTCGAGGGAGCGGATCAAGCGCCAGTTCGCGGTCACGTTCACCGCAAAGGCTTCGTCCCATTCCTTGGGCTTGATATGGCCGACCGGGGTCAGGCGGCCGAGCACGCCCGCATTGCCGATGAGAATGTCGAGCTTGCCCCAGCGCTCGTAGATGGAGACACCGAGCCGGTCGAGCGCATCGAAATCCCTGAGGTCCACCGGCACCAGGGTGGCCGCGCCGCCGAGCGCCTTGATCTCGTCGTCGAGTTCCTCGAGGCCGCCCACGGTGCGGGCGAGCGCGATGATGTGCGCGCCCTCGGCGGCCAGCGCCTTGGCCGTGGCATAGCCGATGCCGCGGGACGCGCCGGTCACCAGCGCGATGCGGTCCTTGAGCAGATTGGTCATGGTGCCGGTGTTATTCGGCTCCTACCCCACGGTCAAGCACCGGCTGGTGGTCACCCGACTTCGGCCAGGAGCGAGAGCTGCCGCGCGCGGCCGCCGCCGCCCTTGTCGGTCAGCGCCGTGGGATAGTCGCCGGTGAAGCAATGGTCGGTGAATTGCGGCCGGATGGGGTCGCGGCCTTCCTCGCCCAGCGCCCGGTAGATGCCATCCACGGACAGGAAGGCGAGGCTGTCCACGCCAATGAACTCGCGCATCTCCTCCAGGGTGTGGTTGGCAGCCAGCAGCGCCTGCTCCTCCGGCGTGTCGATGCCATAGAAATCCGGATGCTTGATGGGCGGGCTGGCGATGCGCATGTGCACCTCCCGCGCCCCGGCCTCATACATCATCTGCGCGATCTTGAGGGAGGTGGTGCCGCGCACGATCGAGTCGTCCACCAGGATGATGCGCTTGCCCCGGATCACCGCGCGATTGGCATTGTGCTTGAGCTTGACGCCGAGGGAGCGGATCTGCTGCGTCGGCTCGATGAAGGTGCGGCCCACATAGTGGTTGCGGATGATGCCCAGCTCGAAGGGAATGCCCGACTGCTCCGCATAGCCGAGGGCTGCCGGCACCCCGGAATCCGGCACGGGAATGACCACGTCCGCATCGACCGGCGCCTCCTTGGCCAGCTCCATGCCGGAGGCCTTGCGCACCTGGTAGACGGAGCGGCCGCCGACCACGCTGTCGGGCCGGGAGAAATAGATATATTCGAAGATGCAGGGGCGCGGCTGCAGGCGTGGGAACGGATGCAGGCTCTCCACACCGTCCTCGCTGATCACCACCACCTCGCCGTTCTCGATCTCGCGGATGAACCGGGCGCCGATAATGTCGAAGGCGCAGGTCTCGGAGGCGAGGATCGGTGCGCCGTTGAGCTCGCCCAGCACCAGCGGGCGGATGCCGAACGGGTCGCGCGCCCCGATCAGCTTCTTGTTGGTCAGCGCCACCAGCGAATAGGCGCCCTCGATCGCCCGCAGGGCCTCGATGAAGCGCTCGATCAGCCGCGGCTTGCGGGATTGGGCCACCAGGTGCAGGATGACCTCGGTGTCGGAGGTGGACTGGCAGATCGCCCCGTTGCGGATCAGCTCCTCGCGCAGAGTGAGGGCATTGGTGAGGTTGCCATTGTGGCAGACCGCCAGCCCGCCGGCCGCCAGATCGGCAAAGAGCGGCTGCACGTTGCGCAGCGCCGTCTCCCCGGTGGTGGCGTAGCGGACGTGCCCCACGGCGCGGTTGCCCTGCAGCCGCTCGATGACTTTGGAGGAGGAGAAGTGGTCGCCCACCAGCCCCATGCGGCGCTCGGAATGGAAATGCTCGCCATCGAAGGTGACGATGCCCGCCGCCTCCTGGCCGCGATGCTGCAGCGCATGCAGCCCCAGGGCGGTCAGCGCCGCCGCATCGGGGTGGCCGAACACGCCGAACACGCCACATTCCTCGCGCAGCGTGTCGCCATCCAGGTCGAAGTCGCCTGAAACGAAGCTGCCGCTGGCCCGGCCACGCTCTGCTCCCATCGTCATATCACCGTCACGCTCGAACGCTTTGATCGCCACCATGTCGGTCTCCTGTCCGGGACCTCCCAGACTGGTTAATTGCCGGTGCTTTGCGGGTTATTGTTATCCAGCAACTGCTCGATACCCTGTCGCGATGGGTTATCGTAGCCCTCTTCCTCCTCAGGATCGACGCCCGGTGCTGGTTCAGTCGATTCGTCCGGTTCCGCGGGAGCCGTGGAGGGGGCACCATCGGGGTTGGCGTTTATATAGGTCTTGCCCAACAGGGTTTCAGCCACATCCGGCGGCAGAAATGAAATCACGAATGTGCTGGTGTCCTCGATGAGGGGAAGGCTGGCCGCATTGCGCACCCATTCGGGCCGGCGCTCGACCGGCACCAGCCAGATAAAGAAGATATAGGCAACCACCACCAGCAGCAGGCCGCGGGCCAGGCCGAACACGAAGCCCAGGGTTCGGTCGAGCGCGCCGACCCCCGAATCGAGGATCCAGTCGGAGATCTTGCTGGTCAGCACGGAGATGATGATCAGCACCAGGAAAAAAACGCCGGCGACCAGGGTGATGTCGGCGACGTAGTCTGGCTGGATATAGCTGCGCGCGAATTCGCGAAAGCCGGTATAGGCCACATAGGCCGCCAGCGCGGCGCCGGCCCAGGCGAGAATCGACAGGATCTCGCGGGTGAAGCCGCGCATCAGAGCCAGCAGGCCCGAGACCAGCATGATGCCGATCAGGATGACGTCCAAAAGCGAGAACGACATTTAGCCCAGGCTCCACAGCAGCTTGTCGAATCACGCTTCGGAAAGGCGCCCGCGGCGGCGCCCGTCCGATGTGTTCGCATCATCATCATCCTGATCCGGTAACCATCGAGTGAGACGGCGCGGCCGCCGCCTTCAGCCACCCTCCAGGCCGCGCGGACTATATGATGCTTTTGCCCTTCTGTCACATGCAAGGAACGCGAGGCTGACGTCACGTCGTCGCAACCACTGTGCGGCGCCCTGTATTCACCCCGCTCGATCCTGTACGGCACGTATAATCGTAACCATATTGAGCCGAATGACCGAGGACAGGTGAAAATGAACATATCCCAAGCCGCCCGCGCGAGCGGGCTGCCCGCCAAGACCTTGCGCTATTACGAGGACATCGGCCTCGTCCGGCCGCGGCGCCGCGACAATGGCTACCGCGTCTACGGACCGCAGGAGGTCGCACGCCTCCGCTTCCTGCAGCGCGCCCGCGCGTTGGGCTTCTCGATCGACGACTGCCGCATGCTGGCCTCCCTGCAGGAGGACCATGGCCGGCGCAGCGCGGAGGTGCGGGCCATCGCCGAGCACCACGTGGAGGAGATCGACCGTCGGATCGAGCATTTGCGGGAGATGCGCCGCGAGCTGAACGAGCTCATCGCCGCCTGTCCGGGAAATGAGCAGCAGGACTGTGCAATTCTCGACAGGCTGGCGGGCGCGGAGCAGCTGCAGTCCGCCCTCTGAGATCATGGTCAGCCGGAGGAAGCACTTTTTGCCCGCGCGGCCGGACAAATCCGCCGCCTTTCGAAAGGGAGGGGGTCGCATTGCCTTCATTCGGCCACCCATGTAGTTTACGCGCCTCGCGGGCTGTGAGAACGGTACCGACGAATCGGTTCAATTTGCTTTTGTGCCGACAGCCGTGAAAGGGGTTGCCCGTTGAGTGAAGAGTCGCTGTATCGCGAAGTCGAAGAAGAAGTCCGCAAAGAACAGTTCAAGCGGCTCTGGAACCGGTTCGGCGCCTACGTCATCGGACTGTGCCTGCTCGTCATCGTCGGGGTCGGCGGCTATAAGCTGTGGCAATATTTCGAGCACCAGCAGGCGCTGAATGCCGGGCAGCAATATGTCGAGGCCATGGAGCTGGCCGACCAGGGCAAGGTGGACGAGGCGCAGGCTGCCTTCGCCAAGCTCGCCGAAAGCTCGAAAACCGGACCTCGCACCCTCGCCATTCTGCAGGAAGCGGCGATCAAGCTCGCGCGCAACGACGTTGCGGGAGCCGTTTCAGCCTATGACTCCATTGCCGCCGATAACGACGCCTCGCCGGTCCTGCGCGACCTTGCCCGCATCCGCGCCGCATATCTCTTGGTCGATACCGCACCCCCGGCTGAGCTCGAGCAGCGAGTGGGAGCCCTGAATGCGGAAGGCAATCCCTGGCGCAATGCCGCGCGTGAGATCATCGCGCTCGCGGCCTATCGCACCGGTGATCTGGAGCGGGCGAACGAACTGCTCGCCGATATCATGGGCGACCCGAGGGCATCCATGAGCTCTCGGCAGCGGGCGCAGATCGTATCTGCTCTGGTCAGTGGCGCGCTGGCCGCCAAGAACGCGCCTGCCGCTCGGCAACAGCCTGCGGCCGGCAGCGCTGCGCCTGCGGCATCGCGGGAGCAGGCACCCTCGACCGAAGCGCCAGCCCAGTCTGAGGCCTCCACGGCGCCGACGGCAGGCCAGGGAGAGACGACTACCAGCCCGGCCCCCGCCCCGGCCGAGAGTTCGAGTTCCAGTTCAGAATGACGGAAGCAGGTATGCACGGATCCATCGAACGAAGCCGTCCCGGAACTGGCAAGCCGGGGCTGCGCCGCTTCTTGTTGACGGGAGCGATCCTGCCGCTGCTCGCGCTATCGGCGTGCTCGTCCGTCAAGGGCATGTTCGGCGCCGGCAATGACGACACGGTGCTTCCCGGCAAGCGCGAGGCCGTCGTGCCGAACACGGGTGCCCTCGCACCTGATCCGACGGCTGCATCGACCCCGATCGTCATTCCCGCCGCCCAGACCAATGCCAATTGGGCCCAGCCTGGCGGGGTCCCGACCAACGCCTATCAGAACCTGTCTCTCGGCGCCAATCTCTCGACCGTCTGGTCGGCCTCCATCGGCGAGGGCTCCGACCGCGACGGCCAGCTGAGCGCCCCGCCCATCGTGGTCGGCGGCCGCGTTTACACGCTCGATATCCGGGCGACCCTCTCCGCGTTCGATGCATCTTCCGGCGCGCGCGCCTGGTCTACCTCGCTGGTGCCGCAAGGCCGCAGCAGCCAGGGCGCGTTCGGCGGCGGCATCGCGTCCGATGGACGGCGCCTGTTCGTCACCACCGGGCTTGGCGAAGTCCTGGCGGTTGATGCATCCAATGGCGCCATCATCTGGCGCAAGAGCGTGACGGTGCCCGTGCGCGCGGCCCCCACCGTGGTCAACGGGCGCGTCTTTATCGTCAACGTGAACAACCAGGTCTTCGCCTTCTCGACCGAAAACGGTGCCGAGCTTTGGCGGTTCGAGGGGGCCGGCGAGCAGGCGGCCGTCATCTCCAACACGAGCCCCGCGGTCGCCAGCGACACCGTGGTTGCCCCCTACACGTCGGGCGAACTCATCGCCTTCCGCGAGAGCGATGGCATTCCGAAATGGGGCGATGCGCTCACCACCCTTGCCGGCCTCAGCTCCACCGCGACCCTCAACAATATCGGCGGCCGCCCGGTGATCGAAGGCAACCAGGTCATCGCCATCTCCCATGCTGGGCGCCTCGGCGCGTTTTCGCTCAGCGATGGGGTGCGGCAATGGACCCAGGACATTTCCGGCACGCAGACCCCGTGGATCGCCGGCGATACGGTCTTCGTGATCTCCAACCGCAACATCCTCGTGGCCTTGTCACGCAAGAACGGCGCGGTGAGATGGTCCTCGGTGTTGCCGAGCGGACAGAGGTGGGCGGGCCCGGTCATGGGTGGCGGCCGCCTGATTGCGGTCTCGTCCACCGGCACCGTGGCCACCATCAATCCGCAGGACGGCCAGATCATCAATCAGATGAACCTGGAGCGGCCGTTTTTCATTCCCCCCATCATCGCCAACAACACCCTGTATCTGTTGGCGAATGACGGCACGCTCATCGCCCTGCGGTGAGCTGCCCTGCCGGGCCGCAGCGCTTTCTTAAGGGCGGTGCGGAAGACTGGCGGACAGGCTTCCAGGCGTTTGGAGCAACGGCGCTGCGATGACATTTACCGTTGCCATTATCGGTCGGCCCAATGTCGGCAAGTCCACCCTGTTCAACAGGCTGGTCGGCAAGCGGCTCGCGCTGGTCGACGATCAGCCCGGGGTGACGCGCGACCGGCGCGCCGGCGACGCCAAGCTGGGCGACTTGCAGTTCACCGTTATCGACACGGCCGGGCTCGAGGAAGCCGCTGAGGACAGCCTTCTGGGCCGCATGCGCCAGCAGACCGAGGCGGCCATAGCGGAGGCCGATCTCTGCCTGTTCATGATCGACGCCCGGGCCGGCGTCACCCCTCATGACCAGCACTTCGCCGATCTGCTGCGGCGCGCGGGCAAGCCGGTCATTCTGATCGCCAACAAAGCGGAAGGCGCAGCCGGCGATATCGGTCTCTATGACGCCTACGCGCTCGGCCTGGGCGAGCCCATCGCCTTCTCGGCCGAGCATGGCCTCGGCACCTCGGACCTCTATGACGCCATTACCGCCGTGGCCGAGGAGATCGCGGCGCGGCGCAACCAGGCGGCGCCTGATGAAGCCGGCATGGCCGAGGAGGCCGTTTCCGACGAGGAGGCCGAGCGCGGACCCCTGCGGCTTGCCGTCACCGGGCGCCCCAATGCCGGCAAGTCAACGCTGATCAACCGCATTCTGGGGGAGGAGCGGCTGCTCACCGGCCCCGAGGCGGGCATCACCCGCGATGCGATCGCCGTGGACTGGCAATGGCGCGGCAAGCCGATCAGGTTCTACGACACGGCGGGGCTGAGGCGCCGGTCGCGCGTCGAAGGCAAGATCGAGAAGCTGTCCGTGGCCGATGCCCTGCGCGCCATCCAATTCGCCGAGGTGGTGGTGGTCATGGTCGACGCGGCCCTGGCGGAAGCCCAGCGCGCCGACCTCAACCAGATCTTCGAAAAGCAGGATCTGCACATTATCGACCTCGTCGCGCGCGAGGGCCGTGCCATGGTCGTGGCCGCCAACAAGTGGGACCTGGTGACCGACGGCAAGGCCACGCTGGCCGCTATGGAACAGGCGATCGAGCGGCTGCTGCCGCAAGTCAGGGGCATATCGCTGGTGCCGGTTTCCGGCCGCACCGGTCAAGGCGTCGATGCGCTGATCGAGGCAGCGTTCAGGGCCTACGAGACCTGGCAGCAGCGCATCTCCACCGCCAGGCTCAACCGCTGGCTCGCCGAGATGGTCGAGCGCCACCCGCCCCCGGCCCCGGGCGGCCGCCGCATCAAGCTGCGCTACATGACCCAGATCAAGGCGCGGCCGCCGACCTTCATCGTCTTTTGCTCTACGCCCGAGCATCTGCCGGACTCTTACACCCGCTATCTCGTCAATGGTCTGCGCGAAAGCTTCGGGCTGTGGGGCACGCCCATTCGCCTGCATTACCGCAAGGGCGAGAACCCCTATGTGTGAATAGCGGCGGGGCGCCATGGCGAAGGTTCTCGAAGGAAAACTGGCCCTGGTCACCGGCTCGCGCGGCGGTCTCGGTTTCGCCATGGCCCAGGCGCTGGCCGAGGCCGGCGCCCATGTGCTGGTGCATGGCCGGCACGCCGATGCGCTGGCGCGATCGGTCGCGGAGATCCGCGCGGCGGGCGGGTCGGTCTCGCCCCTTCCATTCGATCTCACGGACCCCAGCGCCATCGACGGCGCCTTGGAAACGGCGCGCTCAGCCTTCGGGCCGCTCCACATCCTGGTCAACAACGCGGGTATGCGCGATCGCCGGCCGGTCGAGAGCTTCGACCTCGCCACCGTGCGTCAGCTGCTCGAAATCGACCTCGTCGCGCCCCTCCACCTCTCGCGCCAGGCGGCCGCGACCATGCCGAGCGGCGGCCGGATCATCAATGTCACCTCGATCGCCGGCCAGATCGCCCGGGCGGGCGATGCCGCCTATACTGCCGCCAAGGCCGGGCTGGAAGGATTGACCCGCGCGCTCGCGGCGGAATTCGGCCCGCGCGGCATCACCGTCAACGCGGTTGCCCCTGGCTTCTTCGCCACCGAAGCCAATGCCGAGATGGTGGCGGACCCGGCCATTGCCCAATGGCTGAGCCGGCGCACCGCGCTCGGCCGCTGGGGTCGGCCCGAGGAGATCGCCGGCGCGGTGGTATTTCTCGCGTCCCCCGCTGCCAGCTATGTCACCGGTCATGTGCTGGCGGTCGACGGCGGCTACCTCGCGCATTTCTAGAGCATTTTCGAGCGAAGTGGATACCGGTTCGCGTGAAGAAAATGCGACCAGGTAAGAACTTAGAGCATTCAGCGATTCGGAGAAACGCGGAAATGCTCTAGAACCCGGTGATGAGGTAAATACCTGAAAAACAAGCGCGTCATGCCCGACGGCGCCTAGGCGCTGAGCCGGCATCCAGGGCCACACGGCACAAGCTTTCCCCTGGGACCCTGGATCACCCGGTCAAGCCGGGTGATGACGGTGGTTTACAACTCAGCCTCCAAACCGTCATGCCGGCCGCGCCTAGGCGCTGAGCCGGCATCCAGGGCCACACGGGATACGCAGGCGACGCCCGCTAAGCACCAAAGCGCCGGCCGTGCTCGTCCAGCAGCACGCAGTCCTGCGGTGCGATGGAGAAGGTGACCGGCTCGCCCTCCCGGAACACCTTGTCCTCGATGGCATTGTTGGCCTGGATCGTGATGCCGTTCACGTCGATGAAATAGGAGGCCGCACCGCCGAGATAGGAGGTGTTGAGGATCTTGCCGGCGATGCGGTTCTCGCCCAGCCCGTCGCCCTCCCCCACCTTCACCCGCTGCGCCCGCACCACCACCGTGACCGGCAGACCAGGGGCCACCCCTGGTGGCGCCTGCACCGTCAGCTGCGGCCCGCCGTCGAGCTCAACCTGCGCAACCGAGCCATTGACCCCGTTGATCCGCCCGCCCAGCAGGTTCGACTGGCCAAGGAAGCTTGCCACGAAGCGCGACGCCGGCCGGCGGTAGACCTCTTCCGGCGGCCCTTCCTGTTCGACCACCCCGTGGTTCATCACCACGATGCGGTCGGACATCGCCAGCGCCTCCTCCTGGTCGTGGGTCACGAAGATGGTGGTGATGCCCACTTCCCGCTGGATGAGCTTGAGCTCGGTGCGCATCTCCTCGCGCAGATTCGCATCCAGCGCCGACAACGGCTCGTCCAGGAGCAGCACGTCCGGCTCGATGACGATGGCGCGCGCCAGCGCGATCCGCTGCTGCTGGCCGCCCGACATCTCCGACGGCAGCTTCTTTTCCACCCCGGGCAGCCGAACCATCTCCAGGGCACGCTTCACCTTGCGGGCGATTTCCTGCTTCTCCACCCCACGGTATTTGAGGCCGAAGGCAATGTTGTCGAACACCGTCTTGTGCGGGAACAGCGCGTAGTTCTGAAACACCAGCCCGATATTGCGCTTGTGGATCGGCACGTCGTTGATGCGCCGGCCCGCCACCACGATCTCCCCGGAGGTCGGGTCGACCAGCCCGGCGATCGACCTGAGGATGGTAGTCTTGCCGCAGCCCGAAGGGCCGAGCAGGGTGACGAACGAGCCTTTCTCGATCGTCAGACTGACGTTCTTGATCGCCACGAACGAGCCATAGGCGAGCGTGACGTTGTTCAGCTGAACGGCAATCTGCGCCATGCCGGCAGGATCCTCCACTTGCATTCCTTAGAATGGCCCCCACCAGACCGGCGGGGGCCCTTCCTGATCAGGCACCGCGGGCGATGCGGTCCCACTGCTTGGTCCAGGCATCCGTGTGCTGGGCCCAGTATTGCGCGTCCGCAAAGGTAAGATGCTCCATCTTGCCCGTCGGGTCGAAGGCCGGCAGCTTCTTCACCTTCTCGCTCATCTCGACCTTGGTCGGGTCGAGCGAAGGCGGATAGTTCTGCCCTTCCGCCACCGCTATCGCAGTGCCCGGCTCGAGCATGAAGTTGATGAGCTCCTCGCACTCGGCCATGGGCGAGCCTTTGAGCACCAGCATGTCCTCCATCCAGGCATAGGAGCCGGGCGGGTCGAGATAGCCGATGGGCGCGCCCTGCTGCTGAAGCGCCGCCACGCGGCCGGACCAGGCGTCCGTCACCACGATCTCCTCCTTGCTCAAGAGATCCATGAGCTCGGCGCCGGAGCCCCAATATTTCTTCACCAGGTCGCGCTGCTCCCTGATCTTCTCCCAGACCGCATCGATGTCTTTGATGTCGTTCGGGTTCTGGCCGGTGCCGAGCGCCCCGTACCAGACCCGCGTCGTCATGCTGGCATAGCCGCCGATCTTGTTCTTGAAGCGCGGGTCGGTCAGCAGCGCCACGCCCTTCTCCTTCGCCTCCTCCGGAGGGATCACCTTGGTGTTGTACGCAATGCCGGTGGTGCCATAGTCGTAAGGCACCGCCGACAGCTTCGGCGTGATGGCCCGGAACGGCTTGATCATCGCCTCCATGACATTCGTCATGTTAGGGATATTGGCCTCGTTGATCTCCGAATTATAGCCGCCCTGCACGTAGCGGATGTAGTACTCGACCCCGGAGGAATGGATGATCTGATATTCCCCGGGCGCGGCGGCCTTCACCTTGGTGATGATCTCGTCCTCGTCGCCGAACGTGCCCTGCACCACCTTGATGCCGGTCTTCGCCGTATAGGGCTGGAAGGCATATTTATCGATCGCCTCCTGCACCACGCCGCCCCAGCCGTCGAACCGCACTTCCTTCACCGCCGCCAGCGCCGGGCCCATCCAGCGCATCGAAACGCCGGAAGCCACCGCGGCCGCGGCCGTCAGGCTCAGGAAGGTGCGCCGGTCGATATTGCCGCTCCTGTAGCGATCTTGCAGCCGTTCCAGCCGCTTCGTGGTCGAGATTTTCATGACAGTCTCCCTCGCTTCCATTTTTGCGATCATTCTTGCGATTTCATTTGGCACCGCGGGCAAGCATGCGGGCAAGCGCTCCGCCCAGAAGAGGCACGCCGACGGTGATCACGATCATCAGCGTGCCAAGCGCGTTGATTTCCGGACTGATCGAGATCTTCAGCATCGACAGGATCTGGGTCGGCATCGTCTCGACGCCGCTCGGACGCCAGAACATGCTGGCGGTGATGTTATCGAAGGATATGGTGAAGACCAGCAGCATGCTCGCCACGATGGCCGGCATCAGCAGCGGCAGGGTCACCTCGCGGAACGTGTGGAAGCGGTTGGCGCCCAGCGACAGGGCGGCTTCCTCATAGACCCGCTTGATCCCGATCAGCCGGGCCTGCACCACCAGAACCACGTAAGGCAAGGCCAGCATGATGTGGCCGGCGACCATCAGCCCCAGTGTGCGCGGCTCCTGGGCCCAGCGGATCAGCAGCAGCAATCCGACGCCCAGCACCGTCTCCGGCACCAGCGCCGGCGCGATCACCATCGTGTTCACGAGCTGCTTGCCGGGAAATTCATAGCGCACCAGCGCCATGGCCGCCATGATGCCGAGCGTGGTGCAGATGACCGATGTGACCAGCGCCACCCACAGCGAGGTTCTGAAGGCGCGCAGCACCGCCTCGTTGCCCATCAGCTTCTCATACCAGCGCAGGCTGAAGCCGGTCATGGGAAAGCCGCCGAACATCGAATCGTTGAACGAAAGAATGACCACCGCCAGGATCGGCGCGAACATGAAGATATAGACCAGAATGGTCAGAACCTTCACCGCCTGCCAGCCCCAGCCGCTGGTCACATCGCTTGCGGACGGGCTCACCGGCTCAACCCTTTGAACATGCGCGACAGGCCCATGTAGCGGCTATAGACCGCCGCCACCGCGCCCAGCAGCACCAGCAGCACCATCGAGAGCGTCGCCCCCATCGGCCAGTTCAGCTGGCCCATGATCGTGTCATAGATCAGGTTGCCGAACAGCGCGTCCCGGCCGGAGCCCAGGATCTCCGGCGTGACATAGCTGCCCGCCGCCAGCACGAAGCACAGGAGCAGGCCCGCCATCAGGCCGGGCAGCGACAAAGGCAATGTCACCTCCCGGAACGCCTGCCAATTGGTGCAGCCCAGGGTGCGGGCCGCGGAAATCAGGTTCCGGTCGATGCCCTCGAGGCTCACATAGACGTTCAGGATCATGTAGGGCAGAAGGAAGTGGATCATGCCCATGATCACCGCGCCTTCCGTATAGAGCATGCGGAGTGGCTCGCTGATGATGCCGAGCTTGAGCAGCACCACGTTGATCACCCCCTGCTCACCCAGGATGTTGATCCATGAGAAGGTGCGGATGGTGAAGCTGATCCAGAACGGCACGATGAGCAGAAGCAGCAGCAGCCACTTGTGCTTGAAATGCGTCATGGCGATGAAATAAGCGGGCGGATAGCCCATCACCGCGCACAGCACGGCCGTTATCCCCGCCACTCTCACCGTCTTCCAGAGGAAATAGTGGTAATAGCTGTCGGTGAAGAACTCGTGCCAGTTCGCGGTGGTCAGCACCTCCCGCTCGACCCCGCCCGTCACGAATTCATAAAACGAAAACAGCAGCATGATGCAGATGGGCAGGACCATCAGCACCAGCAGCGCGAGCAAGGTCGGCGCGAGCAGCAGCCAGGGCCGGCGCGCCTCGGCCGCAGTCATCGGCGCGGCAGAAGGTGCACGCGCCCGAATGGTCCCCCATCGTTCAGCGATCGTCATGAGCCACGCGCGGCGTTCCCCCTTTTTTCCTGACGCTAGAGCACAGGCTTTGGGCTGTCCAGACCAGGAGCGTCATCTCTTGGTCTAAGGCCGTCCTCGGCCAGCCGATCGAGCGCCCCACCCTCCAGCCGGTAAATCACGAAGTCCTGCACCCACATGCCGCCGAGCCGCTCATAGAACCCGCGCGCCTCCGCTGCCCGGAGCACGTGCCAGTCGACCCGTGGATAGCCTTGTGCCTTGGCCAGACCCGCCACATGGGCCAGCAGCAGCCGGCCGATGCCGTGGCCGCGCAGCTCCTCCCGCACGAAGAAATCGTCGATGAACAGGAACGGCTTGCCCTCCCATGACGAGAAGCAGCGGTAGAACATCAGCGAGCCCACGGCCTCGCCGTCTTTCTCCGCCAGCAGCACGCGGAACGCAGGATCATCTCCGAAGCCATGGCGCCGGATGTCCTCAGCCGAGGTCTTGCACAGATGCGCCTTGCCGTCGAACCGGGCATGCGCCTGGATCATGCTGGCAACAGTCGCCGCATCGCTTTCCTCTGCCATTCTCACTGTGACGGCCATCACCTTCTCCCTCGCATTGACTGACCAGATCGGCAATCTCTGCTATGTGCTCAAAACGCCCGCTTAACGGAGAGACGTGGCCGCCTCGAAAACCCGCCACGACGCTCGCGACCTCAGGGGAAAAACCGCAGATGAAGGTTGTGTTCGACGACGCCCAGAAGCTCCACGATCCCAAGTTCTTCCTGTCGAGCGGAGCGGGCAAGCCCAATCCCGAGCAGCCCCGCCGCGCCGACATCCTGCTGGAGGCCGCCCTGCGCGCAGGGCTCGAACGGGTGGTGCCGGATGATTATGGCCTCACGCCGGTGGCCGCGGTCCACACGCCTGAATATCTGCAGTTCCTGAAGGGTATCTATGAGCGGTGGATGCGTATCGGGGAGGCCTCCGAGGAGGTAATCCCCAACATCCACCCCGACCGGCGCGACGGCGCCTACCCCGCCTCCGCCGTAGGCCAGGTCGGCTACCACGTGGCCGACACCGCAGCGCCGATTGGCCGGGAAACCTGGACCTCCGCGCTGCGCAGCGCCCATTCGGCCGTTCATGCGGCGGAGCTCGTTCTGAACGGCGAAGGCTCCGCCTATGCCCTGTGCCGGCCGCCCGGTCACCACGCCTTTCGCGATCTCGCCGGCGGCTTCTGCTTCCTCAACAACGCGGCCATCGCCACCCAGCATTTGCGCCGACGCTACGAGCGGGTGGCGATCATCGACGTGGACCTGCATCACGGCAATGGCACCCAGGGCATCTTCTACGACCGGGCCGACGTGCTCACCGTCTCGATCCACGCCCATCCCGAGCGCTTCTACCCATTCTTCTGGGGTTATGCCGACGAGCGCGGCAAAGGCCCCGGCCTCGGCTATAATCTGAACCTCCCTTTGCCGCGCAAGACCGGCGACGAGGGTTTCCTGAGAGCGCTCGACTGCGGCCTCGACCGGGTGGCGGCCTTCGCGCCGGACGCCGTGGTCATCGCGCTCGGGCTGGACCCCTCCGAGGCCGATCCGCTGGCGGGGCTGGCGGTCACCACGCGGGGCTTCGCTGAGATAGCGGCAAGACTGGCATCCCTCGCCCTCCCCACGGTGATCATTCAGGAAGGCGGCTATATTTGCCCGCCGCTGGGCGACAATCTCCAATCCTTCTTGCAGCGTTTCAGATTTGTTCACCGTGTATCGTAAAGGCACAGGCCGATGCGCTATTCTGCCGCTGATTGCCGTTGCCCTGCCTTTGAAAAAGCCATAGCGTTCGCCTCACTCCTATACAGATGGAGAGGGACGATGAAGGTTCTGCTTGCCGGCCTGGCAATGGCAACCATGGCCGTGTTCACCACAGGGGCCTACGCGCAAACCAGCTCCGGCACCTCGACGCCGCCAGCTGCCCAGAGCACCACACCAAGCCCGGACGATCAGAAGTCGAACATGGTCGAGATGCCGGCAGCCAATTGGCTGTTCGTGCAGACCGCCGACAGCTTCACCTCGGACGGCAAGACGCTCACCTTGAAGGGCATCAACCCGCAGACGCTGATGTTCAGCGACCGGCCCGAACGGATGACGGGCGATGCCTCGACCGCGAAATTCGTGGAGTTCTGGAACAAGGGCAAGGACAGTTTCGAGAAGGACCCGCCGAATGCCTCGATCTCCACTGGGGTTGATGGCAAGACGGACATCGTGATCGTTGAGCTGCTCAATCCGCGGCTCGAAGGGGATACGCTCACCTACGACATCAAGCCGCTGAGCGGCGAGCTGCCGCAGTCCGGCCAGCAGGCCACCATATTCATCGACTGGTGGTATGGTCCCGGCTGGCGTCACCGCTGGGGCTGGGGTTGGGGCCCTGGCCCGTGGGCCGGTGGCGGCTGCTGGCGCGGGCCTTATGGCGGCCTGCACTGCCGGCCCTGGTGGGCCTATTGATGCCCGGGCGGGCACACCTCTTCACGAATTCCTGAAGTATCGAGGCGGGCTCCGGCCCGCCTTTTTCGTTAACGAACCGTCGCCACAATACCGTCTCATAGATTAAGACAATTATCGGAAATTCTTCGGCGGAACATTCCTGAATGACTTCGGCACTCCGGAACGGCGTCACCGCGATCGATCTCACCATGCGAATCACGCTGGCCGTCCTCGCCTTGGCGTCCGGCGTCTACACCTATCTCGGCGTCCGCGATCTGCTCGACGGCTCGGCCGTGCTCACCTTTTTTGCAGCCGTCATCTACTCGGCCGCCGTTTCGGTTGCGATCTATGCCTTCTGGTCGTTTCTCATGCGCTTCCTGCCGCATGTAAGGGACGTGACCAGCCGCTTGTGGCTCGCCGCCGCCATGGCGCTCGGCTCGCTGATGATCGTGGCCATGTCATCCTGGCTGAACGCGGCGGCCCTGGCGGGTTCCGCCGCCATCGAGCAGCATCTTGCCATGACCCTGCAGGCCTACACGCGCGATCTCGACGCCGCTCATAACCGGGCGCTGGGCGCCCAGAGCCTGCTGCCCGACATTCAGCTCGCCTCCACCCGCTTTGCGCGCCTGGCCGACGCCGAGCGCAACGGCGCCCTCACCGGCACCGGCGGTTCCGGCACCGTGGTGCAGCTGCTCACCCAGATGTCGGGCCAGCTCGATGAGCTTGGCCGCCAAGTCGCCGATAGCGCCGATCGCGCCCATCAGCTCTATGCGGAAGGCAGCAGGCAGATCGCGCGCATGCGCGAGTTCGTCTCCCGGCAAGGCGACATCAAGGCCCGCAGCGACGCCTTCGGGGCCGAAGCGCTGAAGTTGATCGGCACGATCGCCTCCATGGAACAGACCTCCATGGCGCCCGCCGTGAAACGGGCCGCCGACGACCTGGCCGCCGGCTTCATTCCACCGGCCCCGGACGGCCGCACGGCGGATCTCGCCGGCCGCCAGAGCCAGGTGGTCGACAATGTGGAGAAGGCGGTCGCCGCCCAGGCAAATGCCCTCTCCAAGGCGGCCGAGGCCATCATCGGCAATGGTCCGGTCGAGCCATCCCGGTTCCAGCCCCTGTCCACCGCGGAAGCGGTGCTGCGTTATGCCGGCGATTTTCTGCCCAGCTGGGCCGGCGCCATTTCGATCGATCTGCTTCCCGCCGTGCTCGTGCTCATCCTCTGCATCGTTCACGCGGCAATCCGGCGCGAGGCCGAACCAACCACCGCCGAGTCCATGACCGCCGCCGATCTCATTGCGGCCATGCGCCTGCTGCGCGAGGTAGATGGCGAGCGGCTGGCGAATGCGGGGAGCGTGCATCGAGAGGCGGAGGAGCGACAGCTGCTGGGCGGCCCCGCCGAATCGACCGTCACGCCTCTCACCACTGCTCGCGGCGTGAAGAAGGAATGAGCAGCGCCGATCCATCATCGCGGCGATCGACCCTTTGGCGTCGCGCGCCCGGGGAAGCGCGTGACGAAACCATACTGCGCAGCGTCTTCTTCACGCTGGTCGCGCTGGCCACGGGCGTGCTTGGGTACGATCTCGCCGAACGCATGAAGTCGCAGCCGCCGCCGGCTGTCCAGACGCTCTCGCCCGCCGCATACCCCGATGTGCAGCCCTTCCTGCCCTCGATCCGGCCGGAGATCGTGCAGCCGGGCGACCGCCGCACGCCGGCCGCCGAGCTCCAGAAGCCAATGACCATCGAATTGGTTGCCGACGGCCGGCTCGAGGCCATCGGCACCATCACGCCGGGCACGGCCGAACGGTTCCAGGCCGAGATCGAGAAGCGTGGCGACTACGTAAAGGCCGTGGTTCTGAACTCCCCCGGCGGATCGGTGGAGGATGCTTTGGCCATGGCCGAGCTGATCCGCGCACGCAAGCTTGCGACGCTCGTCGAGGCAAAGGGGCTGTGTGCCTCGTCCTGCCCGCTGGTGCTCGCCGGCGGGGTCGAGCGGATAGTGGAGAGCGGCGCGTCCGTCGGCGTGCATCAGGTCTACGCCATTGCGCCGGCAAGCGCGTCTCCGTTCGCCTTGCCGGCCGAAGGCGGTTTCGCGCGCGCACAGCAGGTCTCGGCCCGCTGCCAGCGCCATCTAGTCGACATGGGTGTGGACCCACAGGTCTGGATCCATGCCATGGAGACGCCGCCGCAGCAGATCTTCTACTTCACGCCGGAAGAGCTCATCCGCCTCAACTTGGCCACCGGCTCCACCATGGCACCTGCCCAAGCCACGGCGGCACCGGCCAAGCAGCCACCGCGGAACTTGTAAGCCGCCCGGATCAGATCGCCCATCGCCCGATCGCCTCGCCCCGGATATTTCGTCGCTGCGACCGCGAGATCACGCGTGCCCTTTCTGCGATGCGCATTAGACTACGAATCGCAATCAGGCGATTCACCGGATCAGAGCGGGACGGTGGCCACACAATGCGAACAGAACGGGGTGCGCCCGGCCAACCCCCGCGACGAGGTTCGCGGCGGGCCGAGCCGGCCCATGCCTTCATCGACGGCTCGTCTCGCGCGCCTTCCGATCACCATCGTCATTGCCGGCTCGCGAGTTTATGGAGGAGATGATGTTTGAGCATTTCGATGCGCTCACGCTCGCCCGAATGCAGTTCGCCTTCACCGTCTCCTTTCATTTCATCTTCCCATCATTCTCCATAGGGCTGGCCAGCTATTTGGCAGTGCTGGAAGGCTTGTGGCTGAAGACCGGACGCGAGACCTACCTCAACCTGTACAAGTACTGGGTCAAGATCTTCGCCCTGGCCTTCGGCATGGGCGTGGTGTCGGGCATCGTCATGTCCTACCAGTTCGGCACCAACTGGTCGGTGTTTTCCGACAAGGTCGGCCCGGTCATCGGGCCGCTCATGGCCTACGAGGTGATGACGGCCTTCTTCCTGGAAGCGGGCTTCCTCGGCGTCATGCTGTTCGGCATGAACCGGGTCGGCCCGAAGCTCCACTTCCTGGCCACTTTGGCGGTGGCGTTTGGCACCCTGCTTTCCGCCTTCTGGATTCTCTCGGCCAACAGCTGGATGCACACGCCCAGCGGTCATGCGGCCAATGATGTCGGCCAGTTCGTGCCCGCGGATTGGTGGCAGGTCATCTTCAACCCGTCCTTCCCGTACCGTCTCGTGCACACGGTGCTCGCCGCCTATCTCACCACCGCCCTGGTGGTCGGGGCCGTGGCGGCCTGGCATCTTCTGCGTGATGCCCGGAACGAGGGCGCCCGCATCATGTTCTCGATGGCCACGGGCCTCATCACGGTCGCGGCCCCTCTGCAGATCCTGGCCGGCGATCAGCACGGGCTGAACACGCTCGAATACCAGCCGGTCAAGATCATGGCCATCGAAGGTCATTTCAAAAGCTACCAGGACGGGGCTCCGCTGATTTTGTTCGGCCTACCGGATATGGAGACCGGCGAAGTACGATACGAAGTCAGCATTCCCAAGGCCTCCTCGCTGATCCTCAAGCATGAGCTTGACGCCCCGCTGGCCGGGCTCGACACGGTGCCGCGCTCGGAATGGCCGCCCGTCCCCATCGTGTTCTGGAGCTTTCGCATCATGGTCGGGCTCGGCGTCCTGATGCTCGGCTTGGCGGTGTTCAGCGTGATCGCCCGTTTCCGCCACAGGCTTTATGATTGGCGGCTGTTGCACCGCTACGCCCTGCTCATGGGCCCCGCCGGCTTCGTTGCGGTCATTGCCGGGTGGGTTACGACCGAGGTCGGCCGGCAGCCGTATACCGTCTATAACCTGCTGCGCACCGCCGACTCCGTGTCTCCCCTGGATGCTCCGGCTGTGGGCACCTCGCTCCTGACCTTCATCGTGGTCTATTTCATCGTGTTCGGCGTGGGAACCGCCTACATCCTGAAGCTCATGAGCCATGCGCCCTATCCGGGCGAACCGAGCCCCGATACGGAGCTGCGCGGGCCCGTGCGCGCCGCCGGCATCACACCCGCGCCCTCCGTCGATCCGCAGCGCACCCTGGGGGAAGCCGGCGCCACAACCCGCCACTGAAGGAGGTTCGAAATGGAAATCGATCTACCGACGGTCTGGGCGTGCATTCTGGCCTTCGCCGTGTTCGCCTACGTGGTGATGGACGGATTCGACCTCGGCATCGGCATTCTGTTTCCCTTCTTTGCGCCCGGAGAAGAGCGCGACAGCGCCATGAATTCCGTGGCCCCCGTATGGGACGGCAACGAGACCTGGCTCGTGCTGGGCGGCGGCGGCCTCATGGCGGCATTCCCCCTGGCCTATGCCATCATCCTGCCGGCGCTCTATGCGCCGATCATCGCCATGCTGCTCGCCCTGGTGTTTCGTGGCGTCGCCTTCGAGTTCCGCTGGCGCGATCCCAGGCATCGCCCCTATTGGGACGTGGGCTTCACGGTGGGGTCGGTGGTCGCCGCCCTGGCCCAGGGCATCACGCTCGGCGCCCTTCTCCAGGGCATAACCGTCGCCAACCGCAGCTATGCCGGAGGCTGGTGGGACTGGCTCACGCCCTTCAGCCTGCTGGTCGGAGTGAGCGTGGTCATCGGCTACGCGCTCCTTGGCTCGACCTGGCTCATCATGAAGACCGAGGGCGCCACGCAGGACCATTGCTTCCGCCTTGCCAAGATCCTCGGCATCGGCACCTTGATCTGCATGGCTCTGGTCAGCTTGGCCACCCCCTTCCTCAGCGGCGACTATTACGAGCGGTGGTTCTCCTGGCCGCAGGTGCTGTTCACCGCGCAGGTTCCCCTGCTGGTCACCATAGCCGCCGTGGGCTTTTTCCTCAGCTTGAAGTTCCGCCGCGACATCTGGCCGTTCCTGATCGCCATAGCCTTCTTTGGGCTCGGACAGATCGGGCTGGGCATCAGCATCTTCCCGCACGTGGTGCCGAATGTGGTCACGATCTGGGATGCTGCCGCGCCCGACGAGAGCCTCATCTTCATGCTCGTCGGCGCGGGCATCCTGATCCCGATCATCCTTGCCTATACGGCCCACGCCTATTGGGTTTTCCGCGGCAAGACCGGCCATGAAGGATACCATTGACATGCGATGGCGGCGGCTGCCTCGTCCCGAGCAGCTTTCGCCCACATTGCGCCGCTGGTTGTGGTTCGCGGCCCTATGGCTGGGCGGTGTCGCCACGACGGCCCTGGTAGGGCTCGCCATCAAGCTCTGGCTGAGCTGAGGTCTCGAGTTGAGGGTGTTGGGCGGCTTTGGGAGTTCGTGCCGTGTGGCCCTAGATGCCCGGCTCGGCGCCTCAGCGCGGCCGGCATGACGATGAGCTCCATACGCCCCCTCTCGTCATTGCCGCGCTTGACGCGGCAATCCAGGGGCCGCAAGGGAGTTCGTGCCGTGTGGCCCTGGATGCCGGCTCGGCGCCTCGGCGCGGCCGGCATGACGGGGCGGGGGAGGAACACCGGCTCCTCTCGTCACTGCCGCGCTTGACGCGGCAATCCAGGGGTCAAGCGGAACGCCTATGCCGCGTGGCCCTGGATGCCCCGGTCAAGCCGGGGCAAGACGGTCTCGCTCAACCGCCCTGCCTTCGTCATCACCGGCCTAGAGCCTAGCTGTGGTGCAAATTGGCCGCGATTGATCTAAAGCTTGGCTTCGGTCAGCATGGCGCTGATCTCCGCTTCCGCCGCAAGCCGCCCGTCGACCCGGGCCTCTCCCCTGTACTTCCACACATTGGCGCGCTTGCGCAGCAGCTGCACGTGGATCTTCACCGTGTCACCCGGCACCACGGGCCTGCGAAATCGCGCCTTGTCGATGGTCATGAAATAGACGAGCTTTCCCTGCCCCTCCTCGCCGCGGCTGGCCACCACCAGCCCGCCTGCGGTCTGTGCCATGGCTTCGATCAGCAGGACCCCGGGCATCACCGGCGCGCCCGGGAAGTGGCCGGCGAAATACGGCTCGTTGATGGTCACGTTCTTGATGCCGATCCCCGACAGATCCCCGTCCATGTCGACGATACGGTCGATCATCAGGAATGGGTATCGGTGAGGCAGCAACTGCAGCACGCGGTTGATATCGGCCGCGTCCAGTCCCGGCTTAGAGACGTCGGTCACCATGCTGGTCCAGCAACCCCATCAGACTTGTCTACAGGCCAGGCGAACGCCAAGCCGCCAGTATCCTCGCGCAAAGGAAAGGCCGGCATATTTTGCCGGCCTGTTTAGAGGAATGAACAGAAAAGACCAACGGCTTTCCAGTCTGCCCATGGGCGGAGCCGGTCGTCCGGCGCTTAGAACTGCGTGCCGACGCTGAAGCGGAACCACTCGGTCTTGTCATACTTCTCCTTCAGCAGGGCTTCCGCGAAGTCGAAGCGCAGCGGACCGAACGGCGACTGCCAGATCACGCTGGCACCCGCGGACGCCCGGAACTCGGCTTTGTCGCCCACCAAGCACTTCGTGTAGTCGTTCGAGCACTTGAAGTTGTCGGGTGCGTTGAACAGCGTGCCGAAGTCGGTGAACACCGCGCCCCGAATTCCGAACTCCTCGGGCAGACCGAGCGGGAACGTCACTTCCAGCGTGCCGATGCCGTAGGTATAGCCGCCCAGCGCATCGTCCCGCGAGGTCGAGATGTCGCGCGGGCCGATACCGGCGCGCTCGAAGCCGCGGAACGAGTTGCCGCCCTTGAAGAAGCGGTCGATCGGCTGGATCTCCTTGCCGAGCGGCTCCATATGGCCGGCCGTGCCGCGCGCCATGAACACGACGCCGTCCCAGATGGGATAGAAGTAATAGCCGGCGAGTTCCGCCCTCGCCCACTGGGCATCGCCGCCGAGGCCCGCCACGTCGGTCGACAGCTGGAACCGGTAGCCCGAGGTCGGGTTCAGCGGGTTGTCCAGCATGTCATAGACGTAGGTGGCCCCGACCAGCGAGATATTCGTGGTGCCCTTGGATTGCAGAATGGCTTGCGAGGCGTTTTCCGGAACGTTCCAGATGCGCCGGTTGGTGAAGTTGTACCGCGTCGTTATGCGGCCGTTTTCCGATAGCGGGAAGCCGAAGCGGAACCCGCCACCCAGCTGGCGCACGTCGAAGGACGACTCGTCCTGCTGATCCGTGCGCGTCGCATAGGCGTCGATGCCCGCCGACAGGTTGCGCCCGAGGAAATACGGCTCGGTGAAGCTGAAGTCGACCTCCTGGCGCTTGAAGCTCAGCGATGTCGCCAGTCGGACGAACTGCCCCTTGCCCAGCAGGTTGCGCTCGGTGACGCTCACCGATCCGACCACCGCCTCCGAGGTCGAGTAACCGGCCGCGAAGTTGAGGGTACCGGTCGACTTCTCCTCAACCTGCACGATCAGCACCACGCGGTCGGGCGCGCTGCCCGGCTGCTCGATGATGTCGACCTTGCTGAAGAAATCCAGCGCGGTGATGCGGCGCCGGGCCCGGTCCACCAGCACCCGGTTATAGGCATCGCCCTCGACCAGCCGGATCTCCCGCCGGATGACGTTGTCCTGGGTGCGCGTGTTGCCGACGATGTCGATGCGCTCGATATAGACCCGCGGCCCTTCCTCGAGCGTATAGGTCAGCCCTATGGTCCGCGTCTGCTCGTCGCGTTCGATGCGCGGCCGCACCTTCGCGAAGGCATAGCCGGAGGTGCCGGCCTCGACCGTCAGGCGTTCGACCGTGGAGTCGACCAGCTCCGCGCTATAGACGTCGCCGCTGCGCGTCCGGACCCGCTCCATCAGCTCCTCGGGGCTGAGATTGGTGCTGCCGGGGTCGACGGCGACCGGGCCGAAGTTGTACTGCGGTCCTTCATAGACCGTGAAGGTGATGTAGAAATTCTCCCCGTCCGGCGCGAGCTCGGCCGTGGCCGACAGCACCTGGAAATCCGCATAGCCGTGGTTCAGGTAGAACCGCCGGAGCAGCTCCCGGTCATAGGCCAGCCGATCCGGATCGTAGTTGTCGGACGTGGACAGGAACTTCCACCAGCGCGATTCCTCGGTGGTGATCACATCGCGCAGCTGGCCCGAATCGAACGCCTCGTTGCCGATGAAGGTAATGCGCTGGATGCGGGTTGTGGCGCCCTCGGTGATCTCGAACACCAGGTTGACCCGGTTCTGCGGCAGACGGATCACCTTCGGCTCGATCCGGGCCGCAAACAGGCCGGACCGCCTGTAGAGAGCCTGCAGCCTCTGCACGTCGCTCTGCACCCGGGCGCGGGTAAAGACCATGCGCGGCTTGAGCTCGACCTCCTTGCCGAGATTCTCGTCGGTGATCTCGCTGTTGCCCTCGAAGCTGATCTGGTTGATCAGCGGGTTCTCCTCCACATGCACCACGAGCACGTTGCCGCGGCGGAAGATCTGGACGTCCGAGAACAGGCCTGTCTGGAACAGAGCCTTCAGCGATTGGTCGATGCGCTCGGCATCGAACGGGTCGCCCGGTCCGATTTGCATGTAGGCGGTGACGGTCTCGGGGTCGATACGCTGATTCCCCTCGACAGCGATACGCGACACTGTCTGCGCGTGCGCCTCGCCGGCCGTGAAACCGATCCCCGCGATCGGTCCCAAAGCGGTCAAGAGCAGAGCCAGACAGGCGGCAATTACAAACCGATAGCGCATAAGGTACCAATCATCAGTTGTTATCCCCGCCGCCCCAGGCCGAAACGCGTGTAACGAGTTGTTTTACGTGGTTTCGGCTCAGCTGAAAACCGCATGATCGTCAGCAGGGCGATTTCCCGCTCCATAGTGTCAAAATCAAAACAGTTCGAAGTGGATAAGGTCGTTCCACGTCGCGAACAGCATCAGCATCAAGACCAGGACCATTCCCACTCTGAAGCCCAGATCCTGTGCTCTCGGACTGAGCGGCCTCCCTCTCACAGCCTCAATGGCGTAGTATAAAAGGTGGCCGCCATCAAGTATCGGAATCGGAAACAGGTTGATCAAACCGATGCTTACCGAGAGCACCGCAGCCAGGTTGATAAGCGGGAGAAGGCCGATTCCCGCGATTTCCCCGGACATCTGCGCGATCCGCAGCGGCCCGCCGAGCTGATCCGCAGACTGAGTGCCAACGATCACTTGACCCACATAGCTCAGGGTGCTGGTGATCACGAACCAGGTCTGCTCGGCCCCTTTCCACAAGGCCATCACGGGGCCGTAGCGCTCGACGCGTGCCCCCTCGCCCGCCCCGCCCGTGATCCCCAGAATGCCGATGGTGTGCTTGCCCCCGAACCGGTCCTCGATCTCCCGGGCCGCCGGGGTTACCTGCAGGGTGATGAGGCGGCCGTCGCGCAGGATGCCGAGGGTGAGCGGCTGGCCGGCGCTCCCGGAAACGATGCGCTGCAGATCGGCGAAGGTCTCGATCGCGTGGCCATCCACCGTCTTGATCTCGTCGCCCGGTTGCATTCCCGCCGCAGCCGCCGGCGTATCCGGCTGCACCGTGTCGGCGATCGGCGGGGCCACATGGCGCCCGACGATCATGAAAGTGGCCGCGAAGATGAGGATGGCGACGATGAAATTGGCGATCGGCCCCGCAGCCACCACCGCCGCGCGCTGTGCAAGCGGCTTGTTGTGGAACAGCTGGCTGGCTTCGGCAGGATCATGGGCGGCGGCCTCCAGCACCGCTTCGTCCGGCGTGCTGGCCACCGACTTGTCGCCGCGGAAGCTCACATAGCCGCCGAGTGGCAGCCAGCCGATTCGCCACTCGGTGCCGTGCCGATCGACCCAGGACGCGATTGCCCGGCCGAAGCCGACCGCGAAGCTGTCCACCTTCACCCCGCAGGCCCGCGCCGTGAGGAAATGCCCCAGCTCGTGGAAGAACACGACGATTGTGAGCACGAACAGGAACGGCACGAGGTAGGACAGGAACGTCCACAACCCCGAACCGATCATCTCCGCGAGTACCATTTCACGTCCACCTATCAGCCGCTACCGGCCTAATTCCTTGCCGGCTAGCCATTTAGCCGGCTCGCTTCATCTTGGACCTGAGCTACCGCCCGAACCTTGCCGCCAGCTCCTGCGCCACGCGGCGGCCATAGGCGTCCGCCGACCAGACGTCATCCAGCGAGTTGAGCCCGGCGAGCATGCCATCCTGCTCGGCCCGGTCGATGGTCGCCTGGACAAGCCGTGTGATACCCGGAAAGGACAGGCGTTTCGACAAGAATTCCGCGACCGCGATTTCGTTGGCCGCGTTCAGCACCGCCGTCGCGCTGCCACCCCGCGCCAAGGCATCGAGGCTCACCCTGATTGCCGGGAACCGCTGCTCGTCGACCTCCTCGAAGGTGAGCTGGCCGATCTTCTCGAGCCGCAGCTGCTGCACGGGCGCGCTGATCCGCTGCGGCCAGGCGAGCGCATAGGCGATGGGCGTGCGCATGTCCGGCATGCCCAGCTGCGCCAGCGTCGAACCGTCGTTATACTCGACCAGGCTGTGCACGATCGATTGCGGATGGACCAGCACGTCCAGCTGGTCGATCGCCACGTCGAACAGATGGAAGGCCTCGATCAGCTCCAGCCCCTTGTTCATCAGGCTGGCCGAGTCGATCGTGATCTTGCGGCCCATGCTCCAGTTCGGGTGCTTGAGCGCCTGCTCCGGTGTCGCAGCCTCGAGCTCCGCCGGGCTGAAGGTGCGGAACGGCCCGCCCGAAGCGGTGAGGATAATGCGCGAGACCTGGTCCGCATGGTCGCGGTTGAGCACCTGGAACACCGCGCTGTGCTCGGAATCGACCGGCAGGATGCGGGCGCCCGAGCGGAGTGCGGCCTGCGTGAACAGGCTGCCGCCGGAGACCAGGCATTCCTTGTTGGCAAGCCCGATCGTGGTGCCTTGCTGCACCGCCGCGATGGTCGGCGCCAGGCCGGCCGCCCCGACGATCGACGCCATGATCATGTCTACCGGCCGCTGCGCCGCCTCGACCACCGCCTCCGGCCCCGCCGCCACCGCGATGCCGGATCCGGCCAGCGCTTCCTTCAGCGCGCGATAATTGGTGGGATCGGCGCTGACCACCAGTCGCGCGCGCATAGCCTTCGCCTGCTCCGCCAGCCGCGCCACATTCGAATTGCCCACCAGCGCATCGACCTCGAAGCGGTCGGGCGCACGGCTCACGATATCCAGCGTCGAGCACCCGATCGAGCCGGTCGAGCCAAGAATGGTGATGCGCTTGGCGCAATCAGCCCGGTCAATGCGTTCGGCGATGGCGGTCACGGCTCACAACTCTCCCACTGTCCAATCTGCATGGAGAAGGTTTTTGTAAGGTTACTGTTGTCACCATAGCAGCAAAGCTTTGGCAATATTGTTTGGCCCTTCCCGCAAAAACCCGATCGCCAAAGCCGCTGTTGCAACCGCCATCAGACCATCGACCCGATCGAGTATTCCCCCGTGCCCCGGAATGACTTGCCCTGAATCCTTGACACCAGCATGGCGCTTGAGCTGTGACTCGAAAAGGTCGCCGAGCTGCGCCACGACCGCCAAGCTGCCGCCCAATATGGTCAATGATATGGCCGCCGGCAAATCCATCAGCATGCCGGCAATGGCACCGGCCGCGCCGCCCCCGGCGACGGCGCCGAAAAAACCGGACCATGTCTTGCCCGGCGAGATGCGCGGCGCAAGCTTCGGGCCGCCCAGCAGCCGGCCCACCCCATAGGCGACCGTATCCGCGCTCCACACCACGACCATGAGCCAGAGCAGGGCGCGCAGTCCAAGCTCGGCATCCGCCCGCAGCAGGGCGAGGCTCAGCACCGGCACCGCCACATAGATCACCCCGATGGTCGCCGCCCGGTCATGGTCGGGCTTTTGCCAGAAGAGATGGGCCAGCGAGACGGCCCACAGCGCCAAAATGGCGGCAAGGCCGATGAGCGGCCGCCCGGCGAGGGCCAGCCATGGTGCGGCTGCCGCCGCCAGGCAATGCAGCGCATAAGGCAGGGGCGAGGGCGCGCGATAGGCAAGGCGCACCCACTCCACGCCCATGAGAACGCCGATCACCGAGAGCAGGAGAGCAAACCACGCCCCGCCCAGCCAGGCCAGAGCCAGCACGATCGGCACGAGCACCACGGCCGAGGCGGTTCTGACGGCAAGATCGCCCCATTTGCCAGAGCTCCAGGCCGCGGCCATAGCGCGTGTCTTGAGCTAGGATGCCGAGGCGGCAAGGCCACCGAAGCGCCGATCCCGCTGCATGAACTGCCGCAGTGCGGCGGCGAAGATGTCCTGGTCGAAATCGGGCCAGGCCTCGTCGACGAACACGAATTCGGAGTACGCGCTCTGCCACAGCAGGAAGTTCGACAGGCGCTGCTCGCCGCTGGTCCTGATCACCAGATCGGGGTCAGGCAGCCCGGCCGTGTCCAGGTGCCGCTCGAGCGTTACCCCGTTCACCTCCCCGGCCGAAAGCGCCCCCGATTCCACCTTGCGCGCGATCGCCTGAACGGCGCGGGTCAGCTCGTCCCGCGCGCCGTAGTTGAAGGCGACCACAAGGGTCAGCGCTTCGTTGTTGCGGGTCAGCTCCTCCGAGCGCTCGATCAGCGACACGATATCCGGGGCAAGCGTTTGCCTGTCGCCGATGATCTTGATCCGCACGCCCCGGGCATGCAGCTCCGCCACGTCGCGATTGGCGAAGCGGCGCAGCAGATCGAGCAGATAGCCCACCTCCTCCTTGGGTCGGCTCCAGTTCTCCGAGCTGAAACTGTAGAGCGTCAGATACTGGATGCCGAAGTCCAGCGCCGCGCTCACCGCCCGGCGCACCGCCTGCACCCCTTGGCTGTGGCCGGCGGAGCGCGGCAGGGAACGCCGCTTGGCCCATCGGCCGTTACCATCCATGATGATGGCGACGTGGCGAGGAAGACTGCCCGGCACATCCAGGGCGGGTTCCGCGTCTCCTTCGCTCAACCGGCTCATTCGTAGAGACATTTGACTCCACCCGCGGCTGAAAGCACCGGCCCGCCCAGGAACAACTCAGATCTGCAGGATCTCCGCCTGCTTCTGCGCCATCGCCTCGTCGATGCTCTTGATGGTCTGGTCTGTCAGCTTCTGCACGTCGTCGGCCCAGGCGCGGTGCTCATCCTGACTGATCTCGCCGTCTTTTTCGAGCCGCTTCAGCTGCTCCATACCGTCGCGGCGCACGTTACGCACAGCAACCTTCGCCTGTTCCGCATAATTATGGGCGACCTTAACCAGCTCTTTTCGGCGTTCTTGCGACAGTTCGGGCACGGGAACACGCAAGGTCTGCCCCTCGGCGATCGGATTGAGCCCCAGGCTCGAGTTGCGGATGGCCTTGTCCACGGCCGAGACGAGACCTCTGTCCCAGACCTGCACGGTGAGCATCCGCGGCTCGGGCACCGAGACGGTGGCCACCTGGTTGAGCGGCATGGTCGCGCCATAGGCGTCGACCGTTATGGGCTCCAGCAGGTGAACGGATGCGCGGCCGGTGCGCAGGCCACTGAACTCCTCCTTGAGCTTGGCGAGTGCGCCTTGCATCCGGCGCCTCAGCTCCTTCATGTCCATTTTGTCGGGATCTGTCATGTGTTCTTCGTCCAACTGCGGATCATTCAGCCTTGCCGGCATCGATGACCGTGAACCGGCCCTCGCCGCGGATCACGGCCGCCAGATTTCCCGGCTCGCGGATCGAGAACACGATTACAGAAATATTGTTGTCGCGCGCAAGTGCAATGGCGGAAGGATCCATCACCCGCAGCTGCTGCGCAAGCACCTCTTGATAACTCACCCGGTCGAAACGCTCGGCATCCGCATGGCGCTTGGGATCCTGCGAATAGACCCCGTCGACGCTGGTGCCCTTCAATATGGCTTGGCAGCCCATCTCCGCCGCCCGCAGCGTCGCGGCCGTGTCGGTGGTGAAATAGGGATTGCCCGTGCCCGCTGCGAAGATCACCACCCGCCCTTTCTCAAGGTGCCGCAGGGCACGCGGGCGGATGTAAGGCTCGCACACGGTCGGCATGGAGATCGCCGAGAGCACGCGCGACTGCAGCCCCGCATGGACCAGCGCATTGTTGAGGGCGAGCGAGTTCATGACGGTCGCCAGCATGCCGATATGGTCGGCGGTGGTGCGGTCCATGCCTTGCGCAGCGCCGGCCAGGCCCCGGAAGATATTGCCGCCCCCGACCACGATGCAGAGCTCGATCCCATACTGCGCCACATCGCGAATCTCATCCGCGACGCGGCGCACCATCGCCATGTCGATGCCGTAGGATTCGCGGCCCATCAACGCTTCGCCGGAGAGTTTCAGCAGCACACGGCTGAAGCGCGGAAGGCCTGCCATTGTCCTAGAACCTCGTGTCGACACAGCGCGAGGGATCTGAGACGCCTCACGATCCCAAGCGCCCGCGTATCACGAGCCAGCCGCGGCCGCAACCTCGCTCGCGAAATCGCTTTCCTCGCGCTCGATGCCTTCGCCGATGGCGAAGCGCGCGAAAGCAGCCACCGTGATCGGCGCGCCGACGTCCTTTTCCATCTCTTTGATGGCCTTGCCGACCGTGTTCTCGCCGTCGATCACGTAGATCTGGTGCAGCAGCACGACCTCTTCGTAGTACTTCCGAAGCCGGCCCTCCACCATCTTGGCGATGATGTCCTCGGGCTTGCCGGAATCGCGCGCCTGCGCCGCCAGAACCTCGCGCTCACGGTCGACGAGGCTTGCATCCACCTCTTCCGGCCGCACGGCGATGGGGCTTGCCGCGGCGATGTGCATGGCGAGCTGCTTGCCATGGGCGGCCAGCTTCTCCTTGTCGCCCTTGGATTCGAGCCCCACCAGCACGCCGATCTTGCCGAGGCCGGGCACCACTTGGCCGTGGACATAGCTCGCGACCACACCCTCGCTCACTTCGATATAGCCGGTGCGGCGCACGTTCATGTTCTCGCCGATGGTGGCCACCGCATCGGTCACGAAATCAGCCACCGTCTTGCCGTTGGGCATCGTGGCGGCTCTCAGCGCATCCACGTCGCCCTGCGCGTCGATCCCCAGTTTGGCGATCTCGCTGACCATCGACTGGAACGCCTCGTTGCGGGCCACGAAGTCGGTCTCGGAATTCACCTCCACCACCGCGCCCTTGCGGTCGGCGGTCGCCACGCCCACGAGGCCCTCGGCCGCAACGCGCGATGATTTCTTGGCCGCCTTGGCGAGACCCTTCTTCCGCAGCCAGTCGACCGCAGCCTCCATGTCCCCGCCGGTCTCTGCGAGCGCGCTCTTGCAGTCCATCATCCCGGCGCCGGTGCTGTCGCGCAGCGCCTTCACCATGCTCGCAGTGATCTCAGCCATAGCGGAATCCTATCTCTTGCAGCGCTGAGGCAGGCCAACTCCCGCCCCAGCATGACGGTTCGTGTATCAGGCATCCAGGCCGGCAAGGCCCTTGGCCTGGGCAGCCCAGTCGTCGCGCTCGACGCGCCCCTTGAACTGCAGGGCATCGTCCAGGGCCCTGATCTGGTCGGTGTTCATTTCGGCGATCTGCCAGAAATGATAGATGCCGAGTTCGTTCAGCTTCTTCTCGACCGTGGGCCCGAGTCCGGTGATCTTCTTCAGATCGTCGGGCGCACCGCGAGGCTCGCTCAGGCGCGGGAAGCCCAGGTCGGCATCCTCCGCCGTATCGGCTTCGGCCTTGTCCTCGAGCGCGGGCTCGCTCAGCGGGTTCTCGAGCTCGCCGATATCGACCCCGGCGGCGCCCTGCCCGACCGAGATACCCTCCAGCGCCGCACGCGCGATCAGGTCGCAATACAAGCTGATCGCCCGGCCCGCATCGTCATTTCCCGGGATCGGATACGTGATCCCCTGCGGGTCGCAATTGGTATCGACGATCGCCACCACGGGGATGTTGAGCTTGCGCGCCTCCTGGATCGCGATCGCCTCCTTGTTGGTGTCGATCACGAACATCAGGTCGGGAATGCCGCCCATGTCCTTGATGCCCCCCAGGGCCCGCTCCAGCTTGTCCCGCTCGCGGGTCAGGTTGAGCGTTTCCTTCTTGGTCAGGCCAAGATGCTCCTGGGCGAGCATGTCCTCGAGCTGGCGCAGCCGGCGGATGGAATGCGAAATCGTCTTCCAGTTGGTCAGCGTGCCGCCGAGCCAGCGGTGATTGACATAATATTGCGCGCAGCGGCGGGCGCTCTCGGCCACGATGTCCGAAGCCTGCCGCTTGGTGGCCACGAACAGCACGCGGCCGCCGGCGGCCACCACGTCGCGCACCGCCACGAGCGCCTGGTGCAGCAACGGCACGGTCTGCGCCAGGTCGATAATGTGGATGCCGTTGCGGTCGCCATAGATATAGGTGCCCATCTTGGGGTTCCAGCGATGGGTCTGGTGACCGAAGTGAACGCCCGCTTCCAACAGCTGACGCATCGAGAAATCCGGCAATGCCATGCCAGTCTTGCTCCTTTTCCGGTTGAACCTCCGCGGATGGTGTGGCCGGATCCCGTCCGGCACCGGAAGGACAGCCAATACGCCTGGCCGCCCGACACCCGCGTGCGAGTTGACGGTGGCCATATACGCGGTCGACCCGCGATTTGCAAGCGGCCAGCCACGGCGTGCCGCGGAATATGCGTGCGCGTTCAACCGGCGCCGGACGCGGCGCTGAGGCGGACCCGGTTCCGTCCGTCCGCCTTCGCCTCGTAGAGGGCGCGGTCGGCCAATGTGAGCAATCCGGTGAGATCGATATCGTTCCCCTGCTGCGAGGCTACCCCTGCGCTCACGGTGATGCTCAAGCGAGTCCCGCGATAGATGAAGGCTTGGCTGGCAATTCCGCTGCGCACCCGCTCGGCGATCTCCATGGCCGCCTCGGGGTCGGTGTCCGGGAGCAGGGCGGCGAACTCCTCTCCGCCCAGGCGGCATAGCAGGGTTTCTGGCGGCAGGAGCGCGCCCAGGCTGCGGGCGAAGTCGGACAGTACGCCGTCGCCCACATCATGGCCATAACGGTCGTTGAGCAGCTTGAAACCGTCTATGTCGAAGAGCACCACCGAAACGATCCCGCCATTCCGTGCCAGCCGGCGCAGCACGGGTGTCGCCGCCTCGGCCAGTCCGCGCCGGTTGAGGCTTCGGGTGAGCGGATCCTGCATGGCGATCAGCTTGAGGCGGCGCGCCGTCTTTTCCCGGATCAGCGCCACCGCAAACAGGCCGACGGCCACGAGAAACAGCAGCGCCTCGGCGAGGCTTACGGCGAACCACAGCCCGGTGCGGCCGATGCTGTCCGGCATCGGCGTCACCAGCGCCACGCCGCCGCGGACCAGGTAGAACGCGGCATTGAACACCAGAAGCGCCGCGAGGGGCCGGCTCGACGGCAGGCGTTCTTCGCCTCCGCGCCAGAACTCCCGCGCGATCGCCACGCACACGGCGCTCGCGGCGATCGAGAGCCAGACCGTGCGTTCCCAGGGCTGATCGTCCGGTCCCATGGCGATCAGCCCCGCCACCCACGGCGCGATCGGCCCGGCGACCTGCCAGAACGCCACCCGGCGTCCATAGAGCGAGCGTAGGCCGGCCCAGCCCAGCCCGCCGCCGATCAACAGCAGCACGTTGGCAATGTCGACCGAAAGCACATCGGTGATGCGATCCCGCCACAGCAGCAAGGACAGCCCGGCAATCGCGGCCAGGCAGCCGGCGCTCCACCATCCATAGGAGCGGGCAGAGGGCTCGTCGTGCCAGGAGACCACCAGTACCATTGCGATCACGGCGCAGACGGCGATGAGCAGAATGAGAATGGTCTGAATATCGAGGTTCATGGCGGCCGCTACCGGTCAATACGCGCCGTCGTCGCGAGGCGGCGCACCCACCAGCCGCACCCGGCACGGCCGCGGCGAAGGGCGCATCGGGACGCGGCTGGACGGCCCGTCACGGAAAGGACCCCCCGCAAAGCGCGGCAGGTTCCCGGGCAAGATTCGCAGCCCAAGCCTTGGGCAAGCGTCGCCCGGGCCGCCGCTCGGCCGGGCTCCGGCGGCACCGGCCGGTCCCCGGCAGGCGCGGATGCCGCGAGGCG
>NZ_SZZM01000009.1 GCF_005281615.1 Rhodoligotrophos defluvii | reverse complement strand
CGTCCTGCGGCGGCCCGGCCGGCCGCACGTGCGCCGGGCGCGAAAGTCGCGACCACCTCGGCCGATGCGAACGGGCCGGCGGAGGCAGCGCCTTCGGCGGGCCAGAAGCCGGCGCGCGCCGCCGACCGCGGCTCAATCCCCATTCCGGTTGCCAAACCGCCCGTGCCAGGGCAGTAGTTTCCCGGTCAGCAACTGGGCGTGGGGGCGCAACCATATGGCATTGACCAGCATGACCGGCTTTGCCCGGACGGATGGCGCCGAGGGCGACCTGGCCTGGCACTGGGAAATCCGCTCGGTGAATGGCCGCGGGCTCGATATCCGGCTGCGCCTGCCGCAGGGCTTGGAGGCGCTGGAGATGCGCATCCGGGAAATGACCGCAGCGCGGCTCAAGCGCGGCAATTGCCAGGTGAGCCTGACCATGGAGGGTGGCGTGGCCACGCCGGAGGTGGTCATCAACGAGAAGGCGCTGGAGGCGATCCTCGCGGCCATGAAGCGGTTCAAGGGCAAGGTGAGCGCCGAGCCGCCGCGGCTCGAGGCGCTGCTCGGGTTGCGCGGGGTGCTGGATGTGAGAGATCCCGCGCAGGAGGGTGCCGCGAGCCCGGCGATGCTGGACAAGCTGGCGCGCAGCTATGCCGGGTGCCTCGATGCGTTGCTGAAGGCGCGGGCGGAGGAGGGGGCGAAGCTCGCCGCCGTGGTGGCGGAGCAGGTGGACCGGATCGAGGCGCTGGCGACGGCGGCGCGCGACTGCCCTGCGCGCCAGCCGGAGGCGATCCGGGCGCGGCTGGCCGAGCAGGTGGCGCGGCTGACGGATCTCGGCAATTTCGATCCGCAACGGCTGCATCAGGAAGCGGTGCTGCTGGCCGCCCGTGCGGATATCCGCGAGGAACTCGACCGGCTGTTCGCCCATGTGGCGCAGGCGCGCCAGCTTCTGGCCGAAGGCAATGGGGTGGGGCGGCGGCTGGATTTTCTGGCGCAAGAGTTCAACCGAGAGGCGAATACGCTGTGTTCCAAGTCCAACGACAAGAGCCTGACCGGCATCGGGCTCGAGCTCAAGGCGGTGATCGACCAGTTGCGTGAGCAGGTGCAGAACATTGAGTAACGGCAATGCTTCCCTGGCCGGGCAGAACCGCCGCGGCCTGATGCTGGTGCTGTCGTCGCCCTCGGGGGCCGGCAAGTCCACGTTGACGCGGCTTTTGACCGAGGAAGAACACAAGGCCGGTCGGCCGTTCCACCTGTCGGTTTCCGTCACGACCCGGCCGCGGCGCGCCAGCGAGCTGAACGGGGTGCATTATCACTTCATCACCCGGCAGCGCTTCGAGGCCATGCGCGCGCGGGGGGAGCTGCTGGAGTGGGCGGAGGTGCACGGCAATCTCTATGGCACGCCGCGCGAGCCGGTGGAGCAGGCACTGGAGCGCGGGCAGGACGTGCTGTTCGACATCGACTGGCAGGGCACGCTGCAGCTCTACGACGCCTCGCGCGATGATGTGGTTTCCGTCTTCGTGCTGCCGCCTTCGATCGCCGAGCTGAAGGCACGGCTGGAGCGGCGCGCGGAGGACGCCTCCGACGTGATCGCGCGGCGACTGGCCAATACGCCGATCGAGCTCGCCCACTGGACCGACTATGACTACGTAATCATCAACAGCGACGTTCAGGCGGCGTTCGACAGCCTCAAGGCAATCCTGGCGGCAGAACGCGTCCGCCGCACCCGCCAGCCGGCTCTGGCGGATTTCGTTGAGGGGCTGCTGGGGGAGTTGAAGGGGTAAGCGGCACGGCCCCAGCCGCATCCGGGCATGCAGACGCATCCGTTCCGCCACCCTGTTGCCGGCCTTGAGCCAGGCATCCAGGGGCCACACGGGATGGGCTTTCCTCTGGGGTCCTGGATCACCGGGTCAAGCCCGGTGATGACGAGGGGGCGGGGATCGTTGCCGTCTTGCCGGGCTTGAGCTGGGTATCCAGGGGCCACACGGCAGACGGAATCATGGCTGCCAGGCGCGTTCGGATTTCTGCTCATAGTGCTCGAAGGCCTTGCAGATGCCGCCGAGCACTTCGGCGGAGGTTTCGAACATGGCCTTGAACTGGGGGTCGTCGACCTTGTCGATATCCTCGCGCAGGTGGGTAATGGTCTCTTCCAGGCGCTGCTTCATCTTGCGCGTGTGGTGAGACGGGTTGTTATCGTCTGGAGACATTAGCGTTCTCCGTTCGCAAATGAATAGTGATTGTGCGGAGAACGATGGGGCTTGCACTGGGTTCCAGCCGCGTCAGCGCCTCGGGCCGCCATAGGTGCGCGTGCCCGGCTTGCCTCCGCTGGAGCGGCCCGAGGTTCGGCGGCCGCCGGGGCGGACGGTGGTGGCGAGCTTCTCCGGCTTCTCCGGGAGCGCGTCGCTCCGGCCGTGGGGCGTGGCGCGGTCCGAGCCCAGGCCGACCTCGTCGAGATTGGGCAGGACCTTGCCCGAGGGCAGGATCGGGCGGCCCTTGGCATCGCGCGGCAGGTGGGCGGCTTCGTCGCCATATTCGCGGACCTGGCGGTAGGGTAGGGCGCCCCCACCCCGGCCCTCCCCCGTGCCGGGGGAGGGCGAGCGGCGGGCCTTCGTCCCGCCGGTCTTGCCTTCGCCATGACGGCCGGCGGTGTCCTCCAGCTGGCTTTGCCGCACGCTTGGGTCTTCCAGCACCGCCAATTCGGTGGCGCGCAGGCGCTTGACCTCGTCGCGCAGCCGGGCGGCCTCCTCGAATTCGAGATTGGCGGCCGCCTCGCGCATGCGCTTCTCCATGTCGGCGATCACCGCTTCGAGGTTATGGCCGAAGGTGGCCGCCGTCTCGGCAAAGCCGGTGCCGACGGTCACGTGATCCTGCTCATAGACCGAGGCCAGAATATCGGAGATGCGGGCACGGACCGATTCCGGGGTGATGCCGTGCTCGGCATTGTAGGCCAGCTGCTTCTCGCGGCGGCGGTTGGTCTCGGCCAGCGCCCGCTCCATGGAGCCGGTGACGCTGTCGGCATAAAGGATCACGCGGCCATCCACATTGCGCGCGGCGCGGCCGATGGTCTGGATGAGGGAGGTTTCCGAGCGTAGGAAGCCCTCCTTATCCGCGTCCAGAATGGCGACCAGCGCGCATTCCGGAATGTCGAGCCCCTCGCGCAAGAGGTTGATGCCGACCAGCACGTCGAAGGCGCCCAGCCTGAGGTCGCGGATGATCTCGATGCGCTCCAGGGTGTCGATATCCGAATGCATGTAGCGCACGCGGATGCCCTGCTCATGCATATATTCGGTGAGATCCTCGGCCATGCGCTTGGTGAGCACCGTGACCAGGGCGCGATAGCCACGCGCGGCCACTTCGCGCACCTCGGCGATGAGGTCGTCGACCTGGGTGGCGACAGGGCGGATCTCCACGGGCGGATCGACCAGGCCGGTGGGCCGGATCACCTGCTCGGCGAAGACGCCGCCGGTGCGCGCCATTTCCCAAGACCCCGGCGTGGCCGAGACATAGATGGTCTGCGGCCGCATGGCATCCCATTCCTCGAAGCGCAGCGGCCGGTTGTCGATGGCCGAGGGCAGGCGGAAGCCGAACTCGGCAAGGGTCGCCTTGCGGTTGAAGTCGCCACGGAACATGGCACCGATCTGGGGCACCGTAACGTGGCTCTCGTCGATGAAGACGATGGCGTTGTCGGGGAGATATTCGAACAGGGTCGGCGGCGGCTCGCCCGGCTTGCGGCCGGTGAGGTAGCGGGAATAGTTCTCGATGCCGGCGCAGGAGCCGGTCGCCTCCATCATCTCCATGTCGAACAAGGTGCGCTGCTCCAGCCGCTGGGCTTCGAGGATGCGGCCGGCCGCGTGGAACTCCTCCAGCCGCCTGCGCAGGTCTTCCTTGATGAGCCGCACGGCCTGCTGCAGCGTGGGCTTCGGCGTCACGTAATGCGAGTTGGCGTAAACCTTCACGGTCTGCAGCTCGGCGGTCTTCTGGCCGGTCAAGGGATCGAACTCGGTGATCTGCTCGATCTCGTCGCCGAACAGGGACAGGCGCCAGGCGCGATCCTCATAGTGGGCCGGGAAGATCTCGATGGTGTCGCCGCGCACCCGAAAGGTGCCGCGCTGGAAGGCGGCATCGCTGCGCTTGTACTGGAGCGCCACGAGATCGGCGAGCAGGCGGCGCTGCTCGATGCGTTCGCCGCGCGACAGGGCGAAGGTCATGGCCGAATAGGTCTCGACCGAGCCGATGCCGTAGATGCAGGAGACGGAGGCGACGATGATCACATCGTCCCGCTCGAGCAGGGCGCGGGTCGCGGCGTGGCGCATCCGGTCGATCTGCTCGTTGATGGAGCTTTCCTTCTCGATATAGGTGTCGGTGCGCGGCACATAGGCTTCCGGCATGTAATAGTCGTAATAGGAAACGAAGTACTCGACCGCGTTGTCCGGAAAGAAGCTCTTGAATTCGCCATAGAGCTGGGCGGCGAGCGTCTTGTTGGGGGCGAGCACCAGGGCCGGGCGCTGGGTGGCCTCGATCACCTTGGCCATGGTGAAGGTCTTGCCGGAGCCGGTGACCCCGAGCAGCACCTGGTCGCGCTCGGCGGTATTGATGCCGCTGACGAGTTCGGCGATGGCCGTGGGCTGATCGCCGGCCGGCTGATAATCGGAGGCCAGCCGGAAGCGGATGCCACCTTCCGATTTCTCCGGCCGCTCCGGCCGATGCGGCATGAACATCGCAAGATGCTGCGGCATCTGCGGCCGCATCGAGGCGAGCGCATCGAGCGAGGTGCCCGTGATCGGGCGGGCAGGGGCTTCGGAGAATCCGCGGGAACGTGGCATGGCGGGAATATAGGGTGAACGGGTGCGGCCGTGAAGCCGTCACCCGATCGCCCGGCAGATCGTACCGTTCCGCTTGCAGAGCGCTACTGATCTGACAGCGGAACATCATTCGTCATGACCCGGCTCGGCGCCTATGCGCGGTCGAGCATGGCGATGAGCTTAATACGCACCCCTCTCGTCATTGCCGCGCTTGACGCGGCAATCCAGGGGCCGCAAGGGAATTCGCGCCGTGTGGCCCTGGATGCCCCGGTCGCGCCGGGGCATGACGGTTTTGCGAGGGATATCAACGGCTTCACGCGGCAATCCAGGGTCTCACGGCATGGGCTTGCCCCTTGCTGCCCTGGATCACCGGCTCAAGGCCGGTGATGACGATTTGTTTTGTTAGTCAACGGCAGTCACGCCCGGTTGATGGCGTAAGAGCCAAGGGGACAGGGATGGTCCGTTATTCCTCGGGTGGGACAGTGGCGCGGCCGCGGAAGGATTTTATCGCGCTGCGGCGGGATTTGGCGGCGAGGCGCCGCTGCTTGGACGCGCGCGTCGGCCGGTTGGGGCGCCGGATGGTGGGGCGAACCGCCGCCTGTTGCAGCAGGGCGACGAGGCGGGCCACCGCATCCTCGCGATTGCGCTCCTGGGTGCGGAAGCGGGCGGCGGTGATGACGATGACGCCCTCCCGGGTGAGCTTGCGGCCGGCGAGGCGGGCGGCGCGCTGCTTCAGGTCGTCCGGGAGGTTCGCCGAGCCCGCCAAGTCGAAGCGGATCTGCACGGCGGTCGCGACCTTGTTCACGTTCTGCCCGCCCGGGCCGGAGGCGCGGATGAAGCTTTCCTCGATCTCGCTCTCATCGATGGCGATGCTGTCGGTGATGGGGATCATGGGGTCAGTGAACCGGTTTCCCGGCCGCGCGGCAATAGGGGCTCTACATCTCCTTCGCGGGCGCGCCGCAGATTTCGCTAAGTGGTGAAATAGCCGGACAGCTCCTGGGACGTCCTCAAAAGGCTCCGCCGGCGCGCAAGTTGACGCCATATTCGAGATAGGCCTTCAGGCAGCACATCATGTGCATCCAGCCGCCGGCATTGCCGTGTGATGCTTCCCGTTCCTCAGGGGTATCGCGCCAGCCGCTTTCGCTGATCCGGACCATGGTGTCGCCGGTGTCGAGCGGATGGAACTCCATCCGCACCTGGATGAGATGGTCGCCGCTGGGCGCATCCCATTCCAGAACGATGCGCTGGTTCTCGGCCACCTCGCGCACGATCACGTCGTGCTCGCCCGGGACCTCGGCAAAGCGCCATTTGACGGTGGTG
This sequence comes from Rhodoligotrophos defluvii, assembly GCF_005281615.1. NCBI lineage: Bacteria > Pseudomonadati > Pseudomonadota > Alphaproteobacteria > Hyphomicrobiales > Rhodoligotrophaceae > Rhodoligotrophos > Rhodoligotrophos defluvii. Next base: position 68,085 of record NZ_SZZM01000009.1, on the reverse strand, counting down.
CCGGCCACGAGCGGGGCGCTGGCCGCGGCTACGAAATAGCGGCTGAGCTTTTCGGGGCGGACCACCGCATCGAACACCTCGGCCGCTGGCTTACGGATTTTGAGCTGCACTTGGTAGGTCGGTTTCATGGCGATGAACTCCGTTGCCGACATGGCTCCATAATGTTATAAAAATATAACATGTCAACGGCAATCGACGACGACAAGGTTTTCAAGGCGCTGGCCAATGCGCGCCGGCGGGCGATGCTCGACCTCCTGAAGGAGGGGCCGTGCACCACCGGCGCCCTGTGCGAGCAGTTTGCCGACATGGACCGCTGCACGGTGATGCAGCATCTGAAGGCGCTGGAAGAGGCGGATCTGGTGATCGTGAGGCGGCAGGGACGCGAGCGCTGGAATTATCTCAACGCGCTGCCGATCAAGCAGATCTACGACCGCTGGATCAGCCAGTATGCCGGCCACAGCCTGAGCATTCTCGACCGGCTGAAAGCGGACCTGGAGGGGGAGTGATGAGCGAGGGCCGGCGCCAGGGCCGGCGAGCCTTCGGGGAGGTGCGTCGCGTTAGGCCGCCTCGGCCGCTTCGAGCGCGATGGCTGCGGATTGAATGATGGAGGCGAAGCGGACGGCCGCCTGGATGACTTCGGTCGAGACGCCGGCCTTGCGCAGCACCGCCTCATGGGCATCGATGCACATGCCGCAACCGTTGATGGCCGAGACGGCAAGAGACCACAGCTCGAAATCCACCTTGCCGACGCCGGGATTGGCGACGACGTTCATGCGCAGCCTGGCCGGCAGCGAACCGTATTCCTTGTTCGAGGCCAAGTGCAGGAAACGGTAATAGACATTGTTCATGCCCATGATGGTGGCCGCAGCCTTGGCCGCCGCGAGCTCGGAGGGCTGGAGATGGGGCTGTGCCTCGTCCTCCAGCGCCTTGCGCACCACGGGATTGCGCGAGGCGATGCCGCAAGCAACGAAAAGCCCATATTTCTGGCGGGCACTCAACGTGTCGTCGCTGCCCATGGAGGAAAGGTTGAGCCGGACGTCCTTGGCGAAATCGGGCAGGGCGCCTTTCAGCTGCTCGATGGACATTGGGCGAGCTCCTGAGATGTGGAGAGCGGAGCGGGCAGGCTCGGAGACCGCCCGCTTTGGGTGGTGAGATGGCTCAGGCGGCCTTCAAGGTCTCGCCGCCAACCTGCCGATTGCAGGGGCACAGCTCATCCGTCTGCAGCGCGTCCAGGACCCGCAGCGTATCCTTCGGATTGCGGCCCACGTTGAGATTGGTGGCATAGACGTGCTGGATGACGTTGTCGGGGTCGACGATGAAAGTATAGCGGTAGGCTACGCCATCGGCCGAGCGCACGCCAAGGCCGTCCACCAACGAGCCGTTGGTGTCGGCGAAGGACCAGATCGGCAGCTTGTCGAGATCGGGATGGCTGCGCCGCCAGGCGAGCTTCACGAACTCGTTGTCGGTCGAGCCGCCGAGCACCACGGCGTCACGATCCTCGAACTCGGCGGCCAGCCGGGCGAATTCCGCAATCTCGGTCGGGCAGACGAAGGTGAAGTCCTTGGGATAGAAGAAGATGACCTTCCACTTGCCGGGGAAGCTCGCCTCGGTGAGAGGCTCGAAAGCCGAGACGCCATTCTCTTCGTGATTGTTGAAGCCTGGCTTGACGCCGATGACCTGGAACGAGGGCAATTTGTCGCCGATGCCGAGCATCATCAAATCTCCAGAAACAGACTGACGGACAGCGGGTGAAATTCGGTTGCCAGCATGGCCGGCGCTGGCGCGTCGGCGTCCCATGCTGCGCCGCAGCAGTTGTAAATGGGCGGCGAATTCAGGTCAAAACGATTGTTTCTATCTAAGCTATCGGTATAAACGATAGACCGAAATCCGGCGTTTGTGTGACCGGCGTCCACTCAGCGCTTCCGGCCTCCGGGCAGATCTGCGGGAGGGTAAGATCGCGATGCTGAACGTTTCTCTTCGACAGCTGCGCTATCTTGCCGCCCTGGCAGAGACCCAGTCCTTCTCGCGGGCGGCGCAGCGCATGAATGTCGCGCAGTCCACGCTGAGCGCAGCTATTCAGGGCATCGAGACGGCGCTCGGGGCCGCGCTGGTGGACCGCTCCGGCCGTTCGGTGCGGTTGACGGCCGCGGGCGAGCTGGTAATCGAGCACGTGCGCGGCATCCTGGCGGATATCGACCAACTGCCCAGCCATGTGGCCGTTGCCAGCCGGCCGCTGACCACCCGTCTGCGCCTTGGGGTCATCCCCTCGGTGGCGCCGTTCATCCTGCCGAAGGTGCTGCCGAGCCTGCGGGCCGCTTATCCGAAATTGCGGCTGCGGGTGCAGGAGGGGTTGACGCGCTCGCTGCTCGATGACGTGCGCAGCGGGCAGCTCGATGCGGCGCTGATCGCGCTGCCCTACGGGTTCGACGGTTTCGACCACGTGGCCCTTGCGCGCGATCCATTCATGCTGGCGGTGCCGGAGGGCCATGCCCTGGCCAGACGGCGCGCGGCCAGCGTCGGCGAGCTCGGGAGCGAGACGCTGCTGCTGCTCGAGCGCGGGCATTGTCTGCGGGACCATGTGCTGAGGGTGGTGAACGCGGATGTCGGCGACGGGGATGTGCGCGCCACCAGCCTGATCACCCTCGTGCAGCTGGTGGAAAACAAAATGGGCGTAACGCTCCTGCCGCGGGTGGCCATCGAAGCAGGGCTGGTGCGCGGCGCGCGCATAAGGCTGGTGCCGCTGCGGGAGGGCGAAGCGGCCTCGCGCACCCTGGCGCTCGTCTGGCGAGCCCGCGCGGCCCGCCAGGGCGATTACCGGGAGCTGGCCGAGCATCTGCGCAGGCATTGCCTGCCGGGAAGCCAAGACGGTCAGCCGCAGACGCGGGAGCCCTCGCGCCGGTGATCAGCTTGCGCTGCCCGGGAGGGGCGCGCCGACCAGACATTCCTTCCGGGGCGCGTAGTTCTTGAGCCTGCAGTTCAGGTTCATGTACATGGGCTGCTGGTCCCACAGCTCCTGCGGGAGATTGGGATATTTGGCCAGCAGCGCCTTGGCGTCATGCGGCCGTCGCTCGACGGGCCGGATTTCATAGTTGCCTATCGGAATCCGACCCAGGACCGGTGGCGGCCTGAAATCGAAGGTTCCGATATAGGTTGCCTCGCCCGGCCTGACGGTGAAGGCGAATGACATCGGCTCGACGGGGAGCATCAGCTCTCCTGCCTTGTCGACATAGGTCAGGTAATAGGTACCCGCCGGCAGGCTTTGCAGCACGTATTCCACATCGCCCTGCTTGTCCCGGCCGAAGATCCAATTGCCGCGAACCAGCCTGATGACTCTGCCGCCTTGATCGGGATGAATCAGCAGCTTCTGCTGGGGGTCAACCGTCCAGAACTCGAGGGTATCGAATTTCGAAAGCTCGATGATGCTTTCGATCTGCAGCCCGACGATCAGCACGCCGTTGCCATCGTTCTGGGAGACGGCAAGATTCCGGTCTGCGCTTCTCAGCAACGTCGTCTTCTCGGTGGTCTGGCACGCAGTGACCAGCAATGCCGCCAGCACGACGGCACAAAGACGCAACACGCTCATATGGTTTCCCCCGGCAACAGCCCGGCGGCACTTTAGGCTATTGCGCAGCCGGATCAAAGGGCGCTTCCTTGGAGCGGCGTGATGTCATGCGGCTGACCCGCCGGCGCAGCATTGGGTCGGGGAAACGGGCGGAGGAACGGAATGCGGGCAATCGTCTGGGGTGCTGCGGGACTGGTGGGCGGGTATCTGGTGGGCGCGGTGGTGGCCTATGCCGCGGTGCAGCTCCTGTCCGGCAACACGCATGACAAAGCGCTGGAGGCGCTATATAGCGGGTTCTTCTTTGCTGGTCCGGCGGTGTCCATCATTGCCGGTATTGCTGGGGTCTTTCTTGGGCTGCGGAAGCCGAAGCCCGGCTCGCCGCATGAGTGAGGCATGGGCTTGGTGCAGCCGAATGAACCGACGGGCCGTGCAGGGGACGATCCTGCCGGGCGCCGTTCCCCGCCTCTGGTCTATCCCAGGAGTTGAACTGATGCAGGCAAGCCTGATGCCGGCACGCCGTCCGCTCGCTGCATGGGGGTGGGCTGCGCTTTGCCTTCTGCTCGTGCTGCTCGACGCCAGTGCGGCCCGGGCAGACTTCCAGGCCGGAATTCGCGATGCGCGCGATGAATGCGTCAGGCGTGCGGGGCAGTTCTGGACCACCAGCCTGGGCTATGGCTGCAACAACACCCGTGAGCTCGGTGATTTCCGCTGCCAGGCGGGCATTTGCGCCACCGGCTATGCCGCGGTGCGCCGCCCGGGCGATTTCAGCGCGCCACTGGGCAACACGCGCGGGCCCAATCCCGGCCATTGAGCCGCTCGAGCCTCGCCGTCCGCGCGAAGGTCGCGAACAAAAACCGCCGATGTAAACACTACCTTTGCGCGCTTTTGTTGACTAATGTGTCTATGAGTTGTAAACAGGAGCTGCTTCCATTTTCGGAGGTGACACAAGCGAGGGCCAAGCCTTTTCCGGTTCCCGCTGTATTTCGGGCTGCTGATCGACGGTCATGGTGGAAAGTGCCCGTCGCTCGGACAGTTGCCTTCAAGGCTCCCTTTTCAATCCAGATGCCTGTATTGCGAGGCAGGCGCATGATCCAGCCGGACGATCCTCCGCTGGATCATGCGCTCATCGCAGCGGGCAAAGCTCGACGCTTCTCCGAACGGGCATTCTGCCCGAGACACGAGCGTGACATCAATAGGCGCGGCACGCCATCCTGTCGAGTAGGCAAACTGGACCCGGCTGCCGGAACAGGGGCGCGCCGGGCAAGGCCCGTTCAGGCCCAATCATAGATCCAGGCCATGCGGGCGTAGGATTGCGCGGGCCGCATCAACCGCAGCATCGCGTTGCGGACGAGCCTGACCGGGCCACGGGCATGATAGGCCCGGCCGACCTGCCGGCATTGACTCTGCATACGGGCGGTGCGCGGCTGCCGCTCGGCTTCGTAGGCCCGGAAGGCACTGGCAAAATCGCGGCCGGCGGCAAGCTTCCGCCCGAGCACGACCGCATCTTCGAGCGCCATGCTCGCGCCTTGCGCGAGATAGGGCAGCACAGGATGGGCGGCATCGCCGATCAAAGTGACGGCGCCGACGCCCCAACGTTGCGCCGGAAGACGGTCCACCGCCGCCCATTTGAGCCAACGGTCCGTGCCGTCCAGAACGGCGCGCAGCTCCGGCACGACGGCCCCGAACGCCGTGAGCAGGGCGCGCTTGGAGCCATGGGCCGCCCAGCCCGGCTCGTGCCAATGACTGTCGAAGGCGGCCACGATGTTGACCCGCTCACCACCGCTCACCGGATAGTGGACGACGTGGCCACCGGGGCAGAGCCAGAGGGTGACCAGATCATCGGTGGCGACGGGCGGTGCCTTCCGGCGCAGGATGAGGGCGCGGTAGAGCGTGTGGTTGGCGTAGACGGGGTCGCCATCGCCGATCAGCGCGACGCGAACCGCCGACCTTACCCCGTCGGCCCCGATGACTGCCGGCGCAGTCAGGGTCGAGCCGTTCCTGAGGGTGACGCGTGCACTCCCTTGTTCGGGAGCGATGGCGGCAACGGGGCTTCCGGTTTCAAGCGAGATCAGCGGCTCCTGGCGCGCGGCGGCAAGCAGAGCCCCGAGGAGATCGGCCCGGTGCACCACGCGGTAGGGCGCGCCGAACCGCTGCAGGACAGCATCGCCGAGGGGCACGGCCGTCAACAGCCGACCCGTCAGCCCGTCGCGGATCTCGATCGCGCGCGGCGCCACCAGCTTCGGGGTGATGATCTCGGTCAGTCCCAGCGCATCCAGAGCGCGCATGCCGTTGGGGCCGAGCTGCAGGCCGGCCCCAATTTCCTCGAAGCTTGCCGCCTGCTCGAGTACCCGCGACGGGCAGCCGGCGCGGGCGAGCGCCAAGGCTGCCGCGAGGCCGGCTATGCCGCCGCCGACGATGACCGGCTGTGATCGTTCCATAGGTGATGGATTGACCGGCAGGACACCCAAGTCAATCGGCAGCCTCGATGGCGGCGTCGTAACGCTTGGACACTTCCGGCCAGTTGACAACCTGCCACCACGCTTTCAGGTAGTCCGCCCGCCGGTTGTTATACTTGAGGTAATAGGCGTGCTCCCACAGGTCGTTGCCGAGGATGGGGGTGCCCTGCTCCTCGGCCACGTCCATCAGCGGGTTGTCCTGGTTGGGGGTCGAGGTGATGGCAAGGGTGCCGTCCTCACGCACGATGAGCCACACCCAGCCAGAGCCGAAACGGCCCTTGCCCGCGGCTTCGAATGCCGCCTTCATCTCGTCCATGGAGCCGAAGCTTTGCTCGATCGCCTCGGCCAATTCAGGCGATGGGCTGCCGGAATTGGCGGGAGGCGCCATGATCTGCCAGAAAAACGTGTGGTTCCAGTGTCCGCCGGCGTTGTTGCGCACCACGTCGGGCAGGTTGCCGGCGTCGGCCAGAAGCTCCTCCAGCGACCTACCTGCCAGCTCCGAGTCCTCGGCAACTGCCTTGTTGAGTGCATCCACATAGGCCTGGTGGTGCTTGTCGTGGTGCAGCACCATGGTCTGGCGGTCGATGACCGGCTCCAGCGCGTCGGCTGCATAGGGGAGGGGATCGAGAGAGAAGGTGGCCTGCTCCTGGGCAGCCAAGGGCGTTTGCCGTGCGAAAACAGCGAATGGCGCAAGGCCGAGGACGGCCGACATCCCAAGAAGGAACTCTCGCTTGTGCATGTTCTCGGTCCCAATCGAGCGGTTGTCGCGTGAACACGATGATGGCACCAAAGTGCCATCGAGACGATCCCCGGTAACCGGTATTTGTGCTCAGGTCCACTTCGCTCTTGCACTTCGCGCCGATGAAGCGGACCATAGCGACACGAAGTCGCGTGAAGCGAACGGCCGGCACCTCTCGATGAGGCTGCCGGTGAGGCTGCGCGAGCCGGGCGGCGGGTCGCGGCCGCCGGACGATCGCGCGCATCGGTTGGGATTGGGAGCGCCTCGACGCGCTGGGCCCGTTCCGCTTAGCGCCCCGCGCCGCTCGTGCTCCCCGACACGGAGGACGAACCATGGAGAAGGCTGGCGGCGGCAGACCTGCGAAGGGACCGCGGTGCATCGCAATCGTGGGTCCCTATCAATCCGGCAAGACGAGCTTGCTCGAAGCGCTGCTCTGCCGTAGCGGCGCGACCCCGCGTCAGGGTAGCGTCGGTCAAGGCAACACGGTGGGCGACAGTTCGCCCGAAGCCCGCGCGCACGCGATGACCGTGGAAATGAACATCGCCACCACCAGCTTCCTCGGCGAAAGCTTCACTTTTCTCGATTGCCCGGGATCGATCGAATTTGCCGAGGACCAGAAAGCGGCCCTGAGCGTGTGCGACGCGGCTGTGGTGGTCTGCGAGGCCGATGCCAAGAAAGTGCCTGCGCTGCAGCTCATCCTGAAGCAGCTGGATGAGCTTCACGTCCCGCGGTTCCTGTTCATCAACAAGGTGGACAAGGCCGAGGGCCGCATCCGCGACGTGCTCGAGATGCTGCAGCCCGCCAGCGCCCGACCGCTGGTGTTGCGCCAGATACCCATATGGCAGAACGGCATCATCGCCGGGTTCATTGACCTCGCGCTCGACCGTGCGTTCCTCTATCGCGAGCACGCGCCCAGCGAGGTGGTGGAGGTGCCCGGCGACCTTGCCGCCCGCAAGGCGGAGGCGCGCTTCCAGATGCTGGAGAAGCTTGCCGACTACGACGACAGCCTGATGGAGCAGCTGCTCGAAGATTTGGAGCCGCCCCGCGACCTGGTGTTCGACGACCTCAGACGCGAGCTGGCGGAGGGCATGATCACGCCGGTGCTGATGGGCGCGGCGGAGAAGGGCAACGGCGTGTTCCGGCTGCTCAAGGCCTTGCGGCACGAGGCGCCGGATATTTCGGAAACCGCGCGCAGGCTGGGCGCCAAGCCGGTGGCCGGAAGCGGCGGTCTCGCGCAGGTCGTGAAAACGATCCACACGGCCCATGGAGGCAAGCTGTCGCTGGTGCGGGTTCTGGCAGGCGCGCTCTCGGACGGCGATACGGTTACCGGCCGCAGCGGCCAGGGCGAGCGCATTGCCGGCGTTTTCGCACTGGTCGGGCAAGAGCAGAAGAAGCTTGCCAAGGGGATGACGGGCGAGACGGTTGCCCTCGGCCGGCTCGAGTCGATCGGTTCCGGAGAGACGATCGCCGAGGGCAAGACAGCGCCCGAGCAGCTCTTGGACGGGCGGCATTCCGAGCCTGTCTATGGCCTTGCCGTATCGGTTGCGGACCGCAAGGACGAGGTGAAGCTCACCGCCTCGCTGCAGAAGCTGATGGCGGAGGATCCTGCCTTGCGGCTCGACCACAACAGCACCACGCGGGAGATGGTGTTGTGGGGGCAGGGCGAGGTCCATCTGCGGGTGGCGCTGGAGCGGCTGGCGAGCAAGTTCGGGGTGACCGCGCGGGCCGAACCGCGCCGGATCGCCTATTGCGAGACCATCCGCAAGAGCGCGAATGCCCGCGGGCGGCACAAGAAGCAGTCCGGCGGGCACGGCCAGTTCGGCGACGTCGTGCTGGAGGTTGCACCGCGGCCCCGCGGCTCAGGCTTCGCCTTCACCGACACGATCACGGGCGGCGTCGTGCCGAAGCAATATATCCCGGCGGTGGAAGCGGGCGTGCGGGACTATCTCACCCGGGGCCCGCTCGGCTTTCCGGTGGTGGATATTGCGGTGAACCTGTCGGACGGCTCCTATCACACGGTCGATTCGTCGGAAATGGCGTTCAAGGCCGCCGCCCGCTTGGCGATGACCACGGCCATGGAGCAGTGCGAACCGGTTCTGCTCGAACCGATCGTTCACATCGAGCTGCACGTTCCGTCGGAGACCACCGCGCGGATCAACCAGATCGTCAGCAGCCGCCGCGGGCAGCTGCTCGGCTATGACGCGCGGGAGGGCTGGCCGGGATGGGACACGGTGCAGGCCCACATGCCGGAGTCCGAGTTGCAGACGCTGATCATCGAACTGCGCTCGGTGACCGCGGGCGTGGGGACCTTCACCTATCGGCTGGACCACCTTGCGGAGCTGACCGGCAGGGCAGCTGAATTGGCCAAGGCAACGGCCAGGGCCGAGGCCGCTTGAGCATTGCGCCTTTGTCGTGGATGGAGTCCGGCCGCCGGAGACCCGTGCCCATTTTCCGGGCAGGCACCGGCGGCGCTCTCCCACCAGGCGCAGCCGTCCTCTTCCGGAGAAGAAAAAAGCCGGATCTGGTTAAGATCCGGCTCAAGTTCCTCTTTGCCCTAGCCAGGGCAAGCTGGACAACCTGGGGTGAGGGGAACGGTTGACCAGCAAAGCGGAAAGTAAGGGGAGGGAGTAACTTCCGCTTCACGCGCTCTCATCGATCGCGTGATAACAATTTGCTCAATTCCTGCCCGATTAACAAGCAGCGCTTAAACATGGGAGCTATGCGCAGACCGCAGGGCTCTTTACGCAAAATTGACGTAAACGTAAGCTTCCTCTGGTGAGCTTTGCTGCATTGCACATGGCCTAGAGGCGGCCATAAGCACCCGAAATCCGCGCAGGCCATCTCTGTAGCCGACAGCCACTCAGCAGCGGCCATCCCCAATGGGGTGAAGAGTATAGCGGCAAATTGTGCAGACAAAATGAACGGTCAGAACTGCCATTCCTTGGATTTGGCGACCATGAAATCGCGAAAAACGGCCACGCGCTTGGAGGTCTTCAGCTCTTCCGGGTACACGAGATAAGTGTCGAATTCCGGCACTTCAGCCTCTGGGAGAACCTGCACCAGGCTGTTGTCGCGGCCCACCACGTAGTCCGGCAGCGAGGCTATGCCCACGCCAGCCTCGACCGCTCTTCTCAGCCCATAGACGTTGTTGATTCGCAGGGTTGCGGCTCGCGGACTCCCGGGCGGACGGCCAGCGTGCTCGAGCCAGTTGACGTTCGCGAGATAGGTGGGTGCCTGGCCGAAAGCGAGGATGACGTGGTCATCGAGCTCGCTCACTGTTCGCGGTGCACCATGGCGGCGCACATATTCCTGCGACGCATAGAGATGATAGTGAACGGTGAATAGCTTACGCTGAATCAGATCGGGCTGCACCGGGCGGCGCATGCGCACGGCGATATCGGCTTCTCGCATGCCAAGATCGAGCTCGCGGTCGTCCAGCATCAGCTCCACGCTGATTTCCGGGTAGAGCTCCATGAACTCGCCGATGCGCGGCGTCAGCCAGACGGAGCCAAGGCCGACGGTGGTGGTGAGGCGCAAGTGGCCGGACGGCTTGTCCTTCGAATCCATCAGCCGGGTCTGGGCCGTTGCCAGCTTGGTGAACACCTCGTGGGCGGTGCGGTAGAGCAACTCGCCCTGCTCGGTGAGAATGAGGCCGCGCGCATGGCGGTGGAACAGCGGGACGCGCAGATCCGCCTCGAGCGCGCTGATCTGGCGGCTGACGGCCGATTGCGACAGGCCGAGATCTCGTCCAGCATGGGTAAAGCTGCCCGCATCGGCGACGGCGTGGAAGATGCGCAGCTTGTCCCAATCCATGGGCCGTGGCGAAGCAGGGGCTTCGCCGCTGGTCATGTGCAGCTCATGCGGTCGCGTACGGTTCATTGTCACGATGGGCACCTATTCCGCTGCGGCGGCCGTGGCTGGCGTCAAGTGCTCGGCGAGGAAGCGCTCCGCATCAAGGGCCGCCATGCAGCCGAGGCCGGCTGCCGTCACCGCCTGGCGATAGGTTTCATCGGTGACGTCACCAGCCGCGAACACGCCGGGTATGCTGGTTGCCGTGGACCCGGGCGCCGTGTCGATATAGCCGGATGGCCTCAGCGCGAGCTGGCTCGCGAACAGCTCGGTGGCCGGCTTGTGGCCGATGGCGATGAAGACCCCGTCCACATCGAGGGTCTCGGTCGCGCCTGACTTGACGTCTCGCAGGCGCACCCCGGTCACGCTGCGCGGTTCAACCGTGCCCAGCACCTCGTCCAGCTCGGCGTTCCAGCGGACCGAGATCTTTTCGTTGGCAAAGAGCCGGTTCTGCAGGATGCGCTCCGCGCGCAGGCTGTCACGCCGGTGCACGAGAATGACTTCGGACGCGAAGTTCGTGAGAAACAGTGCCTCTTCGACCGCGGTATTGCCGCCGCCGACCACGAGCACCTTCTTGCCCCGGAAGAAGAAGCCGTCGCAGGTGGCGCAGGCAGAGACGCCAAAGCCCTTGAACAACTCCTCGCTGGGCAGGCCGAGCCAGCGGGCCTGGGCGCCGGTGGCGATGATCAGGGTGTCGGCCGCGTATGTCGTGCCGGAATCGCCGGTGAGACGGAACGGACGCCGGGAGAGGTCCGCATGCACGATGTGGTCGGAAACGATCTGCGTTCCGACATGTTCCGCCTGCAGGCGCATCTGCTCCATCAGCCAGGGGCCCTGGATCACGTCGGCAAAGCCAGGATAGTTTTCCACGTCCGTGGTGATGGTGAGCTGGCCGCCCGGCTGGATTCCCTGGACCAGGACCGGCTCGAGCATTGCGCGAGCAGCATAGATGGCTGCGGTATAGCCGGCCGGGCCGGACCCGAGGATCAGCACTTTCGTATGCATCATGGACATAGCATCCTGCTCCCTAGGCGATCAGATGTAAGCTGACAAGGCAGACCTGTCCAGCATGCCAGGAAACGCGGGGCTCATGGCGGGCTTATGACAGACGTAGATTGGAGGCGACGGCCGACCGGCTTCCCCTGTATGGTGCTGCTCGGCAAATTCGCGAATCGCCGGTTGATAGAATGCGCCGCATAAAGCTCGACAGAGTTGATCGCGTCATCCTGCGCGAGTTGCAAAGGAATGCCCGTATCACCAATGTCGAGCTGGCTCGGCGCGCCGGCATTTCGGCCCCGCCCTGCCTCAGGCGGGTGCGGGCCTTGGAGGAGGCCGGGCTGATCAAGGGCTATACCGCCCTGCTGTCGGGCAGCGAACTCGGCTTCGAGGTGACCATGTTCGCGACGGTTGGCCTGCATAGCCAAGCGGAGGCGGATCTTCATGCCTTCGGAAACCACATGCTGGCGAAGCCCCTGGTGCGTGAAGCTTATATGGTGACCGGCGAAAGCGATTTCCTGCTGAAATGCGTGGCGCGGGACATCAACGAGGTCCAGCATTTCATCAGCGAGCTCACCGCATTGCCCAATGTGGCCAGCGTGAAAACGCGACTCGTGCTCGGGGTTTCGAAATACGAGCCTGGCCTTCCGATCGACACGGCCTGAGCCAGTCCACGACGGCAAAGCTCCCAGCGGAAAAACGTTCCGATTGCGCCATATTTTACGCACGTATAGGTGGAGGATTGGCCTTGCTGCCCGCGATTAGAGTGAAGCGGTCGCGGGGCCTTACCCACACTAGCCATTGGAGTTGGTCATGTATCTATTCGACGATGACAGCCGCTCAGCCGTCTTCCCGGTTTCCTCGGGATGCGACGACTGCCGCAGCGCCGCGCTGCCCCGGGAGAAGCGGGATGCCGACGCTCAACTGGCCGAGGCAGGTACAACGCTGACGCAGTTCGCTGACGCGGGTGCGTCGCTTGCGGCCGAGGTGGCCTGGAACGCCGACATCTTGCTCTAAGCAGGCGGCGTCCTCGCGAACTCAGAGCGTTTCCGCTTTTCTTCGAATCGCGGAAGCGCTCTGAGTCTTTGCCTGGTCGCATTTTCTCACGTGAACTGGAATCCACTTCGCGCGAAATGCTCCAAGAACGGAAAGAATGAACGTCTCCAGGGCGACTCTCGATACATACGGGTGTTTTGATAGGGATCGGGATGCCTCGTCGCCAGGAAGCAGGCCCGAGACACCGATCCTGAGTACCAACTCGTGCGCCTACTACCATGAACGGGCGTCGATGGCGTCAGTGCTATTGGATGACGCTGCCGTCGTGGCCTATGTCATAGGCTTTTGCATTGCTGATGTCGGAGTGAAAAGGCTCGCGAAATCGCCGGCGCGGTCGGCTATCTCGCGTCTAAACCCGACATCGCAATGGGCCCAGCGCCAGCCGGAATCCCTCAGGTATTCTGAAAGCTGATCTTGAGGATCTCGTAGGACTTGCCGCCCCCCGGCGTGTTGACCTCGACGGTGTCGCCGACGCTCTTGCCGATGAGCGCACGGGCGATGGGCGAGGAGATCGAGATCTTCCCCTGCTTCACGTCGGCCTCGAAATCCCCCACGATCTGATAGGCCGCCTCCTCATCGGTGTCCTCGTCGACAAGCGTCACGGTGGCGCCGAACTTGACGGTATCGCCGGACAGCTTGCTGACATCTATGACCTCAGCGCGGGACAGCTTGTCTTCCAGCTCGGCGACGCGGGCCTCCATATAGCTCTGCTGTTCCTTGGCCGCATGATATTCGGCGTTCTCCGAAAGATCGCCGTGGGCGCGTGCTTCCTGAATGGCTTGGATGATGCGCGGGCGCTCTACCGTCTTGAGATGCTTGATCTCGTCAAGCAGAGCTACATGGCCGCTCGCAGTCATTGGAACCTTTTCCATCGTCATCCGTCCGTCAGTTCGAACCCATCTGGTGCGACATCGCCGGCACCCAGCTTCTCAATCATTGCATTTGAGGAAATGAGGAGCTTATGCAGCGACTATGCGCAAATTCGCATAGCGACGCAATATGCTCTCCAGCCCGCCTCAAGCCTTGGTGAGCTGCCTGCTCGCGCCAACATAGTCTTGAAGGGGACGCACTTCAAGCGCACCCGCCTTGCAGGCGGCGATGCCCTCGGTGGCGGCTATGGCACCGGCGAGCGTGGTATAGTAGGGCACCTTGTGGTTGAGAGCCGCCCGCCGTATGGAGCGGGAGTCTTCCAGTGCCTTAGTGCCCTCGGTGGTGTTGAAGACGAGGTCGACCTGGCCGTTCTTGATCGCATCCACGATGTGAGGACGGCCTTCCAACACTTTGTTAACCTTGGTGCATTCGATGCCGTTCTCGGCGAAGAAGCGCTGGGTGCCGCCGGTTGCGATGATGGTGAAGCCGAGATCGACCAGCTTGCGGATGGCCGGCAGGATCAGCGGCTTGTCCGCGTCGCGGACAGAAACAAAGGCGGTGCCGGAGGTCGGGACCGCCGCTCCCGAGCCGAGCTGGCTCTTGGCGAAGGCGGTGCCGTAGTTCCGGTCGAGGCCCATGACCTCGCCGGTGGAGCGCATCTCCGGCCCGAGCACCGTGTCGACCCCGGGGAAGCGGGCGAAGGGGAACACCGCCTCCTTGATGGCGATGTGGTTGAAGAGGGGCGGGGTCAACGCAAAGTCGGAGAGCTTCGCGCCTGCCATGATGCGCGCCGCGATCTTGGCCACGGGCAGACCGATCACCTTGGCGACGAAGGGCACGGTGCGGCTGGCGCGCGGGTTGACCTCGAGGACGTAGATGGTGCCGTCCTTAAAGGCATATTGCACGTTCATCAGACCGACCACGTGCAGCGCCTTGGCCAATGCCCTGGTCTGGGCTTCGAGCGCCTCGATCACCTGCCGCGGGAGCGAGTGGGGCGGCAGCGAGCAGGCGCTGTCGCCGGAATGGATGCCCGCTTCCTCGATGTGCTCCATGATGCCGCAGACGAAGACCTCGTCACCATCGCAGAGCGCATCCACATCGATCTCGATCGCGTCGCGCAGATAGCTGTCGATCAGCACCGGGCTTTCGCCGGAGACGACCACCGCCTCGGCCATGTATCGCTCGAGCTGCGAGGGCTCGTGCACGATCTCCATGGCGCGGCCGCCAAGCACGTAGGACGGGCGGATCACCACCGGATAGCCGATTTCCTCGGCGATCCGGCGCGCATCCTCGGCGGACGAGGCGATACCGTTGCGCGGCTGGGTGAGGCCAAGGCGCTGGATCAAGTCCTTGAAGCGGTCGCGGTCCTCGGCAAGGTCGATGGCATCGGGCGAGGTGCCGAGAATGGGCACGCCTGCCGCCTCCAGCGGGCGGGCCAGCTTCAGCGGCGTCTGGCCACCGAACTGGACGATGACGCCCTTCAGCCGGCCGGTTTGGGTCTCGACCCTGATGATCTCGAGAACATCCTCGGTGGTCAGCGGCTCGAAATAGAGGCGGTCGGAGGTGTCGTAGTCGGTCGACACGGTCTCGGGATTGCAGTTGACCATGATCGACTCGATGCCTGCGTCGGCAAGGGCGAAGGCGGCGTGGCAGCAGCAATAGTCGAACTCGATGCCCTGGCCGATGCGGTTGGGGCCGCCGCCGAGAATGATAACCTTCTCCCTGCTCGACGGCTCGGCCTCGTTGCCGTCCTGGCCGGGCAGGCCGGTATCGTAGGTGGAATACATATAGGCGGTGGGCGAGGCGAATTCGGCAGCGCAGGTGTCGATGCGCTTATAGACCGGATGCACGGCGAGCGCGTGGCGCCTGGCACGCACGTCGGCCTCGGTCAAGCCGGTGAGCTCCGCCAGCCGCGCGTCGGAAAAGCCCATGGATTTGAGCTGCCGCAGATTGAACTGATCCTCGGGCAGGCCGTGGGCGCGCAGCTTCTCCTCCATACGGACGATGCCCTCGATCTGGGCGATGAACCAGGGGTCGATGGGATAGGAGGCGTGGATCTGCTCATAAGAGGCGCCGAGGCGCAGCGCCTGCGCCACCTTGAGCACCCGGTCCGGCGTGGGGCGCGACAAGGCGGCGCGGATGGCGTTCTTGTCGTCGCCCTGGCCGAGGCCCTCGATTTCAATCTCGTTGAGGCCGGTGAGCCCGGTTTCGAGCGAGCGCAGCGCCTTCTGGAGGGATTCCTGGAAGGTGCGGCCGATGGCCATGCACTCGCCCACCGATTTCATGGAGGTGGTGAGCAGGGGCTCGGCGCCGGGGAATTTCTCGAAGGCGAAGCGGGGGATCTTGGTGACGACGTAGTCGATGGTCGGCTCGAAGGAGGCCGGGGTTGCGCCCCCGGTGATGTCGTTCTCAAGCTCGTCCAGGGTATAGCCGACCGCCAGCTTGGCGGCGATCTTGGCGATGGGGAAGCCGGTGGCCTTGGAGGCCAGGGCCGAGGACCGCGAGACGCGCGGGTTCATCTCGATGACGACCAGGCGGCCGTCCTCGGGGTTGACGGCGAACTGGACGTTGGAGCCCCCGGTCTCGACCCCGATCTCGCGCAGCACCGCAATCGAGGCGTTGCGCATGACCTGGTATTCCTTGTCGGTGAGGGTCAGGGCGGGGGCGACGGTGATCGAATCGCCGGTGTGCACGCCCATGGGGTCGATGTTCTCGATGGAGCAGATGATGATGCAGTTGTCGTCGCGGTCGCGGACGACTTCCATCTCGTATTCCTTCCAGCCGAGAACGGACTCCTCGATCAGCACCTCGTTGGTGGGCGAGGCATCGAGGCCGCGCTCGATGATCTCGAGGAACTCCTCACGGTTGTAGGCGATGCCGCCGCCGGTGCCGCCCAGCGTGAAGGAGGGGCGGATGATGGCCGGCAACCCGATCACCTCCAGGGCGGCGAGCGCCTCGCTGAGGGAATGGGCAAGCTCCGAGCGGGGCGTTTCGAGACCGATCCGCGCCATGGCCTCGCGGAACAGCTCGCGGTCTTCCGCCTTGTCGATGGCCTCGGCGGTGGCGCCGATCATCTCGACGCCGAACTTGTCGAGCACGCCCATGCGCCGCAGCGACAGAGCGGTGTTGAGGGCCGTCTGGCCGCCCATGGTGGGCAGAAGCGCGTCCGGCCGTTCCTTCTCGATGATCTTGGCAACGATTTCCGGCGTGATCGGCTCGATATAGGTCGCATCCGCCAGCTCGGGATCGGTCATTATGGTGGCGGGATTCGAGTTGACCAGGATGATTCGGTAGCCCTCTTCCTTCAGGGCTTTCACGGCCTGGGTGCCGGAATAATCGAACTCGCTGGCCTGGCCGATGATGATCGGACCGGCGCCAATGATCAGGATGCTGGTAATGTCGGTGCGTTTCGGCATGCGGCTGGGGCGCCCTTGTCGGCGAAAGTCGCGCGCTTCCTACACCATCGATCCGGACCTGACCAGTTTTGAATCTCCGCTGCCGCCCCGGAATGGCCTTTCGTCGGGTCAGCCGGGGAGGCCGGCGATCGCCATCGCCGAGATGAGGACGACGGCCACCAAAGACCAGATCGCCATTGTGACCAGTGTACCCATGATAGGCTCTCTCTCCTTGCCCCCTGCGAGCACATTGGCGAGCGCTGTTGCAACTGTTGCTGAATGGCGCATTCATCAACCATTTAGGATCCAGGGCATGGAGGAACCGATGCCGCCGGAACCCAGATATGCACTGTTCGCGATCTTGGGGACGCTTGCCTACCTCGCGCTGGCTGTGCTCGGCCGCGGCGGGATTGCAGCGTTTTTCGGAGAACCGGCGTTGACGGCGCTGGCCATCGTGACGGTGCTGCTCACGGTGGCGGCGCTGTTCAGCGAAGGCAATCTGAGCCCGGGCGAGCGGGAAGACCGGTCCAATCGCTGGGTGTTGGTGGCCTTTGCGGTGATCGGGCTCCTGTCGGCATTCCTGCCGGCCTATACCGACCGCAAGGACTTCTGGACGATCGATGGAGAGGCGGTGCGCTGGCTGGGTGTAGCGATCTTCGCGGTGGGCGGCGTGTTACGGCTGTGGCCGGTCTATGTGCTGGGGCGCAGGTTCAGCGGCCTCGTTGCCATTCAGCCCGGCCACGAGCTGGTCACCACCGGGATTTATGGCCGCATACGGCATCCCAGCTATCTCGGGCTGCTGCTCAACCTTCTGGGCTGGGCGCTGGCGTTCCGGTCCGGGGTGGGGGGTCTGCTGGCGGTGCTCACGCTGGTGCCGCTGGTTGCGCGGATGAATGCGGAAGAACGCTTCCTGCGGCATGAGTTCGGTGCCGAATACGACGCCTATAGCCGCCGGACGTGGCGGCTGGTGCCGGGAATCTACTAACGGCGGGCTAAACAAGTCGAGCCCGCCAGATCAAAACGGATCTGGCGGGCTAGCAAGGAAACTGCTGCTTTAGGCGTCGCGGCATTCCGCGATCGCGCAGGGCTCGACCGTGATCATTGCGGCCGGGGGCCATGCTTGATTCTTGATGGCCGTGACATTGCGGCCCGAGTGAGCCGATGCCACTGGGCTCGCAGCGATCTTCGGCTGAGCAGATTCGACCGCCGACGGTGTCACCGCCGTTGCCAGGCCGCTAACCAGCCCCGCAGCGACCAGCATTGCCATGATAAAACGTCCCGTCATGTTCTTGCTCCCGCACCTCGGCGGTATCTCTCTCTTATCCGCTCAGATTGCGGAGAAGTAAAACGCCTTCGAGGAACCTGGCCTGAATAGTGCGTTCATTTTGCGTTCATCATTTGGAAACCAAGGACTTCTCGCAGCGCGTCGTCCTGTGCTTCCGGTTTGCTGTTCAATCCCAGAACGTGGACGATCTGGAAGCGGTTCCCTAAAATTGCTCACGTTTACGAGATTTCGCTTGACTTGGCCCGAGACGGGCGAATCGGAGGCGGCCCGTGCACGCGGGCCCACGGTTCGGTCCATGGAGGCCCTAGGCTTACCCTGAAGGAGATCGTCATTGAGTGAATCCAACCCGCGTGAGCACGCCTGTGAGGATTGGCGTGTCTCCCCGTGTATAGAGTACCGGCGGGGTTGAAGTAAGAGTATATTTTCTATATTAGCCAACGTGTTTATTTTTATATGCTTGGGAGACTTAAAATGCCTTCTGGATTTATAGAAAATTTTTCAAAAGATTTGGGAGAGTTCAGGAAGTTTGTTGACGGTAGCGTGTTTGGAATTGAGACGGGCGTGGACGCCATCGGCCTGCTCAGAGATCAAGACATCGCTCGAATTGCGGGCCCGTTGAGACCTTCAGATCTCAGCTATCTGTCGAATGAGATAAGTGAGTTCAAACGCCACTGGTCAAAGCCGGCAATCTATCTGGGCAACAGCATCCATGATGCTGACCCAAACTCACATCTGCTGAACCAGATATGGAATATCAAGCAAGCAGGTTTGGGCTTGGCCGATGCCCTGAACCTCGAACTGCATAATCGGGCGCCTGGTTGGATCGAGCGCGTCAACGCCCTCGCAACCGAGCTGCGACAGCACGTGGACCGAGGGTTGGTGCATTTGGAAATGATCGGCTACGAGGCCGCCGACCGGTATTGGGGAGAGGCTGGAGGAAATCATTTCGGCGTTGAGCCGGCATCTCATGCCGGACCGCAGCCAAGCGATTTCAATGCGATGCACTGAAATCTTGCGAGATTGATTCCGCGAAGGTTCCCGCAGGCCGGTTCGGTGAAGGTCAGCTTCGAGGGAGAAGCCCTGCCGAAAACGGTTACGTCGTATCACCCTGCTTCTTGCGCTCGATCAGGTCGATGAAGCGCTTGAAGAGGTAGTGACTGTCCTGCGGCCCCGGGGAGGCCTCGGGATGGTATTGCACCGAAAACACCGGCTTGTCCTTCAGGGCGATACCGCAATTGGTGCCGTCGAACAGGGAAACGTGAGTCTCTTCAACATCTTCCGGCAATGACTCGCGATCCACGGTGAAGCCGTGGTTCATGGAGGTGATCTCCACCTTGCCGGTGGTGTGATCCTTGACCGGATGGTTGGCGCCATGATGGCCCTGGTGCATCTTGCGTGTCTTCGCGCCGACGGCCAAAGCCAGCATCTGGTGGCCAAGGCAGATGCCGAACACCGGCTTGCCTGACGAGATGAGCTTCCGGATCTCCGGGACGGCATATTGGCCAGTGGCGGCAGGATCGCCAGGGCCGTTCGAGAGGAAGACCCCGTCGGGGTCGAGGGCGAGGATGTCTTCCGCGGCGCTGGTGGCCGGCACCACCGTGACCTTGCACCCCTGGCTCGCGAGGCAGCGCAGAATATTGCGTTTCAGCCCGTAGTCGACCGCAACGACGTGGTAGCGCGGTTGTTCCTGGCGGCCGAAGCCCTCGGGCCACTGCCAGAGGGTCTCGTCCCAGTCGTAGCGCTGCGTGGCCGAGACCTCCGGCACCAGGTCCATGCCCTCGAGCCCGGGCCACGCGGCCGCCTCCTGCTTCAAGGCATCGATGTCGAACGCGCCGCGGGCATTGTGGGCGATCACGGCATTGACGAAGCCGCGGTCGCGGATCAGGCCGGTCAGCGCGCGGGTGTCGACACCGCTGATGCCGATGATGCCGCGCACCTTGAGCCAATGGTCGAAATGGCGCTGGGCCCGGTAATTCGAAGGCTCGGTGATCGCCGTCTTCAGCACGCAGCCGCGCACATGGGAGGACGCGAGATTGGCCGTCTCGATATCCTCGTCATTGGCCCCCACATTGCCGATATGAGGAAAGGTAAAAGCGATGATCTGGCCGGCATAGGAGGGATCGGTGAGAATCTCCTGATAGCCGGTGATGGCCGTGTTGAAGCATACTTCGCCAACCGCTGAGCCCTCAGCACCGATGCCGAACCCTTCGATGACCGTGCCGTCAGCCAGGACGAGGAGGGCTGTCGGCTTCGGGACGGTCCAGCCGCCGAGAGCGCCTGCCCGACGGAGCCGCTCGCCGGCAGCCGTGGACGATTCCTCCGGCCCCAGGGCCGGATCGGTTTGGGAAGGGGTCGACATGGGTATCTCCCTCGGAGAGGCCTGGCGGCGACGCGCGGGCTCGGGGCCGGGCAAGCCGGCGAGCGGGTCGCGCCATGGGTAATTGGGCGTTACGTATGGGACGGGACAACGGAGGTCAATAGGCGAGGTGCGGCAAATGGGGTGGCGTCTGCCGCCCGGGGCCTGATATAGGCATGGCTATTGCCTCTCATTGCAAATGGAGACGAGATCAATGAGCGCGACCATCCGCGAGCGGGTCAATGAGGGCTTGAAGGCGGCGATGAAGTCACAGGACAAGCGCCGCATATCGACGCTGCGCCTGATCAATGCCGCGGTGAAGGACCGGATCATCCACAACCGCGGGGCCGGCAAGGGCGATGAGCTCGATGACGCGGAGCTCCTGGACATTCTCGCCCGCATGATCAAGCAACGGGAGGAATCACAGCAGGTCTACGAGCAGGCCGGCCGGCTGGAGCTCGCGGAGCAGGAGCGGGAGGAAATCGCGGTCATCCGCGAGTTCATGCCGCGGCAACTGAGCGAGGCGGAGGTGCAGACCGCCGTCGACGGCATCATCGCCGAGCTTGGTGCGAGCGGCCTCAAGGACATGGGCCGGGTCATGGCGGAGCTGAAATCGCGGCATGCCGGGGCGCTGGACGTGGCAAAGGCCGGAGCGATCGCCAAGGAGAAGCTGAAGTAGTGAGCGTCTCGGCCTTGTGGCAGTGGCAATACCCGCCAAGTTGAGCTATCGAGGCCACATCGCCTGGAGGTTATTTGTTGGAAATGCATTTTTTGAGGAATTGTGATGAGAAGATTGCCAGAGGGTCCGCGCGAGGTGGTTTCAACGCCGATTAAGGAAATTCTTCCCGCCAATCTCGTCCGTCTCGACGAATTGAGCAGCAATATTGCCATTCTCAACAGGCAATTGGAGATGGGGGTCAGGCCCAGCGGGGTGCTCATCAGCGAAACGGTCGGCAAGCTCAAAGAGACGACCAAGCCATTGGCGGTGCGAGCTCCGGACCTGGAGATGTCGCTTTATGGTGCACAGGTTGCCGCAGAGGTGAAGCGGCAAGCCATCAGCGAAGTGCGCCAACTCACCGAAAGCATCAAGGATACTGACGCGAAGCTTCGCGGCGAGCTGACCGCGCTCTTGCAGGGGAAGAGTGCCGATCAGGTGCAAGGCCTTCATCACTACCATGGGGCGGTGAGCACGGCGATGAGCAGGCTCGAGGCGATCGAGAAGCTGGCGGCCGAGAATGTGCCGGTGGAAGATCCGTTCCACAGGCCGCCGGATCCCGGTCATGCCGATGCTTCGGGAGCTACGGACTTTCATTCGATGCATTGAGACGGCTGGCCTACTTAGATGGGCTTGGACGTTGATCCGACACTCGCCGTCGATTAACCAGATTGCGCCGGACACAGGCGCGTGCTTGCGCTAGTCTGGCCGATCGACGGACGGGTGCCATGCGGTTTTCAGACAGTTTCCTCGACGAGATCCGCCAGCGTGTGCCGATTTCCCAGGTGGTGGGGCGCAAGGTCGTTTGGGACCGGCGCAAGTCCATGCCGCAGAGGGGCGACTATTGGGCCTGCTGTCCTTTCCACCAGGAGAAATCTCCTTCTTTCCATGCGGATGACCGGAAGGGTCGCTACCACTGCTTCGGTTGCAAGGCCTCAGGCGACATCTTCACCTTCTTGACCGAGAAGGAAGGCCTGAGCTTTCCCGAGGCGGTCGAGCGGCTGGCGGCGGAAGCCGGCTTGCCGATGCCCGAACCCTCGCCCGAGATGCGGCAGCGGGAGGAGAAGCGCACGAGCCTCATCGAGGTGATGGAGCTGGCGGCCCGCTTCTTCGAGGGGCAGCTGGCCGGGCGGGGCGGCGAGGGGGCCCGCCGCTATCTCGATAGCCGCGGCATGCGGGAGGACCTGCGGCGGCGCTTCCGCCTGGGCTTCGCCCCGGACGACCGCTATGCACTCAAGACCCATCTCGCCGAGAAGGGTGTCACGACCCAGCAGATGGTGGAGGCCGGGCTGCTGATTGCCGGCGACGACATCCCCGTGCCCTATGACCGGTTCCGCAACCGCGTCATGTTTCCCATCAATGATGCGCGGGGCAGGGTGGTGGCGTTCGGCGGCCGCGCGCTTTCGCCCACGGCGCAGGCGAAATATCTCAACTCGCCGGAGACGGAGCTCTTCCACAAGAGCGCGATGCTCTACAATCTCGACCGGGCACGGAAGCCCGCCTACGAGGCGGGCGCGATCGTGGTGGTCGAGGGCTATATGGACGTCATCGCTCTGGATGGCGTCGGCATCGACCATGTGGTTGCGCCCATGGGCACGGCGCTCACGGCCGAACAGCTGAAGCTGCTGTGGAAGGCCGCAGCCGAGCCGGTGCTGTGCTTCGATGGCGACGAGGCAGGCCTCAAGGCAGCCTACCGGGCCCTCGACACGGCGCTGCCGGAGCTGCGGCCCGGCTATTCCCTGCGGTTTGCCTTCCTGCCGGAGGGGCAGGATCCCGACGACCTGGTGCGGCATGGCGGCCCCGCGGCCATGCTGGGCGCGCTCGAGGCGGCGGTGCCGATGGCCGACGTGCTGTGGCGGCGGGAGAGCGAGGCGGCCGACCTGACGACGCCGGAGCGCCGCGCCGCCTTCGAGGCGAAGCTGGACGAGGCGGTCGAGCGAATCAGCGATGCGCGAATCAAGGCACATTACCGCAGCCATTTCCGCGAACGGCTAGCCGGCCTTTGGGGAGGGCGGCGCCAGCCGTTCGTGCCGCGGGGACGAGGCTACCGGGGGGCAGGGGCCCCTTCGAGCCTCGCGCGTTATCCCGGGGGCAATGTGGACCAGTGGCGGCGCGGCCGGGCGCCGCTGCCGCACTGGTTGCTGCCCTCAAGCCCAACGCCCGCCTTGCGGGCCCGTGTCGCGGCCACCGGAGGGGACGCCGCGGCCGGTGACCGGCGCGAGCGGCTGATCATGCTCACGCTTCTCAACCACCCGTATCTGATCGAGCCGAATCCCGAGGCTGTGGCAGAGCTGGAGCTGTCAAGCCCGGTTCTTGACAGGCTGCGCCGCGAAATCCTAGATATCGCCGCTTTGGTGGAAGGCCTTGACAGGACAGAATTGCGGAACCACCTCACGGCGAGAGGTTACGCGGAGGTCCTCGCAAGGCTCGAGTCCGGATTCACGCATCGTAGCGATTGGTTTGCGTTTCCAGATGCTGCCGCTGAGGATACGTCCGTTGCTTGGCTCCATATGGTCGCGTTGCACAGGAAGGCCGGTATATTGCGTCGAGAGCTAGCGGATGCAGAACGGGCCTTTGCGGAGAACCCTACGGAGGAGACAGAACTGCGGTTGAACGAAGCCAGCGCCCAATTCCGATCGACATTCGGCGAGGAGGCCGCGATCGAGGGGTTCGGGGAGGCTTCGGGTCGGCAAGGGGGATCTGCCGTTTAGACCGCAATGGCGGGATTGCGGCCCCATGATGCAAATGGCAGGGCTGGGCGACGGGTGGCCGGAGCGAGGCCGCGGTAGCTGTTGTGTTTAGGCAAGTGTGCCCCCGCGCGGGGCGCCAATCGCGATGGAAACAGTGGGCGTCTTCCCCTTGGCGGGCAGGCGAGCATAGGTCGGCGGAGACGAACGGATGAGCACGAGCACGGCGGAAGAAGCGGAAGTCCAGGAAAGCGTGCCGGAGAACCAGGACGGTCCGCTGCTGGATATGTCCGATGCCGCCGTGAAGCGGATGATCAAGCTCGCCAAGCAGCGCGGCTATGTGACCTATGACGAGCTGAACGAGGTGCTGCCCTCGGAAGAGGTCTCCTCAGAGCAGATCGAAGACATCATGGCGATGCTCTCTGAAATGGGCATCAACGTGGTGGAGAGCGAGGAGGAGACCGAGGAGGCTCTCGAGGCGGCCGACAGGGTCGAGGCGGCCTTGCCGGTCAAGCGCGAGCGCGCCGCCACGGAGCCGGTCGAGCGCACGGACGACCCGGTGCGCATGTATCTGCGCGAGATGGGCTCGGTGGAGCTCTTGTCGCGCGAGGGCGAGATTGCGATCGCCAAGCGGATCGAGGCCGGCCGGGAAGCGATGATCGCCGGGCTGTGCGAGAGCCCGCTGACCTTCCAGGCCATCATCATCTGGCGCGACGAACTCAATGAGGGGCGCGTGCTCCTGCGCGACATCATCGATCTCGAAGCGACCTATGCGGGGCCCGACGCCAAGGCACCAATCGCCGCGCCCGTCGAGGGCGGCAGCGGCAATGGCGCTGCGGCACCGACGGCCGCGCCGCCGGAGGAGCGGCCGCTGGACGAGGAGGGCATGGAAGGCCTCGAGGGCGCGCTCGACGAGGATGACGAAGATCCCGACGAGAACAGCGTCTCGCTGGCGGCCATGGAGGCGGAGCTCAAGCCGAAGGTGCTCGAGACCTTCGACAACATCGCCCAGAACTATAAGAAGCTGCGCAAGCTGCAGGACCAGCTGGTCGAGCAGCATATGCAGGCCAATGCCCTGTCGCCAGCCCAGGAGCGGCGCTATGCCAAGCTGCGCCAGGACATCATCGTGGATGTGAAGAGCCTGTCGCTCAACAACAACCGCATCGAGAACCTGGTCGAGCAGCTCTATGACATCAACAAGCGGCTGTTGTCGCTGGAAGGCCGGCTCATGCGCCTGGCCGAGAGCTATGGCGTGCCGCGCGACGAGTTCCTCCGCGAGTACCAGGGATCGGAGCTCGATCCGCGCTGGCTGCAGCGCGTGTCGAAGCTCACCCGCAAGGGCTGGCGGGAGTTCGTGGCCGAAGAGAAGGACACGATCAAGGACCTGCGCAGCGAGATCCATCACCTGGCCAGCGAGACGGGGCTCGAGATCCCGGAATTCCGCCGCATCGTGCACATGGTGCAGAAAGGCGAGCGCGAGGCGCGCATCGCCAAGAAGGAAATGGTCGAGGCCAATCTGCGGCTGGTGATCTCCATCGCCAAGAAATACACCAACCGCGGCCTGCAGTTCCTGGACCTGATCCAGGAAGGAAATATCGGCCTGATGAAGGCGGTGGACAAGTTCGAGTACCGCCGGGGCTATAAGTTCTCGACCTATGCCACCTGGTGGATCCGGCAGGCGATCACCCGTTCGATCGCCGACCAGGCACGGACGATCCGTATCCCCGTGCACATGATCGAGACCATCAACAAGCTGGTGCGCACCGGGCGGCAGATGCTGCACGAGATCGGGCGCGAGCCGACCCCGGAGGAGCTGGCCGACAAGCTCGGCATGCCGCTGGAAAAAGTGCGCAAGGTGATGAAGATCGCCAAGGAGCCGATCTCGCTGGAGACGCCGATCGGCGACGAGGAGGATAGCCACCTCGGCGACTTCATCGAGGACAAGAACGCGATCCTGCCGATCGACGCAGCGATCCAGAGCAATCTGCGCGAGACGACGACCCGGGTGCTGGCCTCGCTCACCCCGCGCGAGGAGCGGGTGCTGCGCATGCGCTTCGGCATCGGCATGAACACCGATCACACGCTCGAGGAGGTCGGCCAGCAGTTCTCGGTGACGCGCGAGCGTATCCGCCAGATCGAGGCCAAGGCGCTGCGCAAGCTCAAGCATCCAAGCCGCAGCCGGAAACTCAGGAGCTTCTTGGATAATTGATGGACAGCTGCGGCCGGCGGTCGAGACTGGGGAAAGCAATCCCCCAGCTCTTGACCAAGTGCGTCCTTTCCGTCAGATGGCGGTCATGACTGACGCACGCATCAAATCAATCCAGCTGGTCACCCGCTACTACGACGCCTTCAATCGCGGCGACATAGAAGGCATGCTTGCATGCCTCGCCGACGATGTGGTCCATGACGTGAACCAGG
This sequence comes from Rhodoligotrophos defluvii, assembly GCF_005281615.1. Lineage (NCBI taxonomy): Bacteria > Pseudomonadati > Pseudomonadota > Alphaproteobacteria > Hyphomicrobiales > Rhodoligotrophaceae > Rhodoligotrophos > Rhodoligotrophos defluvii. Next base: position 41,701 of record NZ_SZZM01000009.1, on the reverse strand, counting down.
GCGGCCAGCGCCAGGGCAAGGCCCTGTTCCGGGAATTCTGCGAGCACATGGCCCGGTGCTACAAAGAGCACCTGGATGATCTCGTGGTGATGGCCAGCGATGACGGCCGCCATGCCGCCGCCTCGTTCACCGTGAACGGCCAGTACCTGGCCACCGACGAGGGCCTGCCGCCGGCGCGCGGGCAGACCTATCGGCTGCCGGCGGGCGGATTGCTGGAGATCGCCGACGGGGCGATCACCCGGATCGCCACCCATTACAACCTCAATGACTGGATCGCCCAGGTGGAGGGCCGAGGGTGAGCCTCTCGGTGAGGACACTGACCGGCACCGAGGTGCTGTCGGTGATCGAGGGGCTGGCGCGGCTGCGGATTCAGGTGTTCCGCGAGTTCCCTTACCTCTATGACGGCGACTTGGCCTACGAGGAGCGCTATCTCGCCAACTATGCCAAGTCGCCCAATGCGGCCGTCGTCACCGTGAGCGACGATGCATTGCCTGAAGAACAGCAGCTGGTGGGCGCCGCCACCTGCGTGCCGCTGGTGGACGAGCCCGATACGTTCCGCGCGCCGGTTGCAGCCGCCGGCATCGACATATCGCAGGTCTGCTATTTCGGGGAATCAGTGCTCGATCCGGCCTATCGCGGCCGCGGGATCGGCCACATGTTCTTTGACGGGCGGGAGGCGCATGCCCGCGCCTTGGGCCTGCCCATCACCATGTTCTGTGCGGTGATCAGGCCGGCTGATCATCCGTTGCGGCCAGCCGGTTACCGGCCGCTCGACCCGTTCTGGCGCAAGCGCGGGTATGTGGAGCTGCCGGGCGTTGTGGCGCGGCTCGCGTGGAAGGATCTCAACTGCGAAGCCGAGACCGTGAAGGAACTTCAGTTCTGGGAACGCGCGGCGCCATGACTTGAGGCTGCCTGCGTTGCGCTCTCGAGGGATTGCGCGGCCAGGCCGGCGGCGATGGCTTGCGCCAGCGGCCGCGGCGCCTTCTGGTTGGACTGGTTGAAGACGATATCGGTGAGCAGCTGGGAATAGGGCCGGAAGATCTGGTTCGCCACGACGCGCAACGTGGTGAAAAAGTCCTGGGCGTGCGCGGCATCCCTGCGGATATCGGCGATCCGATCAAGGCTGAGCAGGCGGTCGAACGTGGCTTCGTTCGGCCGGGCTGCCCGATCTGCGGCATCGAGCCTGCGCAGCCAGAAATGGGCGGCCTCGCCGCTCTCCGCGATGGCATCGAGAAGCGCGCAGCGCAGCGCGTGGCGCTGCTCGCGCCCGGCCGCTATCGCCAGGCGCACCTCTTGTTCGAAGTGAGGGTTTTCCGTTCCGCTAACCCTTACCAGCCTCTCGATCGTGAACAACTGCCGAAAGGTGTTGATCTTGGCCTCGGTATAGCGGCGCAAGAAATGCTGAGCCTTGGTCGCGACCGGCGTGCCCATACCGGCGCCCTCCTGAGCAGTGTGGAGACCTGGTCAGGATAAGCGCCGCGGGGTAACAACCAGTTACTGCATTTCTTTCTGATGCAATCTTAGCGTTTATCTAATCTCCCAGGTGACATTCACCTGGATGGACACGACCTGCTCGCCCTGGGCGATCGGCACGGCTTGCGCGGCTGCCTTCATGTCGAACGCCTCGCGCCGCATCATAGGTACCGGCGGAAAACTGCGGCCGCCCTCGACCACCGCGTGGATCGGCCCCAACTGGAAGCCGCCGGCCTGAGCGTAAAGCTCGGCCTTGGCCCGGGCATCGGCAATGGCCAGCTTGCGCGCCTCGTTCTCCAGCTTCTCGGGTTCCGACAGGCCGAAGCTGATGCCGTTGATCTGGTTCGAGCCGGACGCGACGACCTTGTCCAGAACCGCGCCCAGCTTGCCGAGATCGTGGATGCGGACGGAGACCTGGTTCGACACCTCGTAGCCGTCGATGGTCGGCGGACCGCTGTTGTCCTTGGGATAAACGTAGCGCGGATTGACCGAGAAATTGGAGGTCTGGATGTCCTTTTCGGCGATGCCCTCGGCCTTCAGGGACGAGAAGACTTCGGCCATGGCGGCATTGTTGGCCTTGACGGCTTCGGCGGCGGTCTTGGCCTGGTGGACGACGCCGATGGTGATGGTGGCTTCATCCGGCGCGGCGCGCACCTCGCCGGTGCCGACGAGGCTCAGGGTCCGGATCTGATCCTCGGATTGGGTATCCTGGGCCCGAGCGGGGACGGCGGCAACCACGCCCATGAGCAGACCGGCTGTCAAAACCAAGGGCAACAGCCCGCGACCACCTTGAAACAGGGAAGACATGGCAACACTCTCAATAGAAATACGGGACGGGGAGAATTGCGGCGGAATAAGTCCATTCTGCGGCATCCGAGGGCGGGGCGCAAGGAAGGGCAGGACCTGCTGGCTCCTTCGCGATGCAGACCTTTCCGCCGCGGCCGTTTTGGTGTAGCCAGGGGAAATGCTTCGGCCGGGTCGCGGCATGCGCGCACCCGCCCGGGGGCCTGTAGCTCAATTGGTCAGAGCCGGCGGCTCATAACCGCTTGGTTGGGGGTTCGAGTCCCTCCGGGCCCACCATTCCCTTGGAAATCAACGATTTAGAGCACGACCTTCGTGCCACTGGGGTGTTTGCCACGGCCAGCATGCTTTGGCTCCCGGTTGGAAACCATGGTCACTTGCGTGGCTGATCGTCACATAAGCTGCCAAGCCCGGCTTTAGCCGGAAAATCGCCTTACCCTCTTCCAGGCTTTCCGAATGTTGCACATGCGTATTGCAACATGATGGACGACATGAGCGATCCTGCGCAGGCTTCCCCGCCGTTGAACAGCGAGGCACAATCCCACCACGAGAAGGGACCGGAGGGCGGTTCAAGATCCGAATGGCGCGACGCGCTGGTCGGCGATCTCAGCCGCGCTCTCAGTTGGGTGGACTGGGAGGTCCCGCGCAGCCAGGCGATGTCAGCCACAGCCGCGCTGACCGAGATCAATGACAGCGATCCTCATGTCCGGATCGATCCGCGCGTCCTAGGTGCCCGTGTCGCATTGGGCAGCGCAGGGATCGCGCAGATCTTCTCAACCCGGGACGGCCACTCCATCGATCAGGCAGCGCTGCTGTACAACAATGTCAAGCCGCAGGAGATATCGTTCGATCTCAGCTCCCCCAGCAGGTTATCGGTTCTCCGCAAGACCTTCCTCGAGGCGCTCGCACGGGAATGGCGGAAAACGCAGATCTTCAGCTTCGATGAGCTGGAAGGAGATCCTGCCGCTCCCCCGCTTTTCAAGCATGCAACGATCCTCAATGCGGCCGGCAAGACGATCGCGGAACTCGCCGACGATGCGAGCCTCGTGCATACCCCGGGACTGGACGGACTGAGCGACGAAGACCGCCGGGACTTGCTCGCGGAGTGGGCCCGGGACAACGGCCTCGATGTTCACCATACCATCGGCACGATCGAATTCTCGCTCGCCTCTGTTCTTGCGCAAAGGGCGATCAGCCGCGGCGAGGCGCCGCCGGAGGTGCTCGTGGACCGCGAAAGCCTGCTCAAGGCTTTCCAGGACGAGATCATCCGCTGGCAGGAGCATCCGCGGGACAGCTTCAACCCTTTGGTGCAGGCCGCATTTCATTTGGCAAGCTCAAGCGGTGAGCCGCCCAACCGAAAGGATCCAAAGGCATCGCTGAAGCAGGCGGTGTCGAGCTTCGCCGAGCGATGGAACGCCAATTTCGGAAAGCCACCAAGCTTCGACCGTGCAGCGGCCGCGCTCGACATCCTGCAACGAGAAACGGGGCAATCACGGGACGATCTCGAATATGAGGAGACGGATTTTTCCGCGCTCCACGCTTTCGGGGTGACCGAAACCGTCCGCGTGACACCGCTCGCGCGGTTTCTCGAACTCGCCGATCGGCCGGGGGTGGGGCACGTGCTCGCTCTCCGCTGCGAGCATGATGAACACCATCATCATCACGTGATCAATCCGCGCGCCGACCTGCAACGCGCCGAGGAAACGTTCAATGCTTCCCTGCCGCAACAGGCCTGGGTCATGGCCCGCGCGAAGGAAAATCTGCGGCTGGGGGGCAAGATGCCGACGCCTGATGACATCAGTGCCGAGGCCGGGCGCATCGTTGCCGACTATGAAGCGGAGACCGAGGGCCATCGGGACCTCATCCGCGGGCTCGAGTTCCTGAAGAACTGGTATATCAGCCAGATCCCCATTGTCGGCGGCATCTACAACATCGAGGAGGGGATCCGCCACGACGACATCAAGCAGATCATCGGTGGGGCGTTGGCGCTTACCGGCGAGGCCGCCGTCGCCATGGTGGCGCGGCGCGGCGGCATGGCCTTCGAGGTCACGTCCGAAGCAGAAGCCGGGGGGAGCATGCCGTCCGCACCGGGCGACCTGAGCTCGCCCTCACTGGACATCACCTCCGTGGAGGGGCAGTTCAGCGAGGCGCAGCCGGGCCAGCCGTTTTCGGATATTCCTCGCCGGTTTCTCTCCCTGTCGCACGGCGAGCGCAGGACGTGGGATCATCCGGTCACGGGCGAGACGTTGACGGTTACGAGGATCAAGAGCACGGGAGAGATCGTTGCGCTGCGGAGCGTGCCCGGCCAGCAGCGAACCTACCAGGCCGTGGACTGGATCAACGGCGAGGCGCAGCGGGGATCGGAGCTCAAGGCCTATCATATGGATCCGCAAAGCGGGCTGATCGAGAAGGGCGGCGGGCTGAAAGGTGGCGGAATATGCTGCTCTACCGCCGCCGTGGCGCCATCGCGGTTCGGCGAAGGCCGTTTGCCCCCGTTTCCCGAAAGAATGAGGCCGTTGGTCGAGAAGGCACAACCTGTCCTCGCGGCTGTCGGGAAGTCGGACGCCTTGGCACCCGAGCGTTCCGCGTTCCTCAACGACTTCGCCGGCCTGAACCGCTTGCCCGCTGGTTGGGACGACCCTGCCGCCCGTCCACTCGAAACGGAGCAGCCGTTGGCCATCAACGGGCCCAGCCCGGAAACGCTGAGGCAACAGGGCATCTATGCCGGATTCAAGTCCATAGGCCCGACTTATCAATACGAGGGCCGATATTGGTCGATCATTCCCGGACCGGTCGAGGAAATGCGGAGCTATCGCGCACGAGCGGCGGCGGACGCCTGGAACAGGACCTATCAGAAGTATGGATTCGGCTCCGCGGAAGCATATGAGCTGAGTGACGGGGAATATGCCCTGAGCACGCCGCCGATTCCCGTGGTGGAAGGCGTCTCTCGCGCGCGGAACACGCCGCAAGGCTCCTACGGAGAGCCGCCACTGAGCGGGGCCGCCAACCTGATCGATGCGGATGAACTCATCTTGCTCCCTTCGCCCACGACCGGCGACGTCGCCGACAGGGCGGTGATCGAAGCCGGCGGCCATCGTCTTCAAGGAAACGTGTATTGGTATGGGGCAGAGTATTGGACGTTCCAGAGCGGACTGGATGTGGGCGAGCGCTATGTCCATGCGGTGGAATTCGCGCGCGCGTGGGACCGGACCTTTGCAGAGGCTGCCGGCAGCAAAGCGGTGGTCAAGGTGCTGTGGAACGACGGCTCGGTTGCAGTCCTCACCAAACCGGTGAGCCCCGCAATCCTGGCAGAGGTGCATACAGAGGTTGCCATTGCGGACGCCGCGCCGGTTGGTCCGGAGGCGCTTGCTGCCGAGCTTTCCCCGGGCGACAACACAGCCCATTTCAAGCCGGGTGGCCAGGGTGGGCAGTCGAGCGCCGCGTCTTCCGGCCCAGGCGGCCAAGCCGCCATGTCGGTGGATGCGATTGTGGAACCGGAGCCCTCGATGACGGCCGACGGCTCGCGCCAAGCATTCTGGATGTAGAGCCTCAAAAGGGTTTCCGCTCCAAGTTCCTGCTTGGCCGCGTTTTCTTCACGGGAACCGGCATCCACTCCGCTCGAAAAATGCTCTAGGCGATGCCCAGCAGTTTCTGCGCATTGGCCCCGGCAATCCATTGCTGCTCGACCGGGTTGAGACCGGAGAACGCCATTGCCGCCTGCAGGCGTTCCGGTACCGACCTCTCGACAAAGATCGGCCAGTCCGTACCGGCAAGAACATGGTCTGCGCCCAACAGATCCACGGCGCTGCGGATCAGCACCGGGCTGAGCCCCATTGTATCGATATAGACGTGCCGGCGGCTTAGCTCCGGCGTGTCGCTCCGGAGGCCGAGACCGTCTCCGAACCCGCCCGCGAGCAGAACCGTGCCGATCGCAAGGGTCGTAACCACAATGCGCAGGCCCGGCAGCTCATCGAAGGTGCCACTTTCGATGAGCGCGACGAGCGCTGCCGAATTGATGGTCCCCCGATTCAAGGTCGTTCCCAGTCGTCCATAGCGCGCAAGGCGCCTGCTCAGCTGCGGGTCTGAGATCGGATGAACGAAAACCGGTACACCCAGCGTGGCGGCCGCGGTGAGTGTTGGGCGTGCTTCTGGTGCGTCGAGCAGAAGGTCTTTCTTGGCCGCCTCTAGAAAGACGCCGCGCAGCCCCAACTCGCGCACGGCACGGGTCAGTTCTTGCGCGCCCGCATCTCCGTTATAGGCGTCCACCGTGGCCAACCCGTAGAGACGTCCGGGGTTACGTCCCACAAGCTCGGCGAGCTGGTCGTTGGCACGCCTTTCTGCGTCCGGCGGTATCTCACCATCTGCACCGCGAATGAACTCCAAGGGCGTGCTCACGACACGGGCGGCGACGCCTGCCGTTTCAATCGACGACAGCAGCGCCTGCACATCAGAGAGATTGCGGTTGACCTGCTGCCAGCGTGCTTTCTGGGCGGCGGGTGCGGCTGCGCCAGCGTTGGAGGTGAACGCAGAGCCGACGAAATGGCTGTGGAAATCGATGACCTCTAAAGCGCCGCTCGTATTGGTGGCGCCGGAAGCCGCCCGGGCGGGGATACCCGTGACCAGCGCTGCTGCCCCGGCACCGGCCAGAAGTTTGCGCCTGCCCCTATTCTGAGGCTCCATGGCAGCGATCTCCCGGGTAACGCGATTGGAAGCATTTCCAAGCCAACGCCGGGATCATGCTCCCTAACCGATGCGTCGTCTAGCAACATCCCGCAGCTGCAGCCACATCATCAAGTCCTTCGCGCATGAGAGATTTGGCGGGGAAGTGGCCCCAAGCCTCCTTATGAGGCCCTGAGGCCTTGGCGGCCCTGCTGGAGCAGTGGCGGCCTGCCTGAACGCAGGAAAAGACAGGCCGCCACCTTCAACCAGCCAGCCTCCCCTACGAGCGGGCAGGTTGAGACCCGTTCGTAAGCTGGCTGATCGATGGGGATGTCTCGATATGATCCATATCGATCCCCGCCTGCGTCGTCCGATGCAAGGATCAAGCCATTTCGGGATGCGATCAGCAGCGCACGTGCTGCCGCGGCACCAGCAAGAAGGCGCAGGCCTGGCCTCGTCCTTTAAGGGTGAGAGCACCCTGAGGCTCGAACTCGTAGCGATGGGCGAGCGCATTGCGCACCGGCTCCGACACCTGGATACGGTTGGGCGCGCCATGGGATTCAAGCCGGCTGGCAATATTCACCGTATCGCCCCACACATCGTAGATGAATTTATGGCGGCCGATGATGCCGGCCACGACCGGGCCCGTGTGGATGCCGATGCGAATGCGGTAGTCCGTCCCGCCGTCGCGGTTGATGCTGCCCAGCACGTCGAGGGCGCCGAGCGCGAATTCCGCCATGACCTCGACATGATCGGCCCGCGGGGAGGGCAGGCCGGTGGCCGCCATGTAGGCATCGCCGATGGTCTTGATCTTCTCCACGCCGAGCCGCAGGGCGAGATCGTCGAAGGCGGAGAAGATCTCCGCGAGCTCTCCCACGAGATGGGCCGGCGCCATCTTGGCGGCGGCGGGCGTGAAGTCCACGATGTCGGCGAACAGGATGGTCGCCTGCTCGAAGCGGTCGGCAATGATGGTTTCGCCCTCGTTGAGGCGCAGCACGATCGGGTCCGGCAGGATATTGCGCAGCAGGGCCTCGGACCGATCCTTGGCGATCTTCAGCTTGGCAAGATATTCCTGCTCGCGGCCGCGCCAGCGCCGGCGCTCCAGGCAGGCATTGATGCGGGCACGCAGCAGCACCAGGTTGAAGGGCTTGGGCAGATAGTCCTCGGCGCCTGCCTCGATGCAGCGGATCACCGCATCGGTTTCGCTCAAGCCGGAGATCATCACCACCGGGACCTGGTAGAGGCGCTGATCCGACTTGAGGCGTTCCAGCACCTCGATGCCATTCATGCCCGGCATGATCAGGTCGAGCAGGATGAGGTCGAATTCCTCCTTTTCCAGCATTTGGAGCGCCTGCCGCCCGGATTGGGCCAGCTCCACCTGGTGGCCCTCCTGGAGCAGCCGCCGCCGCAGCAGATCGCGGTTGGCCTCGTTGTCGTCGACGACGAGAATCCGGCCGACCTCGCAGCCGCGCGTCTCCGGCCGGTCGGGATGCAGCGTGCGAAAGAGATCGGCTATGACGGTCTGGGCGGGGTCATCCGCGCCTGGCTCGGCACCGGTGCCGAACTTTCCCAGCGCGTTGATGCAGGCGATGAGCCGGCGCGCCTCGCCCAGCAGCTTCTCCAGCTCGGGCCGCAGCTTTTCCGCAGCGGGGGCCGGCGGCAGATCCTCTAATGCCAGCTCGCCATAGCCGATAATGGCGTTGAGAGGCGTCCTGAGCTCGTGCCGGAGCTTGGCCTGAGATCCACCGAACTCCCGTTGCGCGTCCATGTCGAGGGGCCCGTCCGAATCCAGCAGTCGGCCGACGATCTCGTCCAAGCAGCGGGCCGCAGCGGTGGCCTTGTCCAGATGCTCCAGAACGTCCGGCAACGCCAGCCGCCGCACATCGTCGCACAGGATCTCCAGGTAATCGAGGATCGTGCGTATGGGCGTGACGAGATCCTGCTGGACCGTAACCAGCCTCGTCCATCTCTGGAATTCGGCGTCGGACATCATCCCGCCTGCTCCCGCAATATCCGCTGCCTCACGGCAGCCAGGGGCGTCTCTTCCCTCCCGCTCCCGTCCAGTGCGCTTCGTGCCGCGCCCGGCTAGCGAAGGCCAGGCGCCGCCGGCAGCAAGCGCTGGATCTTCTCAAGCAGCCTCGGCAGCTCGATCGGCTTGGTATCATAGTCGTCGCAGCCGACCTCGCGCGCCCGCTGCTCGTCAGAGGCCATGGCGTGGGCGGTGAGGGCGATCACCGGAATGGCGCTGGTGCGCGGATCGGCCTTGATGCGCCGCGTCGCCTCCCAGCCGTCGACCACGGGCAGGCTCATGTCCATGAGCACGATATCGGGCACCTCGCTGGCCGCCATGGCGACGCCGCTCTCCCCGTCGGGGGCGATCACCACGGTGAAGCCATGCCGATTGAGCCGACGCGACAGCATATCGCGGTTCATTTCGTTGTCTTCGACGAGCAGGATCTTGGCCATCATTGTTACCTCGTCCGCCTCTCAGCCTCCCCAGCTTCAATTGGCCTTCAACGACGTCGCAGCGGCCCCGCGCGCCACCTCGATCATGCTGCGCAGGGACGCCACCAATTCCGCGCGACCATAAGCACCCTTTTGGAAAATCTCCAAGGCATTGCTGCGCAGCCATTCACGCTCTTGGGCGGTCAATTCCTTGGCGGTGACCACTATGACGGGAATATCGCGCAGATGCGGATCCTGGCGCAGCTTGGCGAGCACCTCGAAGCCGTCCACCTCCGGCATCATCAGATCGAGCAGAATGACGCTCGGCTTGGCGGCGGCCGCCTCGGCCAGACCCGCCGCTCCGTTGACGGCCTCGCGCACGGTCCAGCCCTCACGCATGAGGGTGCGGCGGAGCATGTCCCGGGTGGTCTCGTCGTCATCGATGACGAGCACATCCGGGCGATCGCCGGAACGGCGCACGCGATCGAGCACCTCCAGGAGCTCTGCCGGATCGATCGGCTTGGTGAGATGCTCGGCCGCGCCGAGGGCAACGCCCATGTCCTGATCGCCCAGCACGGTCACGAGGATCACCGGGATGGGGCTCAGCTCCGGGTCGCTCTTGAGCCAGCGCAACACGGTCCAGCCGTCCACCTCCGGCATGATCACGTCGAGGATGACGGCGTCGGGCTTCTCCTGCTTCGCCAGCCGCAGGCCGTCGCGCCCGCCGGCCGCGGTGACCACCCGATAGCCCTCCTTGGTCAGCGCGGCACTCAGGCTGTCGCGGCTGGCCCGCTCGTCGTCGATGACCAGGATGGTGGCCTTGATGGCCGATGCATCCTCGGGACTTGCCGCCGCCTCGATCTGAGGGTGCACGGCGGGAAGGCGCATGGTGAAGGACGAGCCCTTGCCATATTCCGTTTCCACCGTGATGTCGCCGCCCAGCATCAGGCAGAACTGCTTCGTGATGGCCAGCCCAAGCCCGGTGCCGCCATAATTGCGGGCGGTGGATGAATCCGCCTGGGTGAAGGCCTGGAACAGCTTCGCCTTCTGCTGGGCCGTCATGCCGATGCCGGTATCGGCGATCTCGAACTCCATCCAGTCGCCACCGTCCTCGACCGGACAGCGGCGAACCTTGAGCGCGATGGTGCCGTTCGAGGTGAACTTGGAGGCGTTGCTCAGGAGGTTGAGGAGGTTCTGGCGCAGCTTCGTCTGGTCGGATTGCATGATGCCGGCATGGGGATCGACCTCGACGGTCAGCCGGTTGTCGTTCCTGGCCACCAGCGGGGCGATGGTCGCCTTGACCTGCGAGATCAGCTCGTCGATCTCGAAGGTCTCGAAATAGAGCTCGGTCTTGCCCGCCTCGATCTTGGAGAGGTCGAGGATGTCGTTGATCAGGCTCAGCAGGTGCTTGCCCGCCTTCTTGATCTTGCCGAGGTCGGGAACGAAGTCGTTTTGGCCAAGTTCCTCGGCCTCCTCGATGAGCATTTCGCTATAGCCGATGATCGCGTTCAAAGGCGTGCGCAGCTCGTGGCTCATGCTGGCCAGAAACTGACTCTTGGCCTGGTTGGCGGCGTCGGCGTCCTCCTTGGCCCGCTGCAGCTCGGCCTGGCGCTGCTTGAGCTCGGTAATGTCGGTATAGACGGTGACGGTGCCGTGGTCAGGGGTCTTGCGCTCGCTGATGCGCACCCAGCGGCCATCGGCATAGCGCTGCTCCATCACCCCCTCGGCGTCGCGATGGCGGCTCAGGCGCTGCTCGATCCAGGCCTCCTTCGAGAGGTCGCCGAAATCGGCCAGGTCCCGCTCGGCTCCCGCGCGAATGAGGTCGGCGAAACGGGTTCCCGGCACGATGAGGTCCGCCACGCCGGGATAGATCGCCCGGTAGCGCGAGTTTGCCATCACCAGGCGATCATCCGCATCGAACAGGGCAAAGCCTTCGGAAATGGTCTCGATCGCCGTCTCGATGGTGCGGCGCTGCTCCTGCGCGATGGACTGCAGCCGTTCGCGCTCGGTAATGCTGTCGCGGAAGAGCCGCAGGGTGCGCGCCATGATGCCGATCTCGTCGCGGCCGACCGGCGGCAAGGGGACGTCGTAGCGGCCCTCGATCATGGAGCCCATGGCCCGGTTGAGGCGGCGCAGCGGCACCACGATGGAATGGAGCACGAGCAGGGTGAGCAGGCCCCCCAGCAAGACCACGCTGGCCAGCACGATGATGGCGATGCGGATGGCGGATGCCGCGCTGCTGGTCGCCATATCCCGGGCGTCCCAGGCATCGGTATGCAGGCTTTGCGTGAGCTCGGCCAGGCGCTGCTCCACCTGCTGGCTGTGGGTGCGGCCCTGGGCAAGCAGCGTATTGCCGATCACGCGCTGATCGTTGGTATAGGCCTCGACGGCCTGAAGGGCGCTTTCGATATAGGCGTCGGTCTCGCGCGCGATTTCGGCGGCGATCTCGGGGTGCGTGACGCTGAGCTGGTTCAGATAGCGCTGCAGATCGGCGCGGGCCGCCTCGGCGTTGCGTTCGGATATGGTCAACAGGCTTACCGCCAGGTCGGTCAGCCAATACCGGACGTTGCCGAAAGCCGTCGCGGCGCCGTTTGCAGCCTCCAGCTGACTGAAAAGGTCGGTCGCACGGGTGATCTGCCGGGAGTTGTTGTCGAGCTCCCTGATCATGATGAGGTTGGTTGCGATCATTCCCGCCAGCAGCAGCAGGGCGATCGCCGCCACCCGCAGCGGGATCGAGGTCCGGCGGAGCAGGGCGGCGAGCCCTTCCAACCGGGAACCGGCCGGCGCCGGCAGGCCGTCTTCCGGCGAGCTGTCGCGCTGCTGGGCCATATCCTGTGCGACCGCGGGAGAGAGGTCGCCCCGTGTCGTGCTTGCGACGGTCATTCGAATATGATGACGCTGATGGCGGCGCCGAGGTCGCCCTCCTTGCCGCCTTCCATCGGGTAGCCCGTGATGTCCATCTTGCCGGCCGGCTCGCCATGGCAGGTCAGGCAGGAGCGGGTGTAATATTCCGGGACGATCAGCCGGAAGGCCGGGCGGCCGTCCGCGCTGGTCCTCTCCAGGTAAGGCGCGCCCTTCGGCCAGTCGGCCTGCCCGAGTTTCTTGCTGATGATGGACACTTCCCAGTCATCCGGCCGCGCCTTCCGGTTACGGATGAGTTTTTCCGGCGCCGTCACCTTCACGCGGGCCTCCTCTCCGACGCGCTCGGCGAAGGCCTCGTTCACCAGCCGCCCGAACACGGCGGGAATGAAGCCTTTGAAGGCCAGGCCCGGCTTGTTGATGGTTTCCTGGTTCTCGGCGACAACCTCCTTGATCGCCTCCATCTGGGCATGCAGCAGACGGCCTTCCTTGGAGCTTGGGTCGATGGTGCTCAGGTCGTGGCCGGTCTGCTTTTGGTAGAGGGCGACGGTCTCGGCGAGCACCCGCTCGGGGGTGAGGCCCTTCTCGCCCAGATCCGGGTTGTTGATCAGGTCCTGGTGCTGGGATACGACGGCCCGCGCCGATTGCAGCAGCTGAGCAAGCCGCATGGCAATGGCGGTGTCCTCCGTCTCGCTCGCCGCGCCGGTCACGGTGCCGGCGGTTTCGTCCGCCACCGTCGCGCCCGCCGGGATCAGGCATGCCAAGAGCAAGATGAAAACCTGCCGCAGCGGAGCAAGCCGGCGCAGAACGGTCCGGTCGCCAGAACGTTCCTTTCGACTTGAAGCCAATCTCAGACAGCGCATACCAACCTCACCTCCCCCCATTACGAGCCCTATTCTACGCTCGTCTAATAGGCGAAGCGAATGTTTCTTCGGCGTGGCGTTACCGACGTGCCAGCGATCAGAGGCGACAGCAGCAGCTTCTTGCGCCTTATTAGGCGCATCATGCCATCGAAGGAGAATAAAGAGCTGGCGGCGCTGTGCCCGGTCGTCGCAACGAGTGGAGGGGCCTGCGACGCCAGAACGGGTCTAGTCGCCTGTGGCTATGTGCGGCCGCCGAGGAAGTCGCGGTAAAGGGTGAGCGTTTCCGCAACGGCCGTGGGCATCTGGCCGGGGTACCAGATGGTGGCCGGCGTGGGGGTGACGACAGTGCCGGGCGGGGCGATGCGCTCCGCCAGTTTCAGGCCTTCCACAAGCATGTCGGCGGGGCCAGCGCAGATCATGGCCGGGCGGGTGAGCAGTGGAAGGCGCGCCTGAGTGTCGTATTCGAAGGCGGCGCGGTAGGAACGGTCGTAAGTCGCACCGCTGGAGAGAAGGCCGATGGTCCAGTCATGCAGGAGCTGGGCGTCGGGCACGCCCAGCTTGCGGACGGCAGCGCGGTCCTGGCGGTACCACGGCCAGAACAGGAACATGTCGCGGCGCATGTTCCAGGCCTGCTGCAGATGGAGGCCCCAGCGGTCGGGCTTCAGCGGCGGCAGGTAATTGGCGAGGATGTCGGCGGTGAAGCCGGGCGGCAGCAGGGGCGGTGCTTCCAGAACCACGCGGCCGGTGCGCTCCGGGGCGAGAATGGCGAGCTCCAGGGCGACGCAGGCGCCGGTATGGGTGCCCCACAGGTCGAACGTTTCGAGGCCCAAGGTATCGGCCAGGGTGAGCGCATCGCGGGCGAGCGCCGGGATATCGGTCTTCGGGTATTTGGGCTTGTCGGAACGGCCATTGCCGAGGAAGTCGGGCGCATAGACGGAGCGAATGGTGCCCAGCCCCTCGATGATCGGCGTGAGCGGTGCGGTCGAGCCGGGCGCCGATTGAAACATGAGCAGCGCCCGGGGGGCGTCGCCGGCGCGGCGGACATGGATATGGCCCGCCGGCGTCTCGACATAGTCGCACCAGACCTCGTCGGTGCGCGCCGGCCGGGCGGCATGGCGTAGCTCACGGGGCGGCTGGGCTTTGACTGCCAACTCGGCCAAGCGCTTGTCGATCATGGCCGGCATGGGGATGTCTTCGAGCACGGTGCTGGAGTCGGCATCGCCCAGGTCAGCCATGGCCGCGAGACAATCATTCCATAGCGCGGCGTAGCGTTCCGGGCGGGTCGCGGCGGCGACCAGGGTCTCGTCCAGCTCCGCGTCGGTGGGCAGCGGCGCCCCGATGGCGGCGGGGAGGGTCGGGTGCCGCGGGTCGAGCAAGTGGCGATCGCGCAGATGCGCCCAGAGGGCGGTGAGATGGGTGCCGTCGGGGCGGGGTGTCAGGTCGGGTGTCCGGCAGCCACTCGCTGCCCAGCCGCGGGCCAGTTCCAGGTCGGCGGCGAACAGGGCGCAAGGGCGGCCTTCCAGGGCCTTGTGCAGGGCGAGGGCAAGCGGTGCGGCAAGGTCATAGGCGAGAATCGGCGCGTCATCCAGGGCGAGCGCTTGCCATGCGGCGGCAAGGGTTTGCGCCGCGCCTTCCATGCCATCGCCGGACGTATCCGCCGAGCCGCCGATACCCGGCAGCTCGGGGGTGATGACGGTGCGGTCACCGAATTCCGCAGCGCATTGCCTGGCGCGCACCGAGGCACCGAGGATCAGGCCGGGCAGAACCACAAGGGGCAGACCGGAACCCGCATGCCAGTAACGTAGCTGGCCGAAGGGCGTCGCCACATAGGCGGGCTTTACGGTCGCTCGTCCCAGCACTGGGTCAGGTCCCGAGATAGGCTGATTTGACCCGCGTGTCGTTCAGCAGGTTCTCGGCGGTATCTTCCAGCACGATATTGCCGGTCTCTAGCACATAGCCGCGCTGGGCCAGGCGCAGGGCGAGGTCGACCCGCTGCTCGACCAGCAGGATGGTGAGGCCGGCCTCGTGCAGGCTGCGGATCGCATCGGCCAGCTGGTCGACCATGATGGGGGCGAGGCCAAGCGAGGGTTCGTCCAGCATCAGGCAGCGGGGCTCGGCCATGAGCCCGCGGGCGATCGCCAGCATCTGCTGCTGGCCGCCGCTCAAGGTGCCGGCCTTCTGGTCGCGGCGCTCCTTGAGGATGGGGAACATGGCATAGATCCACTCCAGCCGGTCGGCGAAGCTGCGGGTGGCGTTGCGGGCACGCAGGGCGCCAAGCTCGATATGCTCGTAGACGGTCATATCGGCGAAGAGCAGGCGGCCTTCCGGCACCTGCACCACGCCATGGGCGATGATCTCGTGCGGCTCCATGGTGTCGATGCGCCTGCCGTCGAAGGAGATGCTGCCGGCAGTGGGGCGCAAGAGGCCGGAAATGGTCTTGAGCGCGGTGGTCTTACCGGCGCCGTTGGAGCCGACCAGGGTCACCACCTCCTTCTCGGCGACGTTGAGGCTGATGCCGTGGATGACCTCCCGGCGGCCGTAGCGCACGGTAATGCCGTGGACCTCAAGCACTGACCTGCTCCCGTCCGAGATAGACCCGGATCACGTCTGGATTGTCGGCGACCTCGCGCGGCGGCCCTTCCGCGATCTTCACCCCGTGATCGATCACCACCACCCGGTCGCAGACGCCCATGACCACGCGCATGTGATGCTCGACCAGCAGCACGGCGATGCCGCGGCCGCGGATCTCGTTGATCATACCGACGAGCTTCTGGCCCTCTTCCGGGTTCATGCCGGCGGCGGGCTCGTCGAGCAGCAGGAGCTTGGGGTCGGCGGCCAGCGCGATGGCGATCTCCAACCGGCGGTGCTCGCCATAGGACAGGGCATCGGCCGGGAAATGGGCGCGCTCGCTCAAGCGAACGAAATCGAGGATCTCATGCACCTTGTCCACAACGGCCGCTTCCTGGGCGCGATAGGCTGACGTGCGGAACATGGCGGGGACCCAGCCCTTGGACGTCGTGCGGAAGGTGGCGGCCCGCACATTGTCGAAGGTGGACATGGCCGGGAAGATGCTGGTGATCTGGAAGGTGCGGGTGACGCCCAGCCGCGCCATCTTGTGCGCCTTGAAACCGGTGCAGTCGCGGCCTTCGAAGGCGACGGTGCCGCTGGTGGGCGTGGTCGAGCCGGCGATGCAGTTGAACAGGGTTGTCTTGCCGGCGCCATTGGGGCCGATGAGGCCGACGATCTCGTTGGGATTGACCGTGAGATCGATGTCACTGACCGCGGTGAGGCCGCCGAACTTGCGGGTGAGCCTGTGGGTTTCGAGAATAGGACTCATTCCGCCGCCTCCACGGTGGCGCTGGGCTGGGGTGTGGCGGTCTTGCGGAGCACGGGCTGCTCCACATAGCGCCGCCACAGGCTGACGATGCCGCCGGGCAGGAAGATGACCGAGGCGATGAGCAGGGCGGCGAAGATGACGAGGCGCATGGCGCCGAGCGGCCGCAGCAGCTCCAACAGGCCGACATAGATCAGGGCGCCGATGATGGGCCCGGCGATGGTGCCGCGGCCGCCGACGATGACCATGATGATGAGGGCCGACATGTATTGCAGGCCCATCAGCTCCGGGGTGATCACCTTGACATAGTGGGCATAGAGCGCGCCGCCGATCCCGGCAATGGCGGTGGCGACCACGAAGCCAAGTAGCTTCATATGGAAGATGTCGATGCCGATGGAAGCGGCGAGCTGCGGGTTCTCGCGGGTTGCGATGAAGGCGCGCCCGGTGCGGCTGTGGACGAGGGCATAGCAGGCATAGGCGAAGGCCACGACGCAGATCAGCGCCACGTAATAATATTGCTGCGCGCTTTCCAAGGTGAGGGCACCGCCGAAGAAGGTCAGCGGCGGGATGTTGGAAATGCCCATGGGGCCGCGGGTGACATCCACCCAGTAATTGGTGATGGTGTAGATGATCGAGCCGAAGCCGAGGGTGAGGATCGCGAATTGCGGCCCGACAATGCGCAGGGCCACATAGCCGATGACCAGGCCGAACAGGCCGGCGACGAGCCCTGCCGCGAGGATGCCGGGAATGCCGGCAAGGCCGTAATCCATGCCGAGAATGGCGGCCGCATAGGCGCCGATGCCGAAGAAGGCGGCATGGCCGAAGGTGAGCTCGCCGAGATAGCCGATGATGATGTTGAGGCTGAGGGCGAGCAGGGCATAGAGCAGCCACAACACCATGAGGTGATGAAAATAGGTCGAGCCGGTCAGGAGCGGCAGCAGCGCGGCCGCGACGAGGGCGATGAGGGGGAGGAGCTTGCTGGCCATGGATCAAGCCCTCCGCGCGGTGCCGAACAGGCCTTGCGGGCGCCAGAGCAGGACGATGATGATGATGGCGTAGCCGATGGCCTCGGCGAACCCCAGCGAGATATAGCCGCCGCCCAAGGACTCGATGACACCGAGGGCGAGGCCGCCGACCAGGGCGCCGGGGATGCTGCCGAGCCCGCCCATGATGACGACGATGAAGCCCTTGAGCACGGCCCAGCCGCCCACGGTGGGGTAGATCATGGCGGTGGGGCCGACCAGGGCGCCGGCCAGCGCGGCCAGGCCGCAGGCGAGGGCGAAGGTGTAGGTGTGGACCTGGCGGATATTGATGCCGGTGAGGGCGGCACCCTCCGGGTTCTGGGCTGTGGCCCGCATCATCTTGCCCATGCGGGAGTTCTTGATGAACAGGTAAAGGGCGATGAGCACGATGACGCCGACGGCGAAGATCACCACCCGCTGCTGGGTGACGATCAGGTTGCCCATCTCGACGATCTCATCGGAGAACGGGCTCGACACATATTTCGGGTCGGCGCCGAACACCACCTCGCCGCCATTGGTGAGCAGCAGGGCGAGGCCGAGGCTCGACAGCAGGATGGTGAATTCGTGCTCGCGCCTGAGCGGCCAGAAGAACAGCCGGTTGGCGAGAATGCCGACGGCGGCGACCACCGCGGTCGCGATGATGGTCGCCGAGACATAGTCGAGCCCGGCGAGCGAGACCACGTAGTAGGTGAAGAAGGCGCCGAGCATGTAGAATTCGCCATGGGCGAAATTCACGATCCGCAGCACCCCGAAGATGAGGGTGAGGCCGGTCGCGATCAGCACATAGGCCATGCCGTTGACGAGGCCGTTCACGACCTGCTGGGCGAAGACGACGAATTCCATGGGGCGCGCTCGCAAACCAAAAAGGGGGAGGGGCCACGGTGTCCGGGCACCCTCCCGCCAGGTGTTTTCAGGTCAGTTCTTGACCGAGGTGATCTTGCCGTCGACGACCTGGACCAGGTAGGTGTTCTGCAGCGCCTGGCCCTTTTCGTCGAACTTCATGGTGCCGAGCAGCGTATCCCAGGGATGGCCCTTGAGGGCCGCGGCGATCTTGTCATAGGCGCGCGGGTCGCCCGCCTCGTCGATGGCGCCGGCCAGAAGCTCCACCGCCTGCGCGCCGAGCGAGCCGATGAAGGCAGGCTCGTTCTTGAACATGCTCTTGTACTTGGCGACCCAGGCCTTGAGGGTCGGGTTGTCGCTGTCGGGGGCATAGAGCGAGGCGGAATAGACCCCTTCCAGCGCCGGGCCGGAGAGTTCAACCAGCTTCGGGTTCATATTGCCGGCGGAGGCGATGATGGTGCCCTTGTAGCCGGTCTGGCGAATCTGCCGGTAGATGGTGGCGCCTTGCGAGGTGTTGATGGCGGAGACGTAGATCGCATCCGGCTTAAGGGCGCGCAGCTTGGTCAGCGCGGTGGTGAAGTCCGTGTCGTTGCGGTTGTAATACTCGTTGCCGAGGGTCTTGATGCCGCATTCGCCGAGCAGCTTTTCGTAGTTCTGCGCTTCGAGGCGGCCGTAGTCGTCATTGATGGTGATGAAGGCCACCGACTTCAGCCCCATCTTGTCGCAGATGAACTTGGAGTAGGTCTGCGAGTTCATGGTCGAGGTGGCGTTCAGCCGGAACAGGTATTTGTGGCCTTCCTCGGTGACCTTCGGGTGCTGGGACGAGGTCATCACGGTGATGATCTTGTCGCGGGTCTCTTCCTTCAGGCTCAAGGCGACGGCGCTGAACCAGCCGCCGACGAGCACGTCCACATTGTCCTGCTCGATGGCGCGCTTGGCGGCGCTCACGCCTTCCTCCGGCGTGCCCTTGTCGTCATATTTGACGAGCTCGATCTTGCGGCCGCCGAGGATGCCGCCCTTGTCGTTGATGAGGGCGGCCATGGCCTCCATGCCTTCGGCGGCGAGCTGGCCGTCGAAGGCGCCGGCGCCGCTCAGGGGCAGAATGGCGCCGATCCGCACCGGCGGCTTGTCCTGGGCGTGAACGCCCGCCGCCAAGCTGCCGGCCATGAGAGCCGCGCCCGTCGCGGCCAGGATAAATCTACGGGTCAACATTGGTCTGGTCCTCCCCAGTCTGAGATCCTTGCGTCCTCTCATCAGCTCGCACGCAGATATTTGAGCTGCAGCTCCTCGACCTTCTTGAAGCCGATGAAGTCGATGAAATCATTGTGGTCGGTGCGCGGCCGCGGCAGGTCCTTGGTGGTCTTGGACTTGGCGAGCGCGGAAAGGTTCTCGCGCAGGGCGGCGGCGGCGGTCATCAGCGGCACCAGCGCGAAGGTGGCCATGCCGGCGACCTCCTCGACCTCCTTCGGCGCCAAGCCTTCGAGCCAACCAAGCAGCTGCAGCGACAGCGGCACGCCCACCGCCTGGCGCAGGGCGCGCAAGCCTTCGATGGACTTGAAGCAGCGGCTGATAGGCTGAATGATGTCGGCGCCAGCGGCCACATAGGCCTTGCCGCGCTCCATCGCCTCCTGCTCGTCCACCACGTCCGTGCGGGCGATGATCAGCATGTTCGGGTCGCGCCGGGCGGCTGCAGCGGCGGCGATCTTGGAGACGGCCTCGTCCTTGTCGATCACCTCGACCCCGCCGACGCAGATGGGGCAGCGCTTGGGCGCGACCTGGTCTTCAAGGATGACGGCCGAACAGCCGGCGGCCTCGAACTCGCGCACGGTGCGCATGACGTTGATGGCATTGCCATAGCCGGTGTCGATGTCGGCAATGACCGGCACGTTCACCACGTTGATGACATTGCGCACGACGCTGAGGTTTTCCGACATGGTGTAGAGCTCGGCATCGGGCAGGCCGAGATGGGAGGCGGAGACGCCGAAGCCCGAGGTCATGACCGCATCGAAGCCCGTGTCCTCGATCAGCTTGGCGGACAGGGCGTCATAGGCGCCGGCGGCCCAAACGGTCTTCTGGTTCAGCACGCGGTCGCGGAACTCGCTGGTCCTCGCCATGTCAGTGGCCCTTTCTTTCGGCGGTCAGTTCGCTGGGAGGCGTCGTCTGCTTGAGGTAGGGCACGAGGCCGCCAGCCAAGAGCATCTGCTCGTCGCTCTTGGAGAGCGGCTCGAAGGGAAGCTCGGTGCCCTTGGTGAGATTGCGCACGAGGCCGGCCTGCCAGTCGACCTCGACCTCGTCCCAGCGCTCGACGAGCTTCAGGATGCCCGGGCAGCTCACCTGCGGGAACCCCATGCTGATCTCGCCGCGCCAGTAGCCGGGCGAGAAGCTTTCGGCGATGACCCCGGCGATGCCGAGATGGCGCATGGCGCGCATGGGCGGGTAATGCGGGTGGCCGTAGCCGAAATTGCCGGCGCCGACCAGGAGGTCGCCCGGCTGGACCTTCTTGGCGAAATCCGGGTCGTAGGACGACATGGCGAGGGATGCCAGCTCGTTCACGTCGGTGATCTTGATGTTCTTCACGCCGACGATCTGGTCGACGTCGAAGTCCTCTTCCTCGAAGATGAAGGCGACACGCCCACGCAGGTTGTTCAACGGCATGGCTCGAGCCTCACAGATATTTGCGGGGGTCGGCGATCTTGCCCTCGATCGCGGTGGCGGCGACGGTGGCCGCGTTGCACAGATAGATCTCGGAATCCGGGCTGCCCATGCGGCCGCGGACGTTGAGGGTGCCGGTGGAAACCGCCCGCTGCTTCTCGGTCATGGTGGCGATGCGGCCGAAGCAGTAGTCGCAGCTGGGCGAGGAGACGAAGGCGCCCGCTTCGGCGAGGGTCGAGATCAGGCCCTCGCGGCCGGCGGCGGCCATGATTTCCTGGCTGGTGGGGATGACGTTCAGCATGAAGCCTTCCTTCACCTGGCGGCCTTTGAGGATCTGCGCGGCGATGCGCAAATCCTCCAGCCGGCCGGAGGCGCAGGAGCCGAGATAGCCGGCATTGATCTCCAGGCCGAGATAGTCGGAGAGGTTGCGGGTGTTGGACGGGGTGGGCGGGATCACGACCACGGGCTCGAGGCCGGTCAAGTCGATGTCATAGACCGCCGCATAGTCCGCGTCCGCGTCGCTGAATACCGGCTCCAGCTTTTTGCGGGCGCGCGGCAGGGCATAGGCGAGGCGTTCCTCGTCCGGATTGACGATGGCGGTGATGGCGCCGGTGAACATAGCGAGGCCAGTGATGGTCTGCAGGCCCTCGGTGGTCAGGGACTTGAGCGCCGGCCCGCCGATCTCCAACACCTGGAAGCGGCAGGAGGCCGGGCCCATGGTGCGCACCAGGTGGTGGAAGACGTCGCGGGCCATGACGCCGGGGGTGAGCTCGCCCGACAGGTTGACGCGCACCGTGTGGGGCACGCGGATCGAAACCTTCTCGCGCACGAAGGCTTCGAGCACGTTGCGGCGCATGCCGATGGCGAGGGTGCCGAAGGTTCCGAGCTGGCTGATATGGCCGTCGAAATGCACGACGAAGGCGCCGGGCGTGGCATAGCCCACTTCCGCGGCCACCTGGTGGCCGATGCCCTTGCGCTCGAACAGGGGGACGTTGTTCTCCTTGCACCAGGTGCGGGTGCCGATGTGCAGCTCTTCTTCCTTGGGCGTGGTGGCCGGCACCATGTGGTCGATGAAGATGGCGAAGCGCTCGGGCTCTGCCACGCGCTCGATGCCGAAATCCTCCTTCATGCTCTTGAAATAGACATCGGTATAGCCGGGGAAGTCATAGGCGAGCACGAAATCGGGCTTGGCCATCAGCTCGTCGCCCGCCTTCGCGGAGGGCACGCCGGCGGCGCGGGCCAGGATTTTTTCGGTGATGGTGAAACCCATCGTCGTTCCTCTCCTATTGAGCCAGGCCCAGCGAACCCGGATTCATCAGCCCCTGCGGGTCGACCGCGCGCTTGATGCCTTCGAGCAGCGACCAGGTCTCGGGCGCGAGAACGTCCTTGAAGGGATAATCGCGAGCCACCTGCCAGCTGACGCCGCCCAGGCTGACATAGAGCTCCTGCGTGGCACGCCTCAGCTCGGCCACCGCGTTGCGTGCCTCCACATTGGCGGGGCGGTCGCGCCAGGGCCTCACCACGTCGTCGCCCAGGCTCTTGGCGTGAAGCGGGGTGATCTCGTCCATCCAGTAGAAGGCCGGCTCGAGGAAGAACTCGTTGCCCACGGTCATGGACATGACGGAATAGACGATGCCGTGCTTGCTCATAAAATCGCGCTTGGAGGCGAAAAAAGCATCGTTCGCCTCGGCCACCTTGCGGCCGCTGCTCAAGGGGAAGACCGCGTGGATGGGCACCCAGCGCTGGCCGTCGAGCCCCAGCATGCCGCGGGTGGGGCCGAAGGGCTTCGAGCGCATGACCTTCGGCACCGTGTTCTCGATCTCCTTGCCATAGCGGTTGCCGATGTCGCGCACGCGCTGCATGGATTCGGCAAGCTCGCCCGGCGTGCGGGCTTCGAGCACGAGGTGAAGGGTGTAGTTGTGGGCCTTGAGGAAGGCGGTGCCGCCGGTGGCGGCGCTGACCGCGTCCTTGAGGCCGCCGAGCATGGTCTTGCCGCCGGCGACCAGGTTGCCGAGGGTCTTCACCCCGTCCATCAGCTTGTTCACGGAGGCGGAATGCTCCGCCTTGGTGCGGTCGATGCCGAAGCCTTCGGAAATGGCGCGGGTGCGGGCCATCTCCACCTGGGCCTGGGCCATGATGGGCATGGTTTCGAAGCCGAAGGAGAGAAAGCCGATTTCGGCGGGCTTCGGGTGGAGGCGAATGGTGGCGGCGAGCTTCAGGCCCATGGCGCCGTTGTCGCCGAGGAACAGGCCGGTGAGGTCCGGCCCGCCTTCGCGGGTGAAGGGCTTGGCATCCTTACGGCCGCCGGAGCCGGTGGTGACGATGCGACCATCGGCCAGCGCCACGGTGACGCCGATGACGCTTTCGGCCACCGTGCCATGGGTGGTCGAGCCGAAGAAGGCGCTGTTCTGGGAGAGGGCACCGCCCACGGTGGCGTTGATGCCGGAGAGCGGCCCCCAATAGGCGCTGCGCAGGCCGGTGCCTTCCAGGGCCTCGTTGAGCTTGGCCCAAGTGCATCCGGCCTCGACGGTCACATACATGTCGTCGGTGTTGAGCTCGATAATCCGGTCCAGGCGGCGGGCATCGATGACGATCGAGTCGGGCAAGGCGGGCAGGTACCCTTTGGTATAGGACATGCCGCCGCCCCGCGGCACCACGGCGATGCCGGCGCGGGTTGCGGTCGCCACTGCATGAGCCGCCTCTTCGGCCGTCTTCGGCAGGACCAAGGCGAGCGGCAGAATACCCGGCTGCCAGAAGATGTCGTTGGCGTAGTAGGTCCTCGTCGCATCATCGGCGAGCACGGTGTCGGGACCGAGATCCTGGGTCAGGCGGTCGATGACCGGATGGGTGCCGGCGGCAATGTTCTCGGCCAGGGACATCGGCAGCTTTTCTCCTCAATTCGTCCAGACGACCGGCTCGAAGGCGAAGCCTGCGCCCTCGCGCCGGGCATAGCCCGCGTGCGGCGCGCCGAAGTGCTGGGGAAACAGAATGGCATTGGCTTCGGCGGCCATGTTCAGGAGACGGGCACGGGTGGCGGGTGCCCGCTCATTGTCCTCGCAGAAGCGGGAATTGAGGGTGGGGCAGACGATCTGCATGGGCTGGTGCAGCACGTCGGCGGTGAAGATGCCCATTTCGCCGTTGGATTCGACGCGGATGTTGAGCTGGCCGTCCGTGTGGCCAGGGGCTGCATCGAAGGTGATGACGCCCAGCAGCCTGTCGCCCGGCTCGACAAAATCCACGAGGCCGGCCTCCACCACCGGCATGACGCTGTCGGTGATGACCGGCCCGCCCTCGGGCTGGGCGCGCAGGCTGCGGCCGTCGCTGGTCCAGTTGGCATATTCCCGGGCGCCGAAGATGTAGCGCGCCTTGGGGAAGGTGGGCACCCAGCGGCCATCTATGAGCACGGTGTTCCAGCCCACGTGATCGACGTGGAGATGGGTGTTGATGACGTAGGTCACGTCTTCCGGAGCCACTCCTGCCGCGGCGAGCCGGTCGAGATAGGGCAGGTTCAGCATGTGGAAGCGCTGGAAGGCGGCCGGCGCGCGGTGCTTGTGGTTGCCGCAGCCGGTATCGATCAGGACGACATCATCGCCCACGCGCAACAGCCAGCTGTGCATGCTGGACATGAGCTTGCCAGACGCCGGGTCGAGGAAATTCGGGCTCTTGAGGATCGGGAACGCCTCGAGCAGCGCCGGGCTGTAGGCCGGGAACAGGAAGGCCGGATCGAAGCCGGGCGTCAGCATCTCTTCGATGCGCGCAACACTGACCTCGCCAATTCTCACGCTGCCCGCCAAGGGATCCTCCGGTTCTTTTGATTGGGTCAAAACAAGCACCGCGGCCTGGTCGTGTCAATATACAAAATTCATTTCATGATACGAAATGATTGTGCGATGATCTCGGCGTGGCGAACGGGTGAATCAGACCGGGTGCACGGGTGCGGGAACTCCGCTATTCACGGTTGCGCAAGGGGTAGGTCAGGGGAGGCGATGTGGACGTGAGGGACAATGCCAGGCCGTCCGAGGGCGCGGGAATACCGTCAGCCGGCGAGGACAGGAGCTCGATGAATGTGCGCGCGGTCACCCGGGCGATCGCCATTCTGAAGTCGTTCGAGGGGAAGAGCCTGCAGGGGCTGGCCGAGATCGCGGCGCAGACGGGGCTCGACAAGGGCACCACCCGGCGCCTGCTGGTGACGCTGATGAACAGTGGCTTCATCGCCCAGGACCCGGCCACGCAGCGTTATGGGCTGGGCCGGATGATCCGCAGGCTGGCGGAGAACGTCATCGACAATTTCGATCTGCGCGCGGCTGCGACCCCGCTGCTCGAGGAACTCGCCACGGCTTTCGACATGACGGCCTTTCTGTCGATCTACCAGAACGGCGCCGCCATCTGTCTGGAGCGGATCCACGGGGCGGGCGGCATGGAACTGCGCTGGTGGCCGGTGGGCGGCTCGATGGCGCTCAATTGCGGCGGCGCCCCCAAGGTGCTGTTGGCTTATCAGTCGGAGGAGGAGATCGAGCGGGTCCTGTCGGGGCCGCTGGCGGCGCTGACGCCGAAATCGATCACCGATGGCGACAAGCTGCGCGCCAGGCTCAACAAGATCCGCCAGCAGGGCTACGAGTTCGCGGTCGACGACGTGGCCCTGGGGCTGGGGGCACTCGCCGTGCCCGTTCTCGACCCGGACGGCAAGGTGATCTGCGCGGTGAGCCTCTCGACCCTGGCGCCGCAGATGGTCGAGCGCAACAAGCCGAAGCATCTGGACAGGCTGCTCGCCGCAGCGGAGGTCATCCGTGGCCGGCTGGGGTTTGGTTCGGGGGAAGGTTAGCGACGGGCTATTTGTATTCGATCTCGATGAAGGCCATGGGTGCCGCGCCAGCATTGATGACATTGTGCGAAACGCCAGCTTCGCGGTGGTAGGCGGAGCCTGCAGGCATATCGACCCGGCGGGTGCCGGAGGCCTCCTCCAGCGCGAAGGCGCAGTCGGTCATGGTCACCACCACGTAGCCGTAGGCGTGGACGTGATGGCCGGTTTCGGCCCCCGGCGCGAAGTCCCATCGGGTGATCCGGACGACCTCGTCATCGAGCAGGGTGGTGGGCACGGCGGCGGGTCTGTTGGCCATTAGGTCATCTCCTCTGTCATCCGGGCGGTCAGGCCTTCAGCGATGGCGCGGATGTGGCGGTGGTCGGTGCCGCAGCAGCCGCCAAGCACCTTGAGGCCGAAATCGCGGTGGAGACGAAGCATCTCCTGGGCAAAGCGGCCTGGATTGCCTTCCTCCAGATGGTCGAGCTTGTCGAGCTCCTCGGGCGGCAGGCTCGAAGCATTGGCCTTGAGACCGACGACGCGCGGGCTGCTGGCGGCAGGCCAGGCGGGGCTTTCATGGGCGGTCCGCAACCGGGTCGGGTGCACGCAACCGATGAGCCAATGGACGGGGGCAGGCGAGGCTTGCGCATCGATCCGCGGCACCGCCTCGTTGAGCGGCGTGCCATCGGGCATCAGCCCCTGATCATCCACCACCGGCGCCAGCGCGTAGGGCAAGCCGGTTGCGGCCATGGCGCGGGCCACGCCGAGCAGCTCTTCCACACTGGCGAAGGTCGGAGCATAGAGCAGGTCTACCCCTGCCTGTGCGAGCACTGCGGCCTGAGCTGCATGATAGGCCTGCGCCGCACCGGCCTGAGGGGCGCCATGGGGATCGTAGCCGTCGCGGCGCGGACCGATCACGCCGGCAATCACCACCAGATCATCGAGGCCCATCTCACGGCGCATGTCGATCAGGAAGCGTACCGCCTCGCCGTTCACCCGGGCGAGGTCGTCCGGCGCGGTGAAGCCCTGGCGTGCAAGGCCCTCGGGATGGGCGCGCCAGGTGGGCGTGCCCACCTGCATGGGCAGCCGGAACTCCGTGGCGATGGCGAGATAGCTGCGGTAAAGAGCGGTCAGGTCGCGGCGACCAGCCTCATCGAACAGGGGCAGGAAGGACGCGAAGTCCGGCAGCGCCCGGTGAAACTCGTAGATCAGCCTGGTTTCGACGCCGCCGTCGGCGAGCATAACGGGTGCATCGGCGATGGCCTGGGCGGCTCGGGCACGACCGGCTGATGACGTGGCTGATGGTTGCGAGTTCACGCGGCTTGCCCTTCCGTCTAGCCCGCGCCAATAGAGCAGACCGGGCGAGGACAGGCAATGTCGGTGCGCGGAAAGTTTCGCTCTCTAGAGAAAGGAGGCCCGGCACCAGGGGAGGGAAGATGCCGGGCCTCAACGCTGCCACCGCGGCGCGGTGACAGGAACCCAAACAGACAGCTAACCACGGACGAAAGGTGGTCAGGCCCGCGGGCGCGGTCGTTGCTCCATCGCGCGCTTCAGGCGCGAGGCTGCCTGCTCGGCCCGTTCGCGCGAGACGAAGCGGCTGCCGTCCAGGAGCGCGAATGCCGCATTGGCCGCGTGAAACCGAAACGCGCGCTCATGTGCAACGAGGAATCCCGCAAGCACCTCATCAACGAACAGAGGCTTGGCGAGTTCCGTGCCTGCATCAAGGAAAGGGTGGTGGAGGGACATGGGTTCGATCTCCGCAAAGGCCGATTGCGTGTCACGGACCGCTGTCCGTGGCGCTTTAGCGATTGGTAACGCGGGCGCAAGCTGCTCCTCAAATCCCGCGGATCGTTCGAAATAACGAACAGAAGCAGTTAGCGGTGAGCCAGGGCTGTTGTCAAGGCTCGATGCG
Source organism: Rhodoligotrophos defluvii (assembly GCF_005281615.1). Classification (NCBI taxonomy): domain Bacteria; kingdom Pseudomonadati; phylum Pseudomonadota; class Alphaproteobacteria; order Hyphomicrobiales; family Rhodoligotrophaceae; genus Rhodoligotrophos; species Rhodoligotrophos defluvii. Next base: position 14,043 of record NZ_SZZM01000009.1, on the reverse strand, counting down.
GATTCAAGCGGGTGAGCCCTGGCCGGCAGCATGGCTTCTTGCGTTCGCTTCTGCATACGAAGGGCCATGGCCCCCGCGCCGGGCGGAAAAATTTCGCTCCGACCGTAGGGAGGAGGCCCGAGCTTCGTTGAACGGCAGCAAACAGGATGCGGCCGATAGACGAAGGAGACTTGGACATGGCGAATCGCCCTTCTCTCGTTACCGCGGTGGCCGCCGCGGTGATGCTGACCGGCGCAAGCTTGGCCGAAGCCCAGGAACTGGGCTTTGCCGGGCGAGCGGTCTTCAACCAGCTCGATGGGAACAAGGACGGCTTCATCAGCCGTGAGGAGCTGCGTGCAGCACGCGCCCAGCGTTTCGACCGGCTGGACAGCAATCGCGACGGCGCGCTCACCATCGCGGAAGTGGAAGCGGGCAAGGGCCGGGCGCGGGAGCATTTTGCCAAGCGGTTGGCCCGGGTGGCGGAGCTTGGCAACGAGATGCCCACGCCGGCCGAGCGGCTGGCGAGCATGGATGGCAATCGCGACGGCAGGGTCTCCCGCGAGGAATATGTCGGTGCGCCGGCCCCCTGGTTCGATCGCCTCGATCAGGGTGGCCGCGGCATCTCACGCGAAAGCCTGGGCGCGCTGCTCGGCGGCGCCCGTTGAAATGCATTTCCAACAGGAGGGAAGCACATGAAATATTCCGTGATATTCGCTGGAGCGGTGGCCCTGCTCCTCACGGCAAGCACCGCCCAGGCGGACAGCTGGTCGCGGAGCTGGATCGGTCCGAACGGGGCAAGCCGGTCGGTCAGCGGCCATTGCTCAGGGGGCGTATGCGACCGGCACGTCCACAGCGTGGGTCCGGATGGAGCGAGCCGCAGCAAGACCTCCCGCTGTGGGCCCTATGGCTGCAGCCGCCACGTCACCACCACCGGGCCGGGCGGCGCCACGTGGTCGCGGTCAAGCCGTGTTGTCCATGGGCCATACCGCAGCTATCGGTACTCGAGGGTGACCGGCCCGGCAGGAAACACCTATGTGACCCGGCGGGTCTGGCGCCACTGGTGATGGCCAGGGCGGCGGCGAGATGCGGGAGGCGGCAAACGACGTGGCTGGGCCGGCCGATGACTCAGCTTCGGACGAGGCGCTTCTCGCCAAGGTTGCGGCTGGCGACCGGCGGGCCTTCACCATGCTGATGCAGCGGCATGGCGGGCGCGTCCGCGGACTGGCGCTCGCGTTCAGTGGCCGGGCAGCGGACGCGGACGACATTACCCAGGACGTGTTCCTGCTGCTCTGGCGCCGGCCCGACGCGTGGCGGCCGGGCCCAGCCAGCTTCACGACTTGGCTGTATCGCGTGGTGGTGAACCGCTGCCTCGACCTCGCCCGCCGGCAGCGCCTCCGCCGATGGCTGCCCTTCGGCGCCGCGGTGGAGCCACCGGACGAACGGCCGAGCGCGCTCGATGCGCTCGGCGGCCGCGAGGATCTGGCGGCGACCGCCCGCCTCATCCGCAGCTTGCCGCAAAAACAGCGGCTCGCCCTCCTGCTGGCCATTCAGGGCGAGCGAAGCAATGCGGAAATTGGCGGGATTCTCGGCATCAGCGAGGGCGCAGCGGAGCAGTTGCTGGTGCGGGCCCGCCGCACACTGCGCAGCAGGATGAGCAGGGAGACGGCGCTATGAGCAGAGATGAGTTCGAGGCAGCGCTTTTACGGTTGGGTGCCAATTTCGCTCTATGGCCCGATGAATTGCGATCACAGGCGCAGGCCTTGGTGAGCGAAGACCCGGCTTGTGCAGCGCTCCTGGCTGATTTTCGGGCCTGGGAGCGGCAGCTTCGTGCGGCGGTCCAGCCGCAGCCGTTCGGTGCGGCGGACATTGGCCGGGTCTTGTCGGCCGTTGACGCGGCGGAAGCGGGCTGGCGCCCGGGCAAGAGCTTCTGGATCGCCGGCGCGAGCTTGTCGGCGCTCTCCTTCGTGGCGGGCGTCGTACTGATGCTGCAGACGCTGGCGCCGGAAGACGTGCTCGGCGTGCCCTTGTCCTTCATTGCGCTCGCCGCGGGTCAAGGCGACATTGGAGGGCTGCTGTGACCAGGACGTCCCGATCGACCATGGCTCTGGCGGCGGCGCTGCTCGTGTCGATCTGCTTCAATCTGTTCGCCGCCGGCGCCATGCTGGGTGGCCACCTGACCGAACGTCGGGTCGCGGTGGCCGCCGGCAGGGTGCTCGAAGCCTATCCCCCGGCCATTCGCCGGGATGTGATGCGCCGGCTCATTGCGGAACGCGCCGAACTCATGGAGGCCGTGGCCGAGTTGCGCCAGGCGCGGCAAGCCATGTTTGCACAGATGCGCGCCGATCCGCTCGACAGGGCGGTTCTCGCGCGGACCATGGCGGAGGTCAGGGACAGGATCAGCACAGTCCAGGCGCTGCTGCAGAATGCGCTGCTCGCGAGCATCGAGGCCGCGCCGGCCGCGGAGCGCCAGTCGATCAGACCGCCTGCGCAGTTCGGCGACCGCTTCGAGTTGCGCGAGGAATAGTCCGCGAACCGGCTATGCCGGTCGCGGGAAGGCGCTAGATCCGCCCCAGGAGGACCAGAATCAGGACGATGATGAGGATGACCCCGATGACCCCTCCGGGTGCATAGCCCCAGCCGCGGCTGTAGGGCCAGGCCGGCACAGCGCCGATCAGCAAAAGAATCAAGATAATGAGCAGGATGGTGCCGATTTCCATGTGGTATCTCCCGGAACTCGCCCCCGAGAGCGGCTTGGTCGGGGGCTGTCCGGCTGGGAAAACGGGCAAGCGGCGTAGAAAGTTCCGCGCCACCGGGCGTGCGGAGGGGCGGGAAACGAAGCGCCCCGCCGTGGAGGGCGGGGCGCGGGTGCCGACGCGAGAGAGCGCTCAGTCGTTGGCGTAGATGTCGCGGTCCTTGGTTTCCGGCAGGAACAGCATGCCGATCACCAGGGTCATCACCGCAACGGCGATCGGGTACCACAGGCCGGAATAGATATTGCCGGTCGCGGCCACGATGGCGAAGGCCGTGGGAGGGAGGAACCCGCCGAACCAGCCATTGCCGATGTGATAGGGCAGCGACATGGAGGTGTAGCGGATGCGGGTCGGGAACAGTTCGACCAGGGCTGCCGCGATCGGACCGTAGACCATGGTGACGTAGATGACCAGAATGGTCAGGAGGATCACGGTCATCACGCGATTGATCTGGGCCGGATCGGCCTTGGTCGGGTAGCCGGCGGCCGTGATCGCCTCCGTCACCGTCTTCTTGAACGCGTCCTGCTGCGCCTTCAGCTGATCCGCCGGCAGGCCGGTGCCGTTGAAGCTCGGGATCTCCTGGTCGCCGATCTTGATCGAGGCCACGGTGCCCGCGGGGGCCGAGACGTTCTCATAGTTCACGGATGACGCCGCCAACACCGACTTGGCGATATCGCAGGAGCTGGTGAAGCTTGCCGTGCCGACCGGATTGAACTGGAACGAGCATTCGTCGGGATTGGCGACGACGGTCACGGGAGCGGAGGCCTGGGCCGCCTCAAGCGCCGGGTTCACGAAATGGGTGAGGCCCTTGAAGATCGGGAAATAGGTCAACGCCGCCAGAAGGCACCCGGCCATGATGATCGGCTTGCGGCCGATCTTGTCGGAGAGCCAGCCAAACAGGATGAAGAACGGCGTGCCGATGGCCAGCGCGATGGCGATCATGATGTTGGCGCTGGCGCCGTCGACCTTGAGGATCTGTGTAAGGAAGAACAGGGCGTAGAACTGGCCGGCGTACCAGACCACCGCCTGGCCGGCGGTGAGGCCGAGCAAGGCAAGGATGACGATCTTCAGGTTCGACCACTGGCCGAAGCTTTCCTTGAGCGGCGCCTTGGACCCCTTGCCATCAGCCTTCATGCGCTGGAAGGCCGGGCTCTCGTTGAGCTGCAACCTTATCCAGACGGAGATGCCGAGCAGGATGATGGACAGCAGGAAGGGAATACGCCATCCCCAGTCCCGGAATGCCTCCTCGCCGATGGAGGTGCGGATGCCGAGAATGACCAGCAATGACAGGAACAAGCCCAGCGTGGCCGTGGTCTGGATCCAGCTCGTGTAGAAGCCGCGGCGGTTGCGGGGTGCATGCTCCGCCACGTAGGTGGCGGCACCGCCGTATTCGCCGCCCAGCGCCAGGCCCTGCAGCAGCCGCAGGACGATGAGGATCACCGGCGCGAGCACGCCCCAGGAGGCATAGGTCGGCAGGATGCCCACCAAGAAGGTGGACAGGCCCATGATCACGATGGTGATCAGGAAGGTGTGCTTGCGGCCGACCAGATCGCCCAGCCGGCCGAAGAAGATGGCGCCGAATGGACGCACCGCGAAGCCGGCGGCAAAGGCCAGCAGGGCGAAGATGAAGGCTGCCGTCGGATTGACGCCAGAGAAGAACTGCGCCGCGATGATCGCGGATAGCGATCCGTAAAGGTAGAAGTCATACCACTCGAAGACTGTGCCAAGTGAAGAGGCGAAGATAACCTTCTTGTCTTCGGCGCTCATCTTTTGCGTGCCGGCAGATTGTCCGCCAACATATGAGGAGTCGACAGTCATGAAGACACTCCTTCCGGTATCCACCCGTTAATCGCCCGGTTGACCGAACGACTTTATTGTTCTGGAACTGGCAACAGCAATCCGGTAGCCGGCCGATTTCTTCGACGGGCCCAAGCATCATAATAACATTACAAACTGTTAATGCGATTCGACGTTGGTATGAGGTTGTAGGCTTGTTGGTGGCCCGGGGAGGAAGCCGGGGCTGGCTCAAAAATCCAGCCGGAGGATCTCCGCCAGGCTGCCCGCGGGGGCGGCGGGCGCGAAGGGGCGGCGGATGACGAGGCAATCGGCGGCGGCAAAGCTCTGCTGCAGCGAACTGTCCTGGAGACTGAACGGCTCGACGGCGAGGCTGCCGTCCGGCCGGTGCACGAAGCGGGCCCGGAGATAGTCCTGCCGCTGATCGTTTTCGGGAAGCGACTTGGCGAGCGGCAGCATTTCCAGCTCGTCCCGATGGGGGCGGCCGAGCAGGGCGGCGATCAGCGGTCTCAGGAAGATGCGGGCGCAGACCAGGGCAGATACGGGATTGCCGGGCAGGCCCAGGACGCGTGTCGAGGGAAGGCGGCCGAACATCAGCGGCTTGCCGGGGCGCATGGCGATTCGCCAGAAATCGAGGGCGAGGCCCCGCGCCGTCAGCGCCTGCTGTACCAGGTCGCGCTCGCCGACGGACGCGCCGCCGATGGTCACGAGCACGTCCGCATGGAGCCCGCGGCCGATGGCCTCGTCCAGGGCTTGCAGGCTGTCTCCGGCAATGCCGAGATCGATGGGTTCAGCGCCCATGGCACGCGCGAAAGCCGCCAGGGCGCGATCATTGGAGGAAATGATCTGATCGGCGCGCGGATTGCCGCCGGGTGGAACGAGCTCATCGCCGGTCGACAGGATGGCGATGCGCGGGCGCCGCCTCACCGCAAGCATCCCATGATTTGCTGCTGCGGCAAGGCCGATATGGCGGGCATTGAGCCGGACACCGGCGGGGATCAGCACATCACCGGCACGAAAATCGAGCCCGCGGCGGCGCACGTGTCGGCCGCGCTGGCCGGGCTCGGTGAGGACGACCGCGTCGCCCTCGCGGCGGGTGTTTTCCTGAATGACGACCGTATCGGCGCCATCGGGCAGTGGCGCGCCAGTGAAGATGCGCACCGCCTGGCCCGGGCCGAGCGTATCGCGAAAGGCGTGGCCGGCCTGCGCGGTGCCGATGACGGAAAGGCGGGGGGTCTTTTGGTCGACATCATCGCCGCGCACCGCATAGCCATCCATGGCCGAGGCATCGAAGGGCGGCTGGTCGCGGGTGGCGATGACATCGTCCGCCAAGGTGCGCTGCCAGGCCTCATCGAGGGGCACCTGCTCGGCGGGCATGGGCGCAACCCCGTCCAGCACCCGGGCGAGCGCTTCCTCAACCGGCAGCAGCGGCCCGGCCATGGTCAGGCCTCCCGATAGGGGCCGGATTTGCCGCCGGTCTTCTCGACCACCCTTATGTCGCCGATGCGCATGGCGCGGTCCACCGCCTTGCACATGTCGTAAAGGGTGAGACAGGCGACGGAGACGGCTGTGAGCGCTTCCATTTCCACGCCTGTCTTGCCGTCGACCTTGACGGTGGCAGTCACATCGATGCGCGAGGCGTTGCTATCGGGCGTGAGAGTGACTTCGGCCTTGGTGATGGCCAGGGGATGGCAGAGCGGGATCAATTCATGGGTGCGCTTGGCGGCCATGATGCCGGCGATACGGGCGGTGGCGAGCACATCGCCCTTCTGGATCTCGCCCGACAGGATCAGGTCCAGGGTCTCGGGCTTCATCCACACGCTGCCGGCGGCAGTCGCAACACGGGTGGTGACGGCCTTGTCGGACACGTCCACCATGCGCGCCTCGCCCTTTTCATCGAGATGGGTGAGGCGGGGGTTGCTCATGGCACAGCCACGGTCGATTGGGCCGGTGCAAGGCCGAGAAGCTGCCGGGTGGCGGCCGCCACATCGCCATGGCGCATGAGGCTTTCGCCCACGAGGAAGCAGCGGGCGCCAATGCGGGCGAGGCGCGCGAGATCGACTGTCGTGCTCAAGCCGCTTTCGGCAATGACGAGGCGGTCGCCGGGGATGCGGGGCGTGAGGCGCTCGGTGGTGGCGAGCGACACGTCGAAGGTCTTGAGGTTGCGGTTGTTGATGCCGATCAGGGTCGAGGAGAGCTCGAGAGCGCGGTCGAGCTCGGCCTCGTCATGAACCTCGATGAGTGAATCCATTCCGTAGCTTAGGGCGGCCTGTTCGAGCTCCGCGGCAAGCGCATTATCCACCATGGCCATGATGATCAGGATGCAGTCGGCGCCCCAAGCACGGGCCTCCGCCACCTGATAGGGATCGAGCATGAAGTCCTTGCGCAGGGCGGGCAGGGCAGTCGCGTTGCGCGCCTCGGTAAGGAAGCGCGGATGGCCTTGGAAGGACGGTGTGTCGGTGAGCACGGAGAGGCAGGCGGCACCGCCCGCCTCGTAGGCGCGGGCAAGGCTGGGCGGGTCGAAATCGGCGCGGATGAGGCCCTTGGACGGGCTGGCCTTCTTGATCTCGGCGACGAGACCGTAAGCATCCGCCGCGAGCTTCTCGCGCAGGGCGGTGGCAAAACCGCGGGGTGTGGGGCAAGCACGGGCCTCGCGATCGAGGTCGGCGAAACTCCTTGCCCGTTTCGCTGCGGCGACTTCCTCGCGCTTGTAGGCTGCGATCTCGTCGAGGATGGTGGCCATGGCGCTATCGTCCGTTCGATACGAAAACCAGCCGTTCCAGCACGGCGGCAGCGGCACCTCTGTCGATGGAGGCCGCTGCCCGCTCGACACCTTCGCCCAGCGAGGACACCTCATCGGCCACCAGCAGCGCGACCGCGCTGGTCAAAAGCACGATATCACGGAACGGGCCGGGATGTCCGGCGAGGACGTCGCGGATGGCGCGCGCATTCTCGGCGCCTTCGCCGCCGCGCAAGGCATCCAAGCTCGCACGGGGGAGGCCAGCGTCTTCGGGGGTGATCTCGAAGGTGCGGACGGCGCCGTCCTTGAGCTCGGCCACATAGGTTGGCCCGGTGGTGGTGACCTCGTCGAGCCCATCGGCGCCATGGGTGACCCAGACCCGCTCCGTGCCGAGATTGCGCAGCACTTGGGCGAGGGGCTCCAGCCACTCCCGGGCGAAGACGCCGACCACCTGACGGCGCACCCCGGCCGGGTTGGACAGGGGACCGAGCAGGTTGAAAATGGTGCGGGTGCCGAGCTCGACCCGGCTCGGGCCCACATGGCGCATGGCGGCGTGATGGGACGGGGCGAACATGAAGCCGACGCCGGCTTCCTCGATGCAGCGGGCGATGGTCTCGGGCGAGGCCTCGATATTCACCCCGAGCGCGGCCAAGGCATCGGCGGCGCCGGATTTCGAGGACAGGGCCCGGTTGCCGTGCTTGGCGACCTTGACCCCGCAGCCGGCGGTGACGAGAGCCGCGCAGGTGGAGATGTTGTAGGTGCGGGCGCCGTCGCCACCGGTGCCGACGATGTCGATGGCGTCAGCCGGCGCGGCCACCCGGGTCATCTTGGCGCGCATGGTTTCGACTGCGCCGGTGATCTCGTCCACCGTCTCGCCGCGCACCCTGAGGGCCATGAGCAGGCCGCCGATCTGGGTGGGCGTCGCCTCGCCGGACATCATGATGTCGAAGGCCTGCTTGGCCTCCTCGCGGGTGAGGGAGCGGCCTTCAGCGACCCTGGCGATCAAGGGTTTGAGATCCGCCATGACGCCGCTCAGGCCGCTTTGGCACGCTGCGCAAGGTCGAGGAAGTTGCGCAGCAGCTGATGGCCATATTCCGAGGCGATGCTTTCCGGGTGGAACTGCACGCCATAGACGGGGTGCTGCCTGTGCTGCAGCCCCATGACGACGCCGTCGTCGGTCTCGGCAGTGACCTCAAGGCTGTCGGGCAGGGTGTCCCGCTCGACGATGAGGGAGTGATAGCGGGTCGCCTGAAAGTTATCGTTGATGCCGCGGAACACGCCACGTCCGGAATGGTGGATGGTGGACAGCTTGCCGTGCATCACCTTCGGCGCGCGTACTACCCTGCCGCCATAGACCTGGCCGATGGCCTGGTGGCCGAGGCACACCCCGAGGACCGGTATACTGGCACCGGCCTTCTCGATGAGCTCGACGGAGATGCCGGCCTCGTTGGGCGTGCAGGGCCCAGGAGAGAGCACGATGGCATCCGGGGCCGCCTGGATCACTTCGGGCACGGTGATCGCGTCGTTGCGAAAGACGCGCACCTCGGCGCCGAGCTCGCCGAGATAGTGCACGAGGTTATAGGTGAAGCTGTCGTAGTTATCGATGAGAATGATCATTGTCCCATCCTCGCCTCTCCGGCGAAACGGACCGCCTCCTCGGCGGCGCGGAACAGCGCCTTCGCCTTGTTCACGCATTCCTGCAGCTCGGCCTCGGGGTCGCTGTCGGCCACGACGCCGGCACCGGCCTGCACATACATCTTGCCATCCTTGACCAGGGCCGTGCGCAGCACGATGCAAGTGTCCATGTCGCCATTGGCCGAGAAATAGCCGACGCAGCCGGCGTAGGGGCCGCGCTTGTCGCGCTCGAGCTCGGCAATGATCTCCATGGCTCTCACTTTCGGTGCGCCCGATACCGTGCCGGCGGGAAAGCCGGCGACCAGGGCGGCGATCGCATCATAGCGCTCGTCGAGCCGGCCTTCGACATTGGAGACGATATGCATCACCTGGCTATAGAATTCGAGGGCAAACTGGTCGGTGACCGTGACGGAGCCGATCTTGGCGACGCGGCCTACGTCGTTGCGCCCGAGGTCAAGGAGCATGAGGTGCTCGGCGCGTTCCTTCGGATCGGCCAGCAGCTCCTTCGCCCGCGCGTCGTCTTCCGCAGGGGTGGCGCCACGCGGCCGAGTCCCGGCCAGCGGACGGATGGTCACCTTGCCGTCGCGAACCCTGACCAGGATCTCGGGGCTCGAGCCGATCAGGGAGAAATCCTCGAAATTGAGGAAATAGAGGAAGGGCGAGGGGTTGACCCGACGCAGGGCGCGGTAGAGCGAGAAGGGGCTGAGCGAGAACGCGGTCTCAAACCGCTGGCTCAGCACCACCTGGAAGATGTCGCCGGCGAGGATGTAGTCCTGGGCGCGGCGCACCATGGCCTTGAACTCTTCCGGCGGCGTGTTTGACACCGGCGCAGCAATGGCGGCCGCATCGCAGCGCTCGCGCATGCCATGGTCCAAGTGCCGGTCGAGGGAGGCGGTCACCTCCGCCAGCCGCTCGGCGGCCTGGGCATAGGCCGCCTTGGCCGAAAGGCCGGGCTTGGGGAAGACGGGGGTGACGATGGTGACCTCGTCCTTGACGGCATCGAAGATGGCCATCACCGTCGGCCGCACCAGGATGGCGTCAGGCACGCCGAGCACGTCGGGACCGGGCTCGGGCAGGCGCTCCATCAGGCGCACCATGTCATAGCCCATATAGCCGAACACGCCGGCGGACATGGGCGGCAGATCACGGGGCAAGTCGATGCGCGATTCCGTCATGAGGCTGCGGAGCGCGGTCAGCGGCTCCTCGTCCAGCGGTGTGAACGGGCCGTCCGGTTTGGCCAGGGCCTGGCGATTGATCTCCGCCTTGCCGTCGCGCACCCGCCAGACGATGTCGGGCCTCAGGCCAATGATCGAGTAGCGGCCGCGCACGGCACCGCCCTCGACGGACTCGAGCAGGAGGCTGTAGCGCTCGTCGCGGGCCAGCTTGAGCATGGCCGCGACGGGGGTTTCGAGATCGGCGACCAGGCGGGTGGATACGACCTGCGCGGCGCCCTGGTCATAAAGGCGCGCGAAGTTTTCGAATTCGGCTTCGGTCGGCATGATGTCACGTCTTCGAAATGAGGTTGGAACGAGCGGTCACGATTGCGGTGCGGTGATGCTCGACCAAAGCTCGTTATTGACCGTGACGCCGATCTCCCGTTCGAGGCTGCTCACATATTGGCCGAACAGGTCCTCGGCCATGCTGCCTCTCAAAGCCTGCGCGAAGGCCTTGGCCTGGGCGCCGTCGGGATCGAATTCCGGCAGCTTGGCCTCGGTCGGTCGGATGATCTGCGCAACGTTGCTGGCGGGGTCAAAGGCCACGCCGGCGCCACCGATCGGGGTCGAGAAGAGGGACGCCACGGCAGGCTTGCCGAAATTTGGCACCTCGCCCGTGCGCTTCAGCAGCGGCGTCGTCGCAACGGGCACGGAGAGTTCCTGCGCCAGCTGCTCCATGGTTTTGGTGCCGTCGCGCAGTTCCGCCGCGAGGTCGCGCGCCTTCTGCTCCAGTGCTTCGCGGCGGCGCTCGGCGCTGATCAGGCCGATGATCTCGGTGCGCACCTCGTCCAGCGGCTTCACCGCCTCGGGCGTCACCTCGACCACCTCGAACCAGACATAGCCCTCGTCATCGGTGGCTATCGCGTCGTTCTCGACGCCGACGTCACTGTCGAAGGCGGCGGCAACCAGCTTGTCGCGCACCGGCACATTGGCCACCGGCTTGCCGTCCGGGCCATTGCCGGAGCGGTCGATCGCATCCACCTGGAGGACGGGCAAGTCCAGCTTCTCCGCCGCTTCGCGCAAGCTCAGCCCGCTCGCCCGCTCGTCCTCGAAGCGGTCATACATGGCGGCGATCTCCTCGCGCGCGTGCTCCAGCTTCAGGGTTTGGAGAAGCTGGTCGCGCACCTCGGCGAGCGGCTTCACCACGCTGGGCTCGACATTGGTGACCTTCAGTAGCACCACCGCGAGGCGGCCCTCCACCGGCTGGCTGATCTGGCCCGGCTGCAGGGAGAAGGCCGCATCGGCCAGGGACTCGTCCGGGATCTGGTTCTTGGTGACGGTGCCGAGACTATAGTCCGCTTCCGTGAGGCCGCGCTCCCTGGCGAAGGTCTCGAAATCGGCGCCGGTCTGCAGCTGGGCGCGCGCCGCCTTGGCCTCGGCCTCGTCCTTGAACGGGATCTGCAGAACGGTGCGCCGCTCCGGCGTGGTGAACTCGGCGATACGCTGCTTGTAAGCCTGCTCCAGCTGCGCGTCGGAAATGGTGACTTGATCGGCGATGTCGGCCGGCTCGAGCCTCACCACCGTCAGGGTGCGGAACTCGGGTGCGGTGAAGGTGCGCTTGTGGTCCTCGTAATAGGCCTGGATCTCCTGATCGGTGGGCGGCGGAACGTCGCCGGCCATGGCCAGTGGCAGGGTGAGATATTTGCCGGAACGCTCGGTGTTCTGGAATTCGTGAGCCGCCCGGACCAAGGTCTCTGGCACCTTGAAGTTGCGATCGATGGTGCTGGCGACCGCCTCCCTCAGCAGGTCGGCGCGCTCGATGGCGATGAACTGCTGCTCGGTCAGGTTGTTGGCCCTCAGCACCTGCAGGAATGTGCTGCGGTCGAACTGGCCTTGGGCGTTGCGGAAGGCAGGGATCTGCGCCACACGCTGCGCGACTGCCAGATCCGGGACCTCGAGCCCGAGATTGCGGGCCTGCACCTCCAGCGCGGTCTGCCGGATGAGATCATTCAGGACCTGCAGGTCGAAGCCGGATTGCCGCGCCTCCTGGACGGAGATCGGCCGGCCGAGACGCTGGGACATCATGCGAAGCCGCTGCTGCATGGTGTCCTGGAACTGCTCCTGGCTGATCTCGCGGTCGCCGACGGTGGCAAGCGCGCGGTTGCGCGGACCCGTGAACATGTCGGCCACGCCCCAGACGGCGAAGCTCATGGCGATCAGACCAATGAATGCCTTGGCCACCCATCCGGCCACTTTGCTTCGCATTGTTGTGAGCATATCTCGTCAGTCCCGACGTCTAAGAGCTCGTTTCAACTGGCACTCGCCGGCATCTTGGCCGCTATCGCCCATTCTGCGCTATCCGCGCATAAACACCAATGCCGCGGCAGACGCAAGCCTGCCGCGGTCAACGGCATGATATGGGCGGCCAGGGCCCCGGGGGCAAGCCTGCCAGCCCCCCGCAATGCCGAGCGATCCGTTGCAGGACGCTTGCGTCCCGGCGACGCACGGGGTTCATTATAGCGCCATGAGCGGGCGGCATGGATGGTGCCGTCCAGGGCGGGCCCGATACCCATGGATGACGAATGGCGGTGAATGGACCCAGGCCGATCATCATCGGCAACTGGAAGATGAATGGTACATCGGAGTCGCTGGGCGAAATCCGCCTGATGACCGGCATGCTCGACGGTGTGGAACTCGGCTGCGATGTGGTGGTCTGCCCGCCGGCGACCCTGATCCGCCAAGTGCACGAAATGCTCAGCGAGAGCAAGATCGGCACCGGCGGCCAGGATTGCCACCCGGAGCCGAACGGCGCATTCACCGGCGACATATCGGCGGAAATGCTGCGCGACGCCGGCGCCCGTTACGTGATTCTCGGCCATTCGGAGCGCCGCCACTATCACGATGAAAGCGATGCTCTGGTGCGCCGGAAGGCGGAAGCCGCCCATCGGGCGGGCCTCGTGGCGATCATCTGCGTCGGCGAGACCGAACTGGAGCGCGGGGCAGGCGACACGCTGGACGTGGTCTCGCGCCAGCTCGCCGGATCGGTGCCGAAGGGTTCCGGGGCCGAGAACACCATCATCGCCTACGAGCCGGTGTGGGCCATCGGGTCGGGGGTGACGCCCACGTCCGACGAGATCGGCGAGGTGCACCGGGCCGTGCGCCACTGGCTGGCGGAGCGGCTGGGCGACGAGGCGGCGCGGGCTATGCGCATTCTCTATGGCGGCTCGGTGAAGTCCACCAACGCGGCCGACATTTTCGCCATTCCCGACGTGGACGGCAGCCTGGTGGGCCAGGCGAGCCTTAAGGCCAAGGACTTTCTCGGCATTATCGGCCAGTTCGCGCCCTGCTAAACGGCGCAGCCGAGGCAGAGTGCCCGACCGGGCGCTTGATTCGCCGACGGGGCTTCCCAAATGGCCGTTTGCACTCGGGTATGTTTCGCGCTAAAGCCTGCCGCCGCATGAGGGCGTCGGTGCGGTCGGCGCCCATTGGATTGGGACGATGGAAGAAGTCATTCTCGTTATCCACCTGATCGTGGCAATCGCACTGGTTGCCGTGGTGCTGCTGCAGCGCTCGGAGGGCGGGGCGCTGGGCATCGGTGGAGGCGGCTCGATGTTCGCCAGCCGCGGCGCCGCCAATGTGCTGACCCGGGCGACCGCGATTCTCGCCGGCATCTTCTTCCTGACCTCCATCGTGCTCACCCTCATGCACAGCCGCGGCGGCACCGGGTCGGTGTTCGACGAATTGATACGCGACCAGCAGCCGGCGCAATCCTCCGGCCAGGGAGAAGGCGGCGGGTCGGGCTCGGTCCTGCCGGTGCTGCCAGGCGGGCCGACACCTGCGCCATCGCCGCCGGCACCGGCAGCCCCGGCACCGGCATCGCCCACGCCGGGAACGGCCGTACCTGGTGCTTCCGCGCCGGTTGCGCCCACGCCGACCGTGCCAACGCCGGCGGCACCCACGGCCCCGGCGCCCGGTGCGTCAGGCGAGCCTG
>NZ_SZZM01000008.1 GCF_005281615.1 Rhodoligotrophos defluvii | reverse complement strand
CGGCGGTGGCACCGGCGGTGGCACGGGCGGTGGCACGGGCGGCGGCACCGGCGGCGGCACCGGTGGCGGCACCGGTGGCGGCACCGGTGGCGGCAGCGGCTCCGGTAATTGAGGCTGGGAGCCCTTGGAGCATTTTCGAGCGAACTGGATACCGGTTCGCGTGAAGAAAATGCGACCAAACAAGAACGTGAGACGCGGTTTCGCGATTCGGAGAAGCGCGGAAACGCTCTCGGCTTAACAAAGGCCGAGGCCCTTCGGCTTCGGCCTTTTTATCGACGATTTCCATCGTCGTCGTATTCTTTCCAAAGACGTCGATTACCCTTATGGTCCTGTCGATTTCCGGGGGAGCGACCGTGACGGACCAGCCGAGACACCCATTGCCCCAGCGCGTGGTGACCGCGCGCGGCGCGATGCAATGTGCCGCGGCCATCTTGGGCGCGGGCGTTCTGGCCCTAGGGCCGGCGCAGACGGCTGCCCAGGACCGGGCGCCTGGCAGCTGGGTTATCATCCAGGGCGAGCCCCCCTACCAATCCGGCATAGAGTGCGCTTTGCCCGAACCGCCGGCCGATACGGCCTCTCCGGCACAGCCGACCCCGTGTTCGACCGCGAAGATCGCCTCGCCCCTGAAATTCCGTCTCGACCTCTTGCCGGAAATCCATGCCACGGCGGCGGAAGAACGGCGGCGCTTGGAGATGTACGAGGCGCGCCGCCGGGCCCTGGCTGCTCGCCATGTGAAACCTCCTCTCCTGAGCGCGCATGGCGACATGCCGCTCACCTACAGCTTTGCAGTCGAGGAGAAAGGGCTGGACAGCCGTTACACACGCGACACGTTGAAGGCGCAGGGCAATGTGGCGGTTGCCGGATACAAGGTGGAGGCGAGCCTCGCCGAAACCTCTCACGCGATGCGCTCGGGCGCGAACCGCATCTCGAGCGTGCGCGCCGAGGCGCCTGTCGCATTTGGCCCCGTGGCGCTGCGGGCCGGTGTCAACACCTATTCCGTGCGCGATACCACGGCAGGTGCCGCGGCCACCAAAGTCGGCTATGGGGCGGATGCCCGGATTTCGGCCGCGCTGGGCCGCAACCTGGATGCCGAGTTCTTAGGCAAGGTTGAACATGTGCGCGATGGCAGCGCCCGCACCGTGGCGAGAGGCGCCACCACCCTGCACTATCGCTTTCCCGTGGACGGCTTGGGGCTCGGCCAATGGCAAGGCAAGCTGTCGCCAGGTGTGGAGGTTAGCCAGGCCGTCGGCGATACCCCGGCCGACATGGCGGTGCGGATGGGGGTTTCGCTGGTCAACGGACCGCAGAAGGTCGAGTTGAGCCAACGGGTACACCGGCAAGTGCTGGCCGGCGCCGCTAGCGCGGACGACCAGGAAACCGTGCTCGATTACCGATACAATTGGCCGCGCTCCTCGATTTCCCTGCGCGGCTCCCGCGCGACGAGCGGCAAAGCCGACGAGGCATCCGGAAACTGGCAGCTCGGCGCCGTGTGGACCTTGAAGCTCGAGGCCCTCGCCGACTATTTCCCGTAAAAGCAAAGCCAACCCTCCCCTGAAGGCCGCTGGCCCGTTGTCCGGGCGCCATGGCTTGTCCACAATATTAACACCTATGGTAGAGTTGCCTAAATTTGCGCACTTTTAAATTGCGAAAACGCCATCAAGCGGTAAGGTTGCCTCCAAGAGGGCGCGATTCTGTCGAGCGGCGTCAGGTTCTATGGCGTGATCTGTGGAGGGGTGGACATGTCAGTGACAATGATGAGGATGGCCACATTTGAGGAGGCGGGCGAGATGGACTCATTGGGAGAGCAGGCCCTGCGCCGCCGGCCTGATGAAATTCCAGCAGCCGAGCAGCAGAATCGCGGACCGGGCGCGCGGGTCGCCGACACTGCCGGACGCATCAACGCCGCAGCTGGCCATACTTTGGCGCAGCACCTGACCTATGCCGACGACCACCTTGAGCAGCGCATGGGGGCCAGCCGCGCCGAATTGCGCGGCGTCGAGAGCCGCAGCGCCGTGCCCGACGGGGCGCCGGAACAGCAGCTGTTCTCCGATTGGGCGCACGGCGATGATACGAGCGAGCTGGACGAACTCGAACTGCGGCGGCTTTCCGAGGCTGCCGAGCGGGGTGCGCTCATGGGCACGCGCCGCCTCGACAAGGTGCGGGCCGAATGGCGTGAGTTTACGCGGCGCCTGGAAGGCTCCGCCATGACAACGGCCGAGCTGCGGCGGCTCAGGCTCGAATTGCGGCGGCGCGAGGTGTTCCTGTTCGTCCTCGGCGGCTTCCTGCTGGTGATGGGCGCGCTTTATGGCGCCCTCGTCTTCTCCTCGCCGCAACTGCTGGGCAACCCGCGCAGCGAGTTCGGATGCGCCATGTTCGGCGGCAGCTGGGCCGAGACCCAGACCGGCAAGTCCTACTGCATCTTCTGGGCGCAATAGCGGACGCCGGCGGCCACCATCATTGGTGGCCGGCCTCCGGCTGCCGGGAAGGATGGGCCATGGCGAAGGCCGGCAGGCTGCCGCAGAGGTCGGCCACCTTGCATACGCGCGGGAACGGATCGAGCGGCACACCGAAATGGCGCGCGGACACCACCTGCGGCACCAGGCAGACATCGGCCAGCGTCGTGCGTCCGCCGAAGCAATGGCCATCATCGCCAATCATCTGCTCGAGCGCGGTGAAGCCTTCATGCATCCAATGCCGGAGCCATGCGTCGACAGCCGCCTGGCTTGCCTGGAACTGCTCCGAAAGCTGGCGCATGACCCGCAGCGTCACCAGCGGGTGGATGTCGCTGACCACGATCTGGGCCATGGCCCGCACCCTGGCCCGCTCCTCGGCACTGCGCGGCAGCATCGGCGGCTCGGGAAAGCGTTCCTCCAGATATTCCAGGATGGCCAGCGATTGGGTCAGGGGCGCGCCGTGGCCGATATCAAGCGCCGGCACCATGCCCTGCGGGTTGGCCTCGCGGTATCCAGGAAGGCTCTGCTCGCCGGCCAGAAGGTCCACCGGCACCTGCTCCCGCTCCACCCCCTTGAGATTGAGGGCGATACGAATCCTGTACGCCGCTGAACTGCGAAAGAAATGGTAGAGCCTCATAGCCCCCTCGACCCGGCTGATGCCACTCCTGGCTTGGTCGGCGGCATCTCTCGAGCAGGATGACGGATCGCTGAATCGCCATCCCGCTCCAATCCCTGTTCGAGCATGATCATGCTCTCGATGGCCCCCGCAGCACATATGTCTGTTATGGGGACCAATGTGCCCGGCCAGCGCCGGCTGCATCACTGCTTCGGCACGGCGTCCGTTTCGATCCGCAGCCCTAGGAAACGCGGCTCGCCCTGCGCATTGGAAACCAGCAGCAGCACCGACTTGCGGCCGCTCTTGGCGATTTCGGCCACCCGTTGCGCCACCTCTTCCGGCGTCTGCACCTCGCGCTGCCCGACCTCGACGATGACGTCGCCCGGCTGCAGCCTCTTTTCGGCAGCGGGGCCTCCCGGCGTGACTTCCGTCACCACCACCCCGTTCACGTTCTCCTTGATCTGGTATTGATCGCGCAGCTCGTCGGTGAGCACGCCGAGCTCGAGGCCAAGCGAGGCGACCGATTCCGACTGGGGCGCCGGCGTATCCTCAGGCTCCTCCGCTTCATCGTCCGTGGCCTGATCGGGCTCCCCTTGGTTCAGGTCCCCGACGACCACATTGATGGTCTTGCGCTCGCCATTGCGCATGACAACGACCGGGACCTGCTTGTTGATCTCCGTATTGGCGACGATGCGCGGCAGGTTGCGCATGGCCGTCACCGGCTTTCCGTCGAACTCGAGGATGACGTCGCCCGCCTCGATTCCGGCAGCGGCGGCGGGGCCGCCCGGCGTCACCTCGGCGACCAGAGCCCCCTCGCTGTTGCTCAGCCCGAGGCTCTCCGCGATCTCGTCCGTCACCGTCTGGATCCGCACGCCCAGCCAGCCGCGGCGCACTTCGCCATAGGCCCGCAGCTGTGCCAGCACGCTCTTGGCGGTGCTGGACGGGATAGCGAAGCCAATGCCGATCGAGCCGCCGGTCGGCGAGATGATGGCGCTGTTGATGCCGATCACCCTGCCTTCCATATCGAACAGCGGACCGCCGGAATTGCCTCGGTTTATGGCGGCATCCGTCTGGATGAAGTCGTCATAGGGCCCGGCCCTGATGTCGCGGTTGCGCGCCGAGACGATGCCCAAGGTAACCGAGCCCCCGAGGCCGAAAGGATTGCCGATGGCCATGACCCAGTCGCCCACCCGCACTCTGTCCGAATCGCCGAGCTCCACCGCCTGGAGTGGGCTCGTCGGCTTGACGCGCAGCAGCGCCAGGTCGGTCTTGGAGTCGCGGCCCACCACCTCGGCGTCGAGGTTGCGCCCGTCGGCGAAATTGACCTGGATCTTGTCCGCGCCGGTGATCACGTGGTTGTTGGTCACCACGTAGCCTTCCGGATCGATCACGAACCCGGAACCCAGGGAGCTCGCCTGACGCTCGCGCTCAGGCAACCCGTTCGGCTGCTGCCGGTTGAAGAACTCCTCGAAGAACTCCCGGAAGGGAGAGTTCGGCGGCAGGTCGGGCATGGGCACCGCTTCCCGCCCTTCGAGCTTCTGGGTGGTCGAAATGTTGACGACCGCGCCCGACAGGCGCTCCGCGAGATCTGCCACCGATTGCGGTCCAGCCGCCTCGGCTGGCACGTTGGCCACGGCGAGAACCATGATGACCGCCGCGACCGCCGATCGAAATGTCCGCCGATGAGCGTCTCCGATCTCGGCTAAGAACCTTCGTCCCATCGGCATTTCTGCTACCTCGTTTCCTCAAAGCGGATGTTTCGTTGTTCCTCTGGGCGCCACCCATCGCAGCCCTGACGCTTCCAGCCACGAGCATGAGCCGGAAGAAGTGCCTACCGGCTCATGGGAACATAGATAATTCACTCGCGGTGATGATGCACCGGGATTTCATACCTATTGCGGCTGAATGGGAAGCGTAGGCCGCGCTTGCGGCCGGTTTGCCGGGGCCGGCTCCGCAGAGGCAGAGGGTGCCGCCAGCGGCGCGCCCCGGTTTGACCCGTTTTGCGGCCGGTTGGCCCCTCCACCGGCGTCGTTGAAGAAGGAGAAGAACTCGGAATCGGGCCGCAACACGAGTGTGGTGTTGTTGCCTTGCAGGCTCTTCCGATACGCCTCCAGCGACCGCCAGAACGCGAAGAACTCCGGCGCGCGGCCATAGGCTTCCGCATAGATCCGGCTACGCTCGGCATCCGCATCACCGCGGGTGATTTCACCATCCCGCTGGGCCTCCGAGACGAGGATCACCGCGGTGCGGTCCGCCTGGGCGCGAATCTGCAGGCTGCGCTCCGTGCCGACGGCGCGGATCTGCTCGGCCTCGGCCAGGCGCTCGGCGCTCATGCGGTCATAGGTGCTCTGCATGACTTCCGGCAGGAGGTCGGTGCGGCGGATCCGCACATCGACGATCTGGATGCCGATCTCGCGCGCGCTCGGGATCAGGGCATCGCGGATCTCGCGCATCATCTGCTCGCGCTCCTGGCTCAAGGCCGCATCGAAGGAGCGCTTGCCATAGGTGGCGCGCAGCGCCGCATCGAGAGACGTCTCGAGCCGGTCCTCCGCATTCTGCTGATTGGCTTCCACCGCCTCGCGATAGCGGCGGGCGTTGTCGATGCGGTACATGGTGATGGTGTCGACCAGATAGCGGCGGCCGTCCACCACCTGCACCCGCTTGTCGTTGCTCTCGAAGAACTGCAGCGGGCGGGGAATGTAGACCACGCTCTCGATGAGCGGGATCTTGAAATAGAGCCCCGGCTCGTCGATCTCGCGCTTGATCTCGCCGAACTGGACCACCAGGGCGCGTTGGCGCTCGTCGACGATGAACGTCGCCATATAGGCCAGCAGCGCCAATGCCGCTATGACGATCAGGACTGCGTTGCGGATGCTGGGGTTCATTGGGCGGCTCCCGTGTTGGCGGAAGCGCCCGGCTGGGCCCTGCGCTGTTGCAGCTCGGGCAGCGGCAGGTAAGGCAGCACGCCCTGGCCTGCCTGCTCGTCCAGGATCACCTTGTTGGAATCGCCCAGCACTGCCTCCATGGTCTCCAGATACAGCCGCCGACGGGTCACGTCCTCGGCCTTGGCATATTCGTTGTAGATCTGCACGAATCGCTCCGAGGAGCCCTCGGCCTCCGCGATCACCCGTCCCTTGTAGCCCTCGGCTTCCTCCCGGATACGGGCGGCCTCGCCGCGCGCCTCGCCCAAGCGGCGGTTGGCATATTTCTGCGCGTCCTCGATGAATCGCTCCTGGTCCTGCTTGGCCCGCTGCACCTCTTCGAAGGCATCGGACACGGCCGTCGGCGGATCGGCGCGTTCGATATTGACGCTGAGCAGCTGAATGCCGGCGTCATAGCTGTCGAGGGTGCTCTGCATCAGCCTGAGGACTGCTTCCTGCACCTCGCCGCGCCCGGTGGTGCGCACGACCTCGGCCGCGGTCTGCCCCACCACGTCGCGCATGGCGCTTTCAGCCACCACGCGCACGAGCAGCTCGGGCCGGGAAATGTCGAAGAGATACTGGCGGGGATTGCTGATCCGCCAGATCACCGTGAAACCGATATCGACGATATTCTGGTCGCCGGTGAGCATGAGGCCGGCGTCGTCGTTGCGGCCCGGCTGCAGGGAGCCTATGCGCATCTGGTTGGTGCGAAGGGCCGGCACGGTCTCGACCGTCTCGAAAGGCCAGAAGATGAAGTGGAGGCCGGGCGTGGTCTCGCCGGGCTTGGCCTTGCCGAACAGGAGTTCGACACCGACCTGGTCCGGCTGCACGCGGTAGGCCGCGTTCCAGAGATAGACGCCGATCAGCGCAGCGATGACCGCGAAGACGACCAGCTTGTTGGAGCCGCCACCACCCCCGCCCGGCAGAATGCTCCGCAGCCGGTCCTGGCCTCGCTTCAGGATCTCTTCCAGGTCCGGTGGGGTATTGCGCGGTCCGCCCCCTTGGGGCCCCTGCCCCCAGGGTCCCCGTCCGCCGCCCTGCCAGCCACCGCCTTGATTGCTCCAAGGCATCCGTTTCTAACCCTTCCTGCTAAATGACAAACATCTTGAAAACACATGCAGATGCGCTGTGTTGGTATAGGGGAACGGCGTGGCTAAGTCTATGGGACAGACCCGCATCGACGCCCTCCGGCCCATAAGTCTTTCGTGACCGGGATCGATCCGATTGTGACAGCCGACCGGCCCGGCCGCAAGCTGTGCCGGGCCATCCTGCCGCCGAAAGCAATTGGGGGCGCCGGAGCGCCCCCAACGCGCAAAGCCTCGGAATTGTGCTATTCGGCCGCCTGTGCCAGCCCAAGCCCGCTGATATCGATGCCCAGCCGCTTGGCCAGGCCCTCGCCATATGCGGGATCGGCCCGGTAGCAATGGACAATCTGCCGCTTGAGGATCTCCTCTGGCACGCCCTGCATCGCGGCGGCGAGATTGTCGAACAGACGCTGCCGCTCCTCCGGGCTGAACAGGCGGAACAGATTGCCGGGCTGGGTATAATCGTCGTTGCCCACCCGGTGGTTGTAGCGGTCGGCATCGCCCGAGATCCGCAGCGGCGGCTCGGCGAACCGCTTGTTCTCCACCGGCCCGCCGAAGGAATTCGGCTCGTAATAGGCATCCGGGTTAGGGTTGGTGTCGGTGAAGAACCGCATCGGCCCATCCTTGTGATAGTGATGGACGGGGCAGCGGGCCCGGTTCACCGGCAGGTGCTCGTAATGGGTGCCGAGGCGGTAGCGATGGGCGTCCGCATAGGAGAAGATGCGCGCCTGCAGCATTTTGTCCGGCGAGAAGCCGATGCCCGGCACGATGTTCGAGGGCGAGAAGGCCGCCTGCTCGATCTCGGCGAAATAGTTCTCGGGGTTGCGGTTGAGCTCCATCACCCCAACCTCGATCAGCGGATAATCCCCGTGCGGCCAGACTTTGGTGAGGTCGAACGGGTTGTACCAGGTCTTTTCCGCATCCAGCTCCGGCATGATCTGCACATACATGGTCCAGCGCGGAAAGTCCTTGGCCTCGATCGCGTTGAACAGATCCTCCTGGTAGGACTCGCGCGACTTGCCGATGATCGCCTCGGCCTCCGCATTGGTGTGATTGCGGATGCCCTGCTGGGTCTTGAAGTGGAATTTGACCCAAAAGCGCTCGTTATCCGCATTGATGAACGAGAAGGTATGCGAGCCGAAGCCGTGCATGAAGCGCGGGCTCTGCGGAATGCCGCGGTCGGAGAACAGGATCGTCACCTGATGCAGGCTTTCCGGCGAGAGCGACCAGAAGTCCCACATGGCGGTGGCCGACCGCAGGTTGGTCTTGGGATGCCGCTTTTGGGTGTGGATGAAATCGGGGAACTTGTAGGGGTCGCGCACGAAGAACACGGGCGTGTTGTTGCCGACCAGGTCCCAGTTTCCCTCTTCCGTGTAGAATTTCAGGGCAAAGCCGCGCACGTCGCGCTCATGGTCGGCCGCGCCGAGTTCGCCTGCCACGGTCGAGAAGCGGGCCAGCATGGGGGTCTGCTTGCCCACCTGCGAGAAGACGGCTGCCCTGGTATAGCGGGTGATATCATTGGTGATGGTGAGGGTGCCGTAGGCGCCCCACCCCTTGGCATGCACCGTGCGCTCCGGAATGCGCTCGCGGTTCTGATGGGCCAGCTTCTCGATGAGCTGATAGTCCTGCATCAGCAGGGGGCCGCGCTCGCCTGCGCTCAGTGAATTCTGGTTGTCCGCGATCGGCGCGCCGGCCGTCGTGGTCAGTGTTGGACGCTCCGCCATGGTCTTCTGCTCCCTTTTTTGTCCCGTTCTAGTTCTAAAGAGCAATGCGCGATCAGGTCCAATTGCGAAATCCGAAAGGGTCGATAAGATTAGCTGATCATGGTCAGCCTAAAGCAGCTCAGATACCTGGACGCATTGGAGAGCCACCGCCATTTCGGCCGGGCAGCCGAGGCTTGCCATGTCTCGCAGCCGGCCCTGTCCATGCAGATTGCTGCGCTCGAGGCCGAATTGGGCGTAGCGCTGGTGGAACGGTTGCCGCGCGAGATCGTGTTCACCCCCCGCGGGCTCGAAATCGTGGCGCGAGCGCGGGCCATCGTCATGGCGGTGAACGACCTCGTGGACCAGGCCCGCCGCAGCGACCAGGCCCTGGTCGGCAGCCTGCGCCTGGGCGTGATCCCATCCGTGGCGCCCTATCTGCTGCCCCGAATCTTGCCCCGGCTCCGGGAGGAATTTCCACAGCTGACCCTCACCCTGCATGAAACTCAGACCGCGGCGCTGCTGACCGAATTGCAGCAGGCGCGGATCGACCTGGCCCTGCTCGCGCTGCCCTCGGGCGCAGAGGGCATGGCCGAGATGCCGCTGTTCGACGACCCGTTCGTGCTGGCGCTGCCGGAGCGGCATCCGCTCTGCGCTTTCGAGATCATCGATCCCCTCGCTTTGCGCAGCGAACGCATCCTCCTGCTGGAGCAGGGCCATTGTCTGCGCGATCAGACGGTCGCCTTCTGCCAGCGCATGGATGTGCACGGGGTGGACGGGCTCGGCGCGACCAATCTCGCAACCCTTATGCAGATGGTGGCGAATGGCTACGGTGTGACCCTGCTGCCCCAGCTCGCCGTGACGAGAGAGGCTGGCGCCTGCAGCGGCATCGCCTTGCGGCCGTTCAGCGCGCCGGTTCCGCGCCGCGGCCTGGGGCTCGTGTGGCGAAGAAGCTCGCCACGCGCCGCGGATTTCACGGCCTTGGGCCAGCTCATCCTGGACACGGCCGGGGCGGCTGCAAGCGAACCGGAGCCTGCTTGATCAGGCCAGCGCCTGTTCCAAGTCGCGAATGAGGTCGTCCGCATCCTCGACACCCACCGACAGGCGCACCAGCCCATCCAGAATGCCGAGCTGCTTGCGGATCTCCGCCGGGATCGACGCATGGGTCATGATGGCGGGGTGCTCGATCAGGCTTTCGACGCCGCCCAGGCTTTCCGCCAAGGCGAAGAGCTGGGTGCGCTCGAGGAACCGCCGCGCATCGGCAAGGTCGCCCTTGAGCACGGCGGTGACCATGCCGCCATAGGCCCGCATCTGGCGCGTGGCGATGTCATGGCCGGGATGCTGCTTGAGCCCGGGGTAATAGACGTGGCTCACCTTCGGATGCTGGGCGAGATAATGGGCGATGATCATCGCGTTCTCGCAGTGGCGCTCCATGCGCAGTGGCAGGGTCTTGAGTGAGCGCAGGACCATGAAGGCATCGAACGGCGCCATCACCCCGCCCACCGCATTCTGCAGATAAGCGAGCCGCTGCCGCAGGTCGCCCTGCGGGCTATTGCCGGAGACCACCGCAATGCCGCCCACCACGTCGGAATGGCCGTTGAGGTACTTGGTTGCGGAGTGGACCACGATGTCGATGCCATGGTCGATCGGCCGCTGCAGATAAGGCGAGGCGAAGGTGTTGTCGGCAACCGAGATCACGCCGTGCTTGCGGGCAAGCTGAGCGATCGCCGAAAGATCGACGATGCGCAGCAGCGGGTTGGTGGGCGTCTCCACCCAGATCATGCGCGTCTTCGGCGTGATCGCGGCTGCCACCGCATCGATGTTGGAGACATCCACGAAACTGGTGGTGATGCCGGCGCTGCGCTTGCGCACGTTCTCGAGCAGCCGGTAACTGCCGCCATAGAGATCATCGCCCGCGATCACGTGGTCGCCGGCATCGAGCAGCTCCAGCACCGTGCTCGATGCCGCCAGGCCCGAGGCGAAGGCATAGCCGGCAGCGCCGTTCTCCAGGTCCGCGATGCAGTCTTCGAGCGCCTTGCGGGTGGGGTTGCCGGAGCGGGAATACTCATAGCCCTTGTGAACGCCGGGGCTCTGCTGGACGAAGGTGGAGCTGGCGAAGATCGGCGTCATGATCGCGCCGGTGGACGGGTCCGGCGCCTGGCCGGCATGGATCGCGCGTGTGGCAAAGCCCTGGCGATTGGAGGAAGTGGACACCGGTGCCTCTCGTATCTGTGTTCTCGCCAAGCCTCATAAGGCGCAAGCGATGACGCCGCAAGCGGCGAGCTGCCCTGTCCTCCGCAACACCTGGGCTGTCTTGTCTGGACCGGGCGTCGATCCAAACCATTGGAGCATAAGCCTAATCGTCATGTCGAGCCTTGAGCCGAGCACCGCGGGCCGCACGGCGCGACCATCCTCACTAGCCCTGGATCACCGAGTCAAGCCCGGTGATCACGTAAGGTCCTGGAGTTCAAGGCAAATCCGTCATGCCCCAGCTTGACTGGGGCATCCAGGGCCACAAGGGCACGCTTGCCGGCATCTCGGTTCTCAGCGGTTGGCGTGCAGGCGCAGGTGGTTCAGAATATCGATCTTGGTGATCAGGCCCTGAAACACGCCCTCGCGCATGACTGGCGCCACCATGCCCCGCTCCAGAATGTTGAGCACCTGTTCCAGACTGTCCGATGCCTCGACCTTGACGAGGCCTGTCGTCATCGCGTCCCTCACATGGCCGGTGAAGGCCCCGCGGTTGCGCCAGACGTGGCTCAGCAGGTCCTCTTCGTCCAGCAGCCCCACCAGCTGCCCTTCTTCCAGCACCGGCAGCTGCGAGATCTCGTGTAGCTTCATCTGCCGATAGGCCTGGGTCAGAGGTGTCTGCGGGCTCACGGTGACCGTCTGCTGCTCTGCATGTTTCCTTGCGATGAGATCGGTGAGATCGCCGGTCTGGGAAAGTTCGAGCAGTCCGTGATCCAACATCCAGAAGTCGTTGTACATCTTGGACAAATACTTATTGCCGCTGTCGCAGACCAGGGTGATCACCACCTTCGGTTCGGTCTGCTCTCGGCAATAGCGCAAGGCGGCGGCCAGGAGGGTGCCGGTGGACGAGCCGGCGAGAATGCCTTCCGCCCGCAGCAGGTCGCGCGCGGTGCGCAGCGACTCGGCGTCGCTAATGGAATAGGCCTTGGAAACCCGCGAAAGGTCGGCGATCGGCGGGATGAAATCCTCGCCGATGCCCTCGACCAGCCACGATCCGAGCTCGGTGCTCACCTCCCCCGTCTCGACATAATGGGCAAGGATTGAGCCCACCGGGTCGGCCAGCACGAAGGTGGTTGCCGGATTGTGCTTGGCGAAATAGCGGGAAAGGCCGGTCACCGTGCCGCCGGAGCCGACACCGCACACGATCGCATCGGGCACCACGCCGGCCTGCCGGCATTGGGCCAGGATCTCGGGCCCGGTGGTGGCCTCGTGCGCGGCGGGATTGGCCGGGTTCTCGAACTGGTTCACGTAGAACCACCCGTTTTCCGCCGCAAGCCGCGCTGCCATGTCCTGGTAGTATTCGGGGTGGCCCTTGCCCACGTCCGAGCGGGTATTGATGACTTCCGCGCCCATGGCGCGCAGATGGAAGATCTTCTCCTGGGCCATCTTGTCCGGCACCACCAGCACGAGGCGGTAGCCCTTCTGAGCCGCCACGAGGGCCAGCCCCAGCCCGGTATTGCCGGCGGTGGCCTCGATGAGGGTGCCGCCCGGCTTGAGCGCGCCGGAGCGCTCGGCGGCCTCGATCATGGAGCGGCCGATGCGGTCCTTGATGGATCCGCCCGGATTCTGGTTCTCGAGCTTCAGCAACAGCCGGCATTTACCCGTGTCGAGCCGAGTTACCTCATGCATCGGCGTATTGCCGATCTCGTCCAGCACCGACCGGTAAACCGCTGCGTCTCTGGTCATATCAAGCCTTTCATGCCGCGCCGCCGCGCAAGTGAACGTGCCTGGCGGCCAAGTCCTGATCGCTCTGCCATCGGACGCGGCTCACGTAAAGCTATTGCGCGCCCGTGGCCAGCCGCTCCAGGACGATCAGCGTCGTATCGGCACTTTCCCCCTCTTCCGCCGTGAAGCTTTGCCGCTCCACCTCGCGCCACTGGTTGCGTGGCAGGTCGGGGAAATGGACATCGCCGGGGGGAGAATCATGCACCCGGGTCAGATAGATACGATCGGCCAAAGGCAGCATGTCACGGAAGATGGCCGAGCCGCCGATCACCGCTATCTCGCTCACTCCCCGCTCCATCGCCTTGGCCGCGCCCAGCCGCAGCGCCGCCTCCGTCGAGCGCACCACATAGACCCCTTCCGGCGCGAAGGTCTCGGACTGGGTGATCACGATATTGTCGCGGCCAGGCAGCGGCCGGCCGATGGACTCGTAAGTCCTGCGCCCCATGATCACCGGCTTGCCGATGGTGATCTTGCGAAACCGCCTGAGGTCCGATGGCAGGTGCCACGGCAGGCCGCCCCGCGCTCCGATGACGCCGTTCTCGGCAACGGCGACCACGAAAGTGATCTTCATGAGGCTTGCCTCTCGCGCCGCGACATGTCACGCCCTGAACGTGCTGTTCCTTCTGAACGTCATTTAAGGGTCCGGGAGAGTTCTGTCCATGAAGTCGGCGCTGGTGTTCATCCACGGCCTTGGCGGTGCAGGCGAGATCTGGTTTCGCCAAGAGCAGCATTTCGCGCGCGAGCGCAACGTGCTGGCTTGGGACGCGCCGGGCTGCAAGGGCAAGCCACTGCTTCACCCCCTCACCTTCCCGGCGCTGGCCGAGGCCCTGCTCGCCGATCTCGATGCGGCGCAGATCAAACGGGCGGTGCTGGTGGGCCATTCCTTGGGCGGCATGCTGGCGCAGACCGTTGTCGCCCGGGCACCGGAGCGCGTGGCGGGGCTTGCCCTGGTGTCCACAAGCCCGGCCTTCGGCGATCCGAAAGGCGCGTTCCAGCAGCAGTTCATCCGCGAGCGCCTGGAGCCGCTCGACCGCGGCATCCCCATGGCGGATTTCGCAGGCCCCGCCACCGCAGCCATGGTCGGGGAAGATCCGGACCTCGACTGCGTGGCCTTGACGGAGAAGGCTCTGGCGGCCACACCGCCCGAGACATACCGCGCCTATATAAACCTGCTCACCACCTTCGATGCGCGCGCCACATTGGGCGCGATCGGCTGCCCCACCCTGGTCATCGTCGGCGAGCACGACAAGGCATCGCCGCCGGTGGTCTCGGAGAAGATGGCGCGGAGGATCCCGCAAGGGATTTATGTGATGGTGCCGGGCGCGGGCCACATGCTGCCCTTCGAGCGGCCGACCGTGTTCAACGCGGCCCTCGAAGGGTTCCTCGTCGATAATGGGTTGTGAGCCGGCCTACAGCGGGTTGGCGCTGAAGGTATCGCACTGACGGGGGTCGCCGGTGCTCAGGCCCTTGCGGAACCAGCGGACGCGTTGCTCGGACGTGCCATGGGTGAAGGACTCCGGCACCACATAGCCCTGGGATTCCTCCTGGAGCCGGTCGTCGCCGACCGCAGCAGCGGCGTTCAGCCCCTCCTCCACGTCGCCCTGGTCCAGCAGGTGCGTCTGCTGATTGGCCTGATTCGCCCATACCCCGGCGAAGCAGTCCGCCTGCAGCTCGACCCGGATCGAAAGCTGGTTCTGCTGTTCTTCGCTGAGCTGGCTGCGAAGGGAATCGACTTTCTGCGTTATGCCCAGGAGCGTCTGCACGTGATGGCCAACCTCATGGGCGATCACATAGGCCTGGGCGAAATCGCCCGGCGCGCCGAGCCTGTCCCGGAGTTCCTTGTAGAAGGACAAGTCGATATACACCTTCTGATCGCCCGGGCAGTAGAATGGCCCCATGGCCGTCTGGGCATAGCCGCAGGCCGACTGGATGCCGCCGCTGAACAGCACCAGGGTCGGATCCGTATACTGGACGCCCAGGGTCGGCAGGATGCGGCTCCAGGTGTCTTCCGTGCTGCCCAGCACCGCGGAGACGAAATCCTTCATCTGGTCGTTGGTCTCGCCCGCGGTCTGGGTGCCCTGCCCGGTCGTCTGCTGCGGGCCGGTGGCCACGCTGCCGTTGTTCATGCCGTCAAGCAGCACCCGGGGGTCGACGCCCAGGAAATAAGACAGGCCGAGCACCACCACCAGGCCCACGAGGCCGATGCCGCCTCGCCCGCCCACGGGAATACGCATTCCCCCGCCACTACCGTCGCCCAAGCCCCCACCGGCCCCGCGCTCGTCGTCGACGTTGGTGCTGCGACGTTGATCTTGCCAGCGCATACTCAATCCTCCGGGCGCGCACTCCGATCTCACATCGGTAGCAGAACTCTGCGCATGATTTCCTAACAGGCCGTTGAAACAAGGCCGCGCCGCAGTGCGGAGCATTGCTCCCGGAAAGTGCCGGGGGTAAGAGAGCACCATGCCCGACGAGATCGCCATAGCGCTCGCCCAGCTCAACCCCGTCGTGGGCGCCATTGAGGAGAACCTGAAGCGCGCCCGCCACGCCCGGGCCGAAGCAGCGGCGGCGGGCGCGGACCTCGTGGTCTTCAGCGAGCTGTTCATCTGCGGCTACCCGCCCGAGGACCTCGCGGCAAAGCCGTCCTTCGCCGCGCAATCGCTGCGCGCGGTCGAGGCCTTGGCGGCCGACACGGCCGACGGCGGCCCCGGTGTGGTGATCGGCACCCCGTGGCGCCAGAACGGCCATGTGTACAATGCGGTCGCGTTGCTCGACGCCGGGCGGATCGTCACCGTGCGCTATAAGCACAATCTGCCCAATTACGGTGTGTTCGACGAGAAGCGTGTCTTTGCGGCAGGGCCGGCGCCGGGGCCGGTGAACTTCCGCGGCATTCGCCTGGGCCTGCCGATCTGCGAGGACATCTGGACCGAGGAAGCCTGCGAATGCCTGCAGGAGGCCGGGGCCGAGATCCTGCTGGTGCCGAATGGTTCGCCCTTCGAGGCCGGAAAGCACGATTTTCGCATGCAGCAGGCCGTGGCGCGGGTGACGGAGACCGGCCTGCCTCTGGCCTATGTCAACCAGCTCGGCGGACAGGACGAGCTGGTGTTCGACGGCGCCTCCTTCGTGCTCAATGCTGACCGCAGCCTCGCCGTGCAGCTCCCGGGCTGGGAAGAGCGCATCACCCTCACCCGCTGGCGGCGTCAGGGGGATGAATGGCGGTGCGCTGCCGCCGAACGGGCCTTGATCGAGGAGGGTCTCGAGGGGATCTATCTGGCCTGCGTCCTCGGCCTGGGCGATTATGTACGCAAGAATGGCTTTCCCGGCGTGGTGCTCGGCTTGTCCGGCGGCATCGACAGCGCGCTCTGTGCGGCCATCGCAGTGGATGCGCTCGGGGCAGACCGGGTCAGTTGCGTGATGCTGCCCTACCGCCACACCAGCCGCACCAGCCTGGAGGATGCGGAAGCCTGTGCCCGCCTGCTCGGGGTCGGCTATCAGGCGCTGCCGATCGATGATGCGGTTGCCGCCGCCGACCAGACGCTCGCGCCGGTACTCGACGGCCATCCGTCCGGTCTTGCAGAAGAGAATATCCAGTCGCGAATGCGCGGCCTCTTGCTCATGGCAATCTCCAACGCGCGCGGGCCGATGTTGGTCACCACCGGCAACAAATCCGAGGTATCGGTTGGCTATGCCACGTTGTACGGCGACATGAACGGCGGCTTCAACCCGATCAAGGACATCTACAAGACCGACGTGTTCGCCCTGGCGAGGCTGCGCAATCAGCGGCGGCCGAAGGGCTGCAAGGGTCCGGAGGGCCGCGTGATCCCGGAACGGATCATCACCAAGGCGCCGACGGCCGAGCTGAGGCCCGGCCAGAAGGACGAAGACAGCCTGCCGCCTTACCCCGTGCTCGATGCCATTCTGCGCGGGCTGGTGGAGGAGGATGCGTCCGTCGAGGAGATCACCGCCCGCGGCTTTGACCGCGCCATGGTGGAGCGGGTGGAGCAGATGCTTTATCGCGCCGAATACAAGCGGCGCCAGGCCGCCCCCGGCGTCAAGCTCACCCGCCGTAATTTTGGCCGGGACCGGCGCTATCCCATCACCAATCATTTTCGCGATCGAGGCTGATCACCATGGCAACCAGGGTGCGCTTTGCGCCGAGCCCGACTGGCCGGATTCATATCGGCAATGCCCGCACCGCGGTGCTCAACTGGCTGTTCGCGCGCAAGACCGGTGGCGAATTTCTGCTGCGCCTCGACGACACCGACACCGCCCGCTCGACCGAGGCTTTCGCCCGCGGCATCGAGGAGGATCTCA
This sequence comes from Rhodoligotrophos defluvii, assembly GCF_005281615.1. NCBI lineage: Bacteria > Pseudomonadati > Pseudomonadota > Alphaproteobacteria > Hyphomicrobiales > Rhodoligotrophaceae > Rhodoligotrophos > Rhodoligotrophos defluvii. Next base: position 217,896 of record NZ_SZZM01000008.1, on the reverse strand, counting down.
CCTGGCTCGGCCTCCAGCCGGATACGGTGTTCCGCCAGTCGGACCGGCTGGCCCGTTATGACGAAGCCGCCGACCAGCTCCGGGCAGCCGGCCGGCTCTATGCCTGCTACGAGACGCCGGACGAGCTCGAACGCAAGCGCAAGCGGCAGCTGGCCCGCGGCCTACCGCCGGTCTATGACCGCAGCGCGCTCGAGCTTTCGGCGGAGGAAAGGGCAAGTCTTGAAGCGGAGGGCCGCCGGCCGCACTGGCGCTTCCTGCTGGACGACCGGCGGGTCGAGTGGGATGACCATATCCGGGGGCATCAGTCGTTCGCCTTTGACAGCCTGTCCGACCCTGTGCTGGTGCGCCACGACGGCAGCTATCTCTACACCCTGCCCAGCGTGGTCGATGACATCGACAAGAGCGTGACCCACGTGATCCGCGGCGAAGACCACGTCACCAATACCGCCGTGCAGATCCAGCTGTTCGAAGCCTTAGGCGCGAAGGCGCCGGAATTCGCCCATCACAGCCTCCTGCTCGGCGCCGAAGGCCAGGGCCTGTCCAAGCGCACCGGCGCGCTCTCCATAGAAAGCCTGCGCGAAGCCGGCATCGAGCCCATGGCGATCGTCACCCTTGCGGCCATGCTCGGCACCTCGGAAACGGTGCAGCCCCACGCGGATATGGCCGAGCTCGTCGCCAGCTTCGATCTTGCCAAGCTGTCGCGCGCCCCGGTGCGCTTCGACGAGGCTGAGCTCAAGGCGCTCAATGCCCGCCTGATCCATGGCCTGCCTTATAGGGCGGTGGCCGACCGGCTCGCGACTCTAGGCGTGGGCGGCGGTGAGCCGTTCTGGCTGGCGGTGCGCGGTAATCTCGCCACCGTGGCGGAGGCGGCCGACTGGTGGCGCGTCGTAACGGGGCCGGTCGAGCCCGACATCGACGAGCCCGACTTCATCGCCGAGGCGGCACGCCTGCTGCCGCACGAGCCATGGGGCGCCGATACGTGGCGCGACTGGACGAACGGCGTGAAAGCTGCAACCGGGCGCAAAGGCAAGGCGCTGTTCATGCCGCTGCGCCGGGCGATCACCGGGCTCGACCACGGGCCGGAACTGGCCGGCCTCCTGCCGCTCATCGGCCGTGATCGCGTGCTGGAGCGGCTGGGAAGCAAGCAATAGACGCTGCGGTCGCTGGTACCACCCGGCCGCCGGCCCGCCCGCTCAGCCCGCCACCGGCGCCTCCACCGTGCTGATGCGGGCAACGGTCAGCCGGCCCGAGGCGCTCCAGCTATAGCGGTAGTGATCCCCTTGCAGCACCGGCAGCTGCACCAACGCCGGCTTGTAGAGACACAGGCAGGTGCCCGCCTCCCGCCGGACGCTGTCATAGACGATGCCGTTCCGGCCCGCCCGCTCCTGGGCGATCTCGCGTGCGGACATGGGCCTGTCCTTCATCTGTTGGCGTATGGGCCAGCGCAAAGCGACCCCGAAGGCCTGCGCGGCCGAATAGTCGGTGGGATGGTAGAGCTCGGGCCGCTCCTGCATGCGCCCGCGCAGGTCCACCAGCTTGGCATCCACCCGGCTCACCAGCTCGCGCATTTCGATCGCATTGGGGAAGCCACCCTCGGACAGACGCAGCCGGCGTTCCGAGTGATAGACGGTCTCCGCCACCGCCGTCTCGACCTCCAGTGACGCATACCAGGCCCCGAGGCGGCCATCGGTGAAACGGCCGCCCTTGTCGTCCGCATGCAGGAAGGCGGCCATCACCAGGCTCGCGGTCGGGCCCGAGACGATGTCGCCGGGCTCGAACAGGGTCAGCCGCTGGGTCAGGGTGGTCATGCGGTCATTGGTGAGCGCTTCCAGCGCGAAAGCCGCACGCAGGTCTTCTTCGCTGGCGGCGATATCGTCGAACACGCCCACGGTCGGGTAGCGGCTGGCGATCAAGCGGTGCATGCGCGCGGCAACCTTTGCGGTGCGCAGCGGGGCCACCCGCACCGCACCCGTCATTTCATGCCTCGCCACGCATCGAGATAGCGCCGCACCGCGAAGAGATCGTCCATGCCGCCGCGCAGCATGTGCGCAAGCGGCGAACGCCCGGCGAACGGCACGTCGTGGTTGGGGCTCTTCAGCCAGCGCATCGCGCCTTCATCGTCGGCGAACACCAGCTTGAGCGCCTTGTAGATGCCGAGCACCAGCGAGACACGTTCCAGTTGATCGCGCGACAGCACCGAAATCCGGCCGCTCTGCCAGTTGTGATAGGTCTGTCGGGCAATGCCCCCCAGGAGCACCTGCCGATCCCCGACCGACAGCTGCCAGCGGTCGGCCATATTAAGAAACAGGCGGACCGCAGGCGCAGACAAGGCCTCGCGCTGTTTCCTGACGCTGAGGTCGATGTCCGGCTGTTCTGCCAGTGCTGCAGCCGCAGCGGCTCGATGATCCACCATGACGTTCTCCAATTTGGACATTATGTACAAATTTGGACCGATGTCAAGAGACTGGGCGTCAGAGGCGCGGACTGTGGCCGGTCCGTTGAGAATCGCTGGAGTGCACAGCTGAGGAAATCGGCGCGTCAAGTTATACGAAACGCCGATAAGGAAGTGAGAATAAAGGATCGACAATTGCGGCGTGCAGCGTCATGCTCATAGGCTCAATGAAGAACAAATGGGGAAGGCTGATGAAGTTCATCGCTAAATCTCGTTGCCTGCTGGCTATGGTGGTTGCTGCGGCCGTTGCCGGCGCCACGATCGCGGTTGCGCAAACGCCCGCCTTTTTCCGTATCGGAACCGGTGGAACCGCCGGCACCTACTACCCAATTGGCGGCCTCATCGCGAACGCCATCTCGGCCACCAGCGGCCATGGCGTCGAAGGGCTGGTGGCCACCGCGGTCTCGTCCAACGGCTCGGTCGCCAACATCAACGCGATCCAGGCCGGCAGCATGGAATCCGGGTTCTCCCAATCCGACGTGGCTTATTGGGCCTATACCGGCACCGGCCTCTACGAGGGCAAGCCGAAGGTCGAGGATCTGCGCCTCATCGCCACGCTCTACCCCGAAACCGTGCACATCGTTGCGCGCAAGGATGCGAACATCAAGTCCGTGGCCGACCTCAAGGGCAAGCGGGTGTCTATCGACGAGCCCGGTTCCGGCACCATTGTGGATGCCCGCATCGTGCTGGCCGCCTATGGGCTCTCCGAGAAGGATATCCAGCCGGAATATCTGAAGCCGGGCCCGGCGGGCGACCGTCTGCGCGACAATGCGCTGGATGCCTATTTCTTCGTCGGCGGCTATCCCACCGGCGCGATTTCCGAGCTGGCCTCCTCCCACGGCATCACGCTGGTGCCGATCGACGGCGAGGGCCGCGAGAAGCTGCTGAACGAGTACAGCTTCTTCAACAAGGATACGGTGCCTGCCGACACCTATGCGGGCGTCGGCGAGACCGAGACCATCTCCGTCGCCGCGCAATGGGTGACCAGCGCCAAGCAGCCCGAGGAGCTCATCTACAACATCACCAAGGCCTTGTGGAGCGACGAAACCCGCAAGGAGCTTGATGCCGGCCACGCCAAGGGCAAGATGATCACCCTTGAGAATGCCACCACCAGCCTCGGCATTCCTCTGCATCCCGGCGCCGAGCGCTTCTACAAGGAAGCCGGCGTTCTCAATCAGTAGGAATGATTGGCAACTGCGCGCGGTCGTAACCCGTTGCAGACATGGCAGATCGTGGGCCGCATGTCGGAAGGCATGCGGCCCTTCGTGAAGCTGGGCCGCACTTTCGAGCCCGCCGGACCGGGCGCTGACACCAGCGGGGCGCGAGAGTGGCAAGCCAAGGACTTTTGATGACGAACGCGAACCAGGACGACGTTCATCTCGCCCCATTGGAGCTCGACGAGCAGAAGGCGCGCGAGCTCGAGGAGAAATTCGACTCCGAAATCCGCTTTCGCCCGCTGTCGAGGTTTCCGAGCCTCCTGGTAGGCGCCGCCCTCGTCGCCCTCTCGATCTTTCATTACTACACCGCCGGATTCGGCCTCCTCCCGGAGATGATCCACCGCGGCATTCACCTCTCCTTCGTGCTCGCCCTGGTGTTCCTCGTGTTTCCGTTCTCGAAGCGAGGCTACACGGAACCGGCGCGGGCCAGCATCCTGAGGCCGTTCGGCATCTCGATCCTGGACTGGATGCTGGCGATCCTAGCGGTGCTCGCGGTCATCCACGTGCCGCTCATCCCGCTGGACGAGCTGGCGTTCCGGGTCGGCAATCCGACCACGGCCGACGTGTTTTTCGGGGGGGCGCTGATCCTGCTGCTGCTCGAGGCGACCCGGCGCTCGGTCGGCTGGCCGTTGCCGGTCATTTCCATCCTGTTCATGGCCTATGCGCTGTTCGGGCCGCACATGCCGGGCATTCTCGTGCATCCGGGATCCACGGTTTCTCAGCTCATCGATCACCTCTACATGACCACCCAGGGCATCTACGGCGTCGCCCTCGGGGTGGTGGCGACCTATGTCTTCCATTTCGTGCTGTTCGGCGTGTTCGCCACCCGCATCGGCCTCGGGCAACTGTTCCTGGACTGCGCCGCCTGGGTAGCCGGCCGCTTTGCCGGCGGGCCGGCGAAGGTGTCGATCTTCGGCTCCGCCCTGTTCGGCATGATCTCCGGGTCCTCCGTCGCCAACACGGTCACGGTCGGCTCGCTCACCATCCCCGCGATGATCAATCTCGGTTACAAGCGCCACTTCGCGGCGGCGGTCGAGTCCGCTGCTTCGACCGGTGGCCAGATCACGCCGCCCATCATGGGCGCCGCCGCCTTCATCATGATCGAGTTCCTGGGCCTGCCATATACGACCATTATCCTCGCGGCGGTCGTGCCCGCATTCATGCATTTTCTTGGCGTGTTGGTGCAGGTGCACTTCGAGGCCAAGCGCAACGGCCTGCGCGGCTTGCGGCCGGACGAGATGCCCGACGTGAAAGCCGCCCTCAAGCGGGACTGGCCCACCATCATCCCGCTCGTCGCGCTGCTCACGGTGCTGCTGATGGGCTATACCCCTTATCTCGCGGCGTTCTGGGGGATCACCCTGTGCGTCGCCGTAGGCCTGCTCAATCCGCGCAATCGCATGGGCATCGGCGATATTCTGGCCGGCCTGCGGGATGGCGCGAAATACGCCCTTGCGGTGGGCGCGGCTGCGGCCACGGTGGGCATCATCGTCGGCGTGGTGACCCTGACCGGCGTCGGCTTCAAGATCTCCTATATCGTCACCTCCACCGCCGCGGACATGGCCGCCTGGTTCGGCACGATCGTGCCGCCTGACGTCTTCGGCCCCAAGGCGCTGACCCTGTTGTTCACCCTGATCATGACCGGCATTGTCTGCATCCTCATGGGCTGCGGCATTCCGACGACCGCCAACTACATCATCATGGCCACGATCGCCGCTCCTGCCCTCGGGCTGCTCGGGGTCGAGCCGATCGTCGCCCACTTCTTCGTGTTCTACTATGGCGTGCTCGCCGACATCACGCCGCCGGTGGCGCTGGCGGCCTACGCGGCGGCGGGCATGGCGGGCGCCGATCCGTTCCGCACCGGCAACACCGCCTTCCGCCTGGGGCTGGGCAAGGTGCTGGTGCCCTTCGTGTTCGTCTTCTCTCCATCGCTGCTGCTGGTCACCAAGGACTTCACCTGGACGGCTTTCAGTCTGGCCTTTCTCGGCTGTGCGGCAGGCATCGCCTGTCTGGGGGCGGCCCTGTCCGGCTATCTGCTGGCCAATCTGAAGGCCTGGGAACGCTTGCTGCTCGGGCTCGCCGCCATTCTGCTGGTCGCGCCGGAGCTTTATTCCACGCTTCTCGGCGTGCTGCTGATCGTGCCGGTGCTGATCCGGCAAGTCAGCGCCTATCGCGCGGGCGAGGCGGAGGCGGCCACCTGAGCCTCGGCCGCTCAGGCCTGGGCACGCCAGCGCGCCAGCCCATAGATCGCCCCACCCGCAACGAGGCCCCAGAATGCGCCGCTGATGCCGAACAGGCTGAGGCCTGAAGCGGTCACGAGGAAGGTGACCACCGCCGCCTCCCGGTCTCTCGCTTCCGCCATGGCCGCCATCAGCGCCGTGCCGAAGGCGCCGAGCAGGGCAAGGCCGGCCACCGCCTGAATGAGGATCGGCGGCGAGGCGGCCAGCAAAGCGGTGGCCGCCGCGGCGCAAAGGCCGAGCGCCACATAGGTGATGCCCGCCACGACAGCCGCCCAATACCGCCGCTTCGGGTCGGGATCGGCGTCCGGCCCCGCGCAGATGGCCGCGGTGATGGCGGCCAGGTTCATGGCATGGCCGCCGAACGGCGCCGCTAGCATCGTGCCGATGCCGGTCCAAGTGAACAGGGGGCCGGGATCGGGCCGATAGCCATTGGCGTTGAGCACCGCCATGCCGGGAATGTTCTGGGACGCCATGGTCACGATGAATAGCGGCAAGGCAATTCCGATCATGGCGGGCAGGGAGAAGCTCGGCCACACCGGCACGAGCCGCGGCCAGATCGAGCCGATCGCTTCGCCTGAAAGCTCGGTCGACAAGGCCAACAGCATGACGGTGACCAGCACCGCCACCGGCACCGCATAAAGCCGCTTGAAGCGCGCCACGATCGCCCAGGTGGCGATGATGGTCAGCGCGAACAGCGGCATCTCGCCCACCGCCTTCACCGGCGCCAGACACAGGCCCAGCAGCACGCCCGCCAGCATCGCATTGGCGAGTGGAGCCGGGATCGCGCTGACCGCCCGCCCCAGCGGCCGCCACAAGCCAGCACCGATGATGAGCAGGCCCGTCGCCGCGAATGCGCCGACCGCTGCAGGAAAGCCCCCTTCCACCGCGCCCGAGGTCGCAAGCAGTGCCGCCCCCGGCGTCGACCAGGCGAGGCTGATCGGCATGCGGCGGTTGAGGCTTAGGAAAACGGCGATGATGCCTTTCACAACCGCCACGGCCATCAGCCCGGATGCCGCCTCGGCCTGAGAGGCGCCCACCGCCTGCAGGCCGGCGATCACCACGGCGAAGGAGCTGGCAAAGCCCACCAGCGCCGCCAGCAGGCCGGCGGCGACGGCCGGCACCGATGGACCCGATTTCGCACGCTCGGCCTCCGGATTGGCGGTGCCGCTCGTCATGGCTACACCGCACCCACCAGACACAGCCGGTCCCGCACATGCATGGCGGTGAACAGGTCGAGATGGCCACCGCCACCGTTCTTGAACAGGGTGATCTCCCCCGGCGATTTCCGCCCCTCTACTCTGCTCTGGCAAAGATCGAACAGGTCGCCGATGATATCGCTCCGTTCGATCACGCCGCGCCGCAAAGGCTCGCCGAGGTCTCCCGGCTGGTCGATGCCATAGCGGCGGGAGTCGCAATAGAGCCGCGACCGCCGCACCGCTTCATCGTCGCACTCGCGCATGGCGGGCGTGAAGCTGCCCACCAGATCGAGATGTTGGCCAGGCTTGAGCCACGCGCCGCGAATATAGGGCGTGGTCGCCGCCGTGGCGCAACTTATGACATCGGCCTCACCGACGGCCGCATCCAGCTTCTCGGCAACCTCCGCGGCGACCCCGGAACCGCAGAGTTCTGCCGCAAGCGCCCGGGCCTTGCGCGGCGTGCGGTTCCACACCAGAACCCGGCGCAGGCTGGGCCTCACCGCCAGGTGGGCACGCACGAGATAGGGCGCCAGCGCCCCTGCCCCGCACACCAGCAGGGTCTCGACATCGGGCCGGGCCAGAAGCTTGGCGCCGAGGCCGGAGTCAGCAGCCGTCTTGTAGTAGGTGAGCACCGTTCCGTCGATGAGCACGGCGGGCGAGCCGGTTTCGCCGTCAAACAGGATATAGGACCCCTGCACCGCCGGCAGGCCGGCTGGTTTTCTGGGGTTGGCCGGCATCACCGTGACCAGCTTGCAGCCGAACGCTTCCCCCGGCGTCCATGCCGGCAGCACGAAGAACGTGTCCGGGGTCTCGCCCTCGCCTTCATGATGTAGTTCCGAGCGGTCATCCAACGGCTCGGGGAGCCGATGCTTGGCGGCCAACGCCTCGACCAGGCCTTCGAAGCGCAGGAGCCGGTGAACAGTCTCCGCATCGACAATTTGCATCAGGTGCCCCTATCTCGACTGGGCACGATTATAGATCGCCTCCGCGAGCTGCGAAGCCTGATAAAAGTTATATTGATTGCCGGCTCAGCTTGCCGCGGCGGTTGGGGTCGTCCGCATGACCGACCGGTCGAGCACGCCCGGCTTGTCCCACTGCCCTTCCGGCCGGATGAGCACGTAAGGGTCCGTTTCCAGCGTCAGGGCCTCGGGATGGGGCTCTACCTCGATCACGATCTCGGTATAGCGATAATCCGAGAAGACGAGCTCGCGACGCGGCTCCACCGGCTTGCCGCCGAAGCGCGACCAGAAGCTTACCAGGGGATCCTGCGCATGGCCGTAGATCTTGGTGTAGCCCTTCATCCGGCACAGCTCGATCGCCGCCTTGGCCATCGTGATGGCCATGCGCGACTTGCGATAGGCTTGCCGGACGGCAAAGCGCTCCAACTTGGCGAACCCTGCGAAATAGCGGATGCGCATGCAGGCGACCGGCTCATCGCCGATGAAGCCGAGAAGATGCGACGCCGAGAAGTCGTTCCCGTCGAACTCCTCCTCATACGGGCAGTCCTGCTCGCTGAGATAGACCGCTGAGCGGATCGCGAAGACCTTCATCAGGTCCTCTATGCAATCCGCGATCTTGATCCCGATCTCCCTCTCGTTCGTGAAGGGTGACCGTTGGCCGCTCTTCCGATAGGTGTTGAAGGAGTAGCTGGCACCGAACCTGCTCATTCCCTGCTCCATTTACGCCTTACGCCGCCATGCCACCTTACGTTTATACAACAAAAAGACTCGCTTTGCGATTGATCAATCGTCGATAACGGTACAGTGGCTTCTCGCCCCGCGCACCATCAAAAATACGCTCGAAACATAGCGCCTGCATGAGATGCAGTCCCGAGACCGACGCTGGTCTTGCATAAACGTCTGCATGGCAATAAGGCTTTCGCTTCAATATTTCCATGATTTTCGGCAATCCTGCGATCGCCTTGCCCGGGGCGACGACGCCCCAGACGTAAATGCCTGCCGGTTGCTCGCCCGGTAGACTGAGGTGAGCCAAATCCGGATCTGCGGCATTGAACTCACCCATCTTGAGTCGTTTCACCCCCTCTTGGTTCAACATCAGGAGCGCAACATAGCCCAGCGGCTTGAACTTCTTGGTCTTGTCGTACCGGCCGATCGCATAGGCGGATTCTGGATGATGCTGAAGAATCCGCTCGACCACATCGAAGCTGGCGATCTCATTTCCGAAATGCCGGACTGCAAGCTGATAGAGAACATTGACGTCTTCCTGCCGGACAGTGCGGATCTGGATGCCTTTCGGCAAGCTGTTTACGTCGAGATAATCAAGCTCTCTCGGCTTATTTACGCTCATTACCTACTTCCTGGCCCCGAAGCTCTCTATCGCACCGGCCCCCTATTGCCAAACCAGTGATTGACATTTTTCGTGTCAGGTGGCTTGGAAATAATGGTGCGCTCTTAAGAGCGAAGTCATAGACTGAGCATAAGCCCAGGAAGTGATTGAGATTTACCCATACTTCGGAGGGGCGCCTTGCTGAAAAATATGGAGCGCCGTGCTGCAGAACTGACCCACCCCGCCGATCCGGCTGCACAACCGGACTGGGATGACTTGCGCCTTTTTATCGCGGCTGCCGAGAGCGGCTCGCTGAGGCAGGCTGCGGAACGGCTCAAGATCAGCTCCTCGACGATCGTGCGGCGGATCGACAAGCTGGAAGCGACCCTGCAGGTGCGGCTGTTCGACCGCCTGCCCGATGGGGTCGAGCTCACCCCGGCGGGCGCGGCCATCCTCTCCCATGCCAAGCGCATGGAAATGACCTCCTACGAGCTGCTGCGCGCCGTCCAGGGAACCGACACCAATCCCTCCGGCCTCGTCCGCGTATCGATCACCGAGGGCCTCGGCACCTATTGGCTCGCCCCGCGCCTGGTCGAGCTGCAACGGACCAATCCGAAGCTGATCATCGAGCTGAAATGCGCCATGGAGAGCGCCGACGTGCTTCGCATGGAAGCGGATATCGGCATCCAGTTCACCCGGCCCACCAACCCCGACCTCAAGGTCACCAAGCTGGGGCGGCTGCATATCTACCCCTTCGCCTCCAGCGCCTATATCGCCGCCTTCGGCATGCCGCGCTCGCGCGAGGACATTCTGCGCCATCGGCTGGTGGACCAGAGCGCGCCGCAGTTGGAGGACGGCGTGGCGGCGCGCTTCCTCGGCATCGACAATCCCGAGGGCATCGTCGCCATCCGCACCAATGCCAGCACGGCCCATTACCACGCGGTGGAAAAAGGCGCCGGCATCGGCGGGCTTGCGACCTATGCTGCCGTACTCTCGGATGACTTGCAGCCGATCGACGTCGGTTTCCACCATTCGGTCGATATCTGGATGACCTACCACCCGGACGTGCGCAGCTCGACCCGCGTGTCGATCATGATCGACTGGCTCAAGGAGACGTTCTCGCCCCAGCGGTTCCCCTGGTTCCGCGACGAGTTCATCCATCCCCGCGAGCTGCGCCGGCTCAAACCCGACGGCTGGAAGGTCAATCTCGTCCAGCACATGCCGACCATTTTCGAGGTCAAGTCTCCTTGATCGCATCGGATCTGGAGATCTCGGGGCTTCTGCACCTATATAAGGGTGAGGATTCAGCACGAGGCCACCGTCAAGGTGGCCGCATGATGTGCGCGGGGCGGACAGGCAAGAGGCGATGACAGTTCATCCAACGGATTTGCGCAGGCAGATGGTCGACCCGTTCGGCCGCCATATCACCTATTTGCGCGTTTCGGTGACCGACCGCTGCGATTTCCGCTGTGTCTACTGCATGGCGGAAAACATGACCTTCCTGCCCAAGCGCGAAATCCTCACTTTGGAGGAGCTCGACCGGATCTGCTCCGCCTTCATCGCCAAGGGCGTGCGCAAGCTGCGCATCACCGGGGGCGAGCCGCTGGTGCGCAAGGACATCATGACCCTGTTCCGCGGCCTCAAGCGGCATCTCGACAGCGGCGCGCTCGAGGAGCTGACGGTCACCACCAATGGCAGCCAGCTCGGCCGCTATGCTGCCGAGCTTTATGCGTGTGGGGTCAGGCGCATTAACGTGTCGCTCGACACGCTCGATCCCGACCTGTTCCGCAAGATCACCCGCTGGGGCGACCCGGACAAGGTGATGGCCGGCATCGCCGCGGCACGGGCCGCCGGGCTCAAGGTCAAGATCAACATGGTGGCGCTCAGAGGCGTCAACGAGGACGAGATTGCCGACATGTTGGTCTGGTGCCACGGGCAGGACATGGACCTGACCCTGATCGAGACCATGCCCCTCGGCGATATCGATGGCGACCGGACCGACCAGTACCTGCCGCTCTCGCTGGTCAGAGCGCGCCTGCGCGAGCGCTTCACTTTGGAAGATTCCGCCCACCGCACCGGCGGCCCCGCACGCTATGTGACCGTGCGCGAGACAGGCGGGCGGCTCGGCTTCATCACGCCCATGACCCACAATTTCTGCGAAAGCTGCAACAGAGTGCGGCTGACCTGCACCGGCACCTTGTTCATGTGTCTCGGCCAGGAGGACGCGGTCGATCTGCGCGCGCCCCTGCGCGCCTCCGACGGCGACCAGCGGCTCTATGAGGCGATCGATGCCGCCATTGCCCGCAAGCCCAAGGGGCATGACTTCGTGATCGACCGCCGGCACAAGAAACCGGCGCTCAGCCGCCACATGTCGGTGACCGGCGGCTGAACGCCGGCGCCCCCCTGCCCTCAGGGGTGAAAATCCGCCTGCCCGTTCGCGCACCTTTGCGGGCGCCCCGCCCGGTCGAAACGCCGCCCGATCTGCGCCAGCCATGGCCTTAGCCGGGGCATGAGCCTGCCCATATAGGTCATGAGCGTCGGCTTCGGGTCATCCCGCGTCCAGGTGATGTGCATGTCCGCCGTGAGGCCCGCGCGTATCGCATCGCCGAGCCAGGCGAGCGCGCCCTTGAGGCCCACGTCCCCTTGGGTGACGGCGTGCCACAGGCCCGCGAGATCGCCATAGGTCCAGGCAAAATGGACCGATCTTTGCTCGCGCTGGAGCGGCACGGGGTGCTCGGGCTGCGCCTCGGCAAGCGCGAGGCAGAGCCGGGTGAGCGGCATGCCGGCAGCTTCCACCAGGGCGTAATTGGCGCCCAGGCGCGGATTGATCTCGAGGAAGCAGCGGGCGCGGGTCGTCTCGTCGAACAGGAACTGGGCACAACCGATACCAGTGTAGTCCAGCATGTGCACCAGGCGGTGGACATCGCGCGAAAGCTCTGGGATATCCGCGATGCTCGTGCCCTCGACGGCAAGGCCGCTGCCATCCACCCGGTCCGACCGCAGAATGCACACATGCTGCTCGTCGACGATCCGGCCGTTGCGGGCGGCAAAATAGACATTATAGCGGCGGCCGCTGAAATGCCGCTGCAGCAGCATCGGCCCCGCTGCCTCGAACAGCTCGGCCGGATAGCACGCGAGCTCTTCCCGGCTGGCAACCGTGATCGCCTTGAGCGTGCCGAAGCGGCTGCCCGGGGTAAGCGGCCGTATCACCAGCGGAAAGCCCACCTGTATGGCCGTCGCGTCCAGGACATCGGCATTCGATGCAACCGCATAGGGCGGGCAGTCCAGTCCGGCTCTTGTGGCGAGGTCGAGCATGCCGGTCTTGTCATGGCAGCGCCGAACGATGGCCGGGGCGGGCGTCGCCAGCCGAACTTCGCGGCTTGCCAGCGCTTTCCAGTTCGCGGCCAGCACATCGACCATGGGCTCGCTGACCGGGATGATGGCGACCACATCGCCCTGGGCGTCGATGAACGACAGCAGAGCCGCCATGAAGCCTTGGTCGCTGGGCGGCGGCGCGTCCCAGATCAGGCTGACCGCGCGGGAATACTCGAGCAGCGGCTGCTGCTTGTTGGCATTGACGGCCACCCGGTAGCCCAGGGCTTTGAGCTTGCGCGCCACCGTCAGCGCCGGCCGGTAGTTGCCGAGGATCAGCACCGTACCGGTCTCGCCGCCAGGCCGCATTGTCCATTCTGCCGGCACCCGTCCCTCCCGATCATTTATTGAGATTTCCGCGCAGCGCCTTGAGGCTTTATCCATCGGATCAGCCGGCCCGCGTATGTCATAATGGTGGGCTTCGGATCATCCTTGGCCCAGGTCACGTGCAGATCGGCCTTGACGGCCGCCGTGATCGCCCGCACCGCCCAGGCAAGCGTCTCGCCGAGGCCGATCTGGCGCCGGATGATCTCGTGGACCAGCCCCGCGAAGTCCCCGTAGCTCCAGACGAAATGGACCCGCTTCCGGCGATCCCGCCCGGCCAGCCTCGGCACCACGGGATCAGATCCTGCCAACAGCAGGCACAGATGGGTCAACGGCATGCCGGCCGCCTCGACGAAGGAGTAATTCGCCCCAAAGCGTGGGTTGATCTCAAGGAAGCAGCGGCTCCGGGCCTTCTCGTCGAAAAGGAACTGGGCGCAGCCCACCCCCGTGTAGCGGAGGGCGCGCGCGAGCGCGTGCACATCCTTCGACAGCTCCGGCACATCCGGAATGGTCTCGCCCTCGACCGTCAGGCCGCTGCCATCCGCCCGGTCGGACCGGAAGATGCGCGCATGCTGCTCGTCGACCACGCGCCCGTCGAAGGCGGCGAAATAGACGTTGTAGCGGCGACCGGTGAAATAGCGCTGCAGCAGCATGGGGCCGGCCGCCTCGAACACCGCCATCGGATAGCCGTCGAGCTCTTCGGCACTGTTGAAGGTGATGGCCTTGAGCTTGCCGAAGCGGGTGCCTGGCGTGAGCGGGCGGACCACCAGTGGAAAGCCTACTTGGCGAGCTGTGGCCGCCAGCGCAGCTGCATCCGGCGCGACCGCATAGGGCGGGCAATCCAGGCCGGCGACGGTGGCGATGTCCAGCATGCCGGTCTTGTCGTGGCACTGCCGAACAATGCCCGGCGGCGGCATGGCAAGCCGTATGTTGCGGCTGATCAGCGGTTGCCAATTGGCCACCAGCAGGTCGAGCATGGCTTCGCTCACCGGCATCACCGCGACAATATCGGGATTGGCATCGACGTAAGACAGCAGTGCCGCGGCAAAAGCCTCGTCACCCGCCGGCGGCGCATCCCAGACCTTGCTTACCGTCCGCGAGTACTCCGCAAAGGGCTGATCGGGGTTGGCGGTCACCGCCACCTGAAACCCGAGCGCGGCAAGCGTCCTGGCGGCGGTCAGGGCCGGCCGGTAGTTCCCGAGGATCAGCACGGTGCCGCCCCGGTCCCCCCGCCAGGGCAGCGCGCGTCGGCCAGGGCTCGCAGCGACCTGCGCAGCTCGGTGTTGCTCTGCGGCGAACGCTTCATCGGAGCTTGTGCGGGCCAGGTCTTTGTCTTTGGGTAAGGCGGAATTCCGCATGATCAGGTCCTCACGCGCTCTGGTGAGCGAGGCCACTGGGGACCGGCGCCGCCACCGCTTCGACAACCTGCCGCGGCACATAGACGAAGCCGTCGAACAGCCGCCGCGCGGTGCGCACCAGGGATGCACGGGCGATCGGCGAGCGATTGGCGCCCGCACGGCGGAGCTCGATCTCGATCTCGAGCTTGCCCACGGGATGCTCGATGCCGACGATGCCCGCCTCGCGAACGGGCTCGCGCACGAGCTCATGCACCACGCTGCCATCGAGGCAGGAGGCCACCGCCAGGCACAGGCCGCCGGTCACCGGATAGCTCTCATGCGCCGTCCGCGGGGTGAAATAGCGCGACAGCACCACCCCATCGCCGCGCGGCCTGGCCACCACGGCGATCTTGGGCACCACCGATCCCGACACGTCTCCGAGGCCGGCGCGCCGGCCCGCCTCGAGCCGCAATGCCTCCATCCGGTCGAAAACCGCGCGATTAGCGGTCAGAACCGCCGGAGGTTCGTTGCCGTCAAGCCCCAGGTCCTCCGCGCGCACGAACATGACCGGGACGGCGTAGTCGACCACAGAGGTCTCGACGCCGTCGATCACATCCCGGATATGGCCGGTGGGAAGCAGCGCGCCGGTGACCGCGCCTTCCGAGTCGCTGAAATTGAGACGCACCGGAGCGCCGGTGCCCGCGACGCCGTCGATGCGGCAGTCGCCCTTGTAGGTGGCGATACCGTCGGGCGTCTCTATCATCGCCTCGATCACCGCGTCGGTGTTCACATTGTAGATGCGCAAGCTTGTGCGCGGTGACTGTGCTTCGACGAGCCCCGCCTCCAGCGCATAAGGCCCGACCGCGGCGAGCATGTTGCCGCAGTTCGGCTTGGTGTCCACCTGCGCCCGCTCGACATTCACCTGCGCGAACAAATAGTCGAGATCGGCATCCTCCCGCTCCGAAACGGAGACGATCGCAACCTTGCTGGTCAGAGGATTGCCGCCGCCGATGCCGTCCACCTGCAGCGGGTTGCCGCTGCCCATGGCCGCGACCAGCACCGCATCCCGCATGGCAGGGTCGGCGGGCAGATCATTCCGGTTGAAGAACGCGCCGCGCGACGTTCCGCCCCGCATCATGACGCAGGGGATGCGGATCTGATCGACTGCAAGCTTCATCCGGCCTCTCCCGCTTGACCCGCCATCGGTCTCCGGGCGGCGCGTGCCAGTTTGGCGCGTCTGCCGTCCAATGCGATGACCGGCCCTGCGAAAGCCGTGCCAGGTGGACTACGCCCTTAGTCGACCCAGGATACGCGCCCAGCTGCGAATGCCGTGATGGAAGCTCGCCACGTCATATTTTTCGTTTGGGCTGTGGATGCGGTCATTCGGCAGGCCGAAGCCGATCAACAGGCTGTCCATGCCGAGCATGTTGCGGAAGGCGCCCACGATGGGAATGGACCCGCCGCAGCCCATCATCACCGGCGCCTTGCCGAATTCTTCCGTGAGCGCCTCGGCTGCCTTGTTCAGTTGCGGATTGTCGGTCGGGATCTCGATCGCCGGGCTCGCGCCGAAGCCGATGAACTCCGCCTTGCAATCGCTTGGGATCGCGCCGCGGACATACGCGCGGAAGGCCTCCCGGATCTTCAGCGGCTGCTGCTTGCCGACCAGGCGGAACGATACTTTGGCCGAGGCCTTCGACGGGATCACCGTCTTCGAGCCGGCGCCCGTATAGCCGCCCCAGATGCCGTTGACATCGCAGGTGGGCCGTGACCACAGCTGTTCCAGAACGGAGCGGCCGCGTTCCCCTGCCGGTATGGCCAACCCGATCTCGCCGAGGAACTGCTCGGCGGAGATATCGAGCGCGTTCCACTGGTCGCGAATCTCAGGCGGCAATTCCTCCACGCCGTCATAGAAGCCGGGAAGCGTAACCCGGCCGTCCTCGTCGTGCAGCCCGGCTAGCACCCGGGCGAGCACCCGGATCGGATTCCGCGATGGCCCGCCATAGAGCCCGGAATGCAGGTCCATGGCCGGCCCGGTGATGGTCACCTCATCCATGACGAGACCGCGCAGCCGGGTGGAGATCGCTGGCGTTTGCGCGTCCCACATGTTGGTATCGCAGACCAGCGCCACGTCCGCTTTCAGCTCTTCCGCATTCGCTTCGAGGAAGGGCAGAAGGCTGGGGCTGCCCGTCTCTTCCTCGCCCTCGAGCAAGACGGTGACATTGACCGGCAACGCACCCTCGGTCGCGAGCCAGGCGCGCGCCGCCTCGATGAAGGTCATCAGCTGCCCCTTATCGTCGGCAGCGCCGCGGGCGACGATTTGCTTCTCCCCATCCGGGCCGGTGGCGATGCGCGGCTCGAAGGGCGGGGTCACCCACTGGTCCAGCGGATCCGGCGGCTGCACGTCATAATGCCCGTAAAACAGCACCCGGGGAGCATTCGGGCTGCCTGCCGCGTTATAATGGGCGACGACCATGGGCCGGCCAGGGGTCGGCCGCACCGAAGCATCGAAGCCCAATCCGGCAAGCTCTGCCACCAGCCACTGTGCAGCACGCTCGCAGTCCTGCGCATAGGCCGGGTCGGTGGAAACGCTCGGGATGCGCAAGAGCTCGAACAGGCGGTCGAGGCTTTGATCGAGCCCCTGGTCAATATGAGACAACACGGTTGAGTCTGGCATTTTTCCCCGCATACGGTCGCGATAGCATGAAAGGGCGGCGCAACCGGTAATTATCCATTTGCAGGTCAGGGATAGTGTCAGCTGTGTTCGGGGCGAGCAAGAGGCAATCCCAGTGTCAAGCCTGACATTGGCCCATGATAGTCTGCAGGCGCATGAGCCATCCGCCGGGTGGTCCACCTGGCTCATGCGCCAGGGCTACCAGCGGCTGCTGGTGCTGCGCTCGCAGGTAGACCTCTATTATTTCTGGGAGAAGCGCTGGTTCTTCATCGTGCTCGCCGTGGGCGCGCTGATGCTGTCCTTCTCCCCGCCCACCGGTCTCAGCCGCGAAGGCTGGGTGATGCTCATCATGTCGGGCGCGGCAACCGTGCTGTTCATCACCCATCCGGTGCCGTTGCCCACGGTGGCGCTGCTGATCATCATCGGCCAGGTGGTGCTGGTCGGCCTCGATTCCGACATCGTGGCCGGCAACCTGATGACCGACTCCGTGCTGTTCATCATGGGCTCGCTCATGCTGGCCGTCGCGGTGGTCAAGCAGAAGCTGGACAAGCGCATCGCCTGGAGCATCGTGCGCATCACCGGCACGCGCACGGTGAATGTCTGCTTCGGCATCTCGGCCGTATGCGGCCTCATGGCTTCGTTCATCGGCGAGCACACGGTGGCGGCGATGATGCTGCCGGTGGGCATCACGCTCATATCGCTCACCGCGCAGAACCCGGCCCGCATCCGCAAGCTCAGCGCCTTGATCCTTTTCTCGATCGTGTTCGGCTGCACCACCGCCGGCATCGGCACGCCCTCGGGTGGCGCCCGCAATGCCATTATGATCGGCTATTGGCAGGAGTTCTTCTATAAACCCGCCGATCCTTCGACCCGGCGCTACGTGGTCGACTACCTCACCTGGATGCTTTACGGCTATCCGCTCTTCATCGCCCAGCTGTTGTTCGTCACCCCCATCCTCTATCTCACCTTCCGGCCGGAACGGCGCGATCTGGCCCGGGCGGTCGCCAAGCTCAGGCTGCAGATCGAGATGGAAGGGCCGATGCGGCCGGGCGCCTGGCTTGCGGTGGGCATTTTCCTGCTCGTCATGATCGGCTGGATCACAGCCTCGCAGATCATCGGTATGGGCACGGTCGCGCTGCTCGGCACCTGCGCCTTCCTGGTGACCGGACTGGTGAAATGGGAAGACATCAACAGCGGCGTGAACTGGGGCGTGGTTCTGCTCTATGCCGCCGCCATCTCGCTGGGTGTCGAGATGCAGGCGACGGGCGCGGCCAGCTGGCTTGCCGATCAGGTCTTCGCCCTGTTCGAGCCGCTGGGGCTTGGCCGGGGTCTGGGCCTTCTGGCCGGCATCGCCTTTCTGACCGCGGCGGTCGCCAACACCATGGCACCGGGCGCGGCTGTCGCCGTGCTGGGGCCGATCGTGCTGAAGCTTGCGGTGCCGACCGGCGCCGACCCGATCCATGTCGGCTTCATCACCGCCTTCGCCTCGGCCTTCGCCTATCTGGCGGTTGCCAGCTCGCCGGCCTCGACCATCGTCTTCTCCTCAGGCTATCTGCAGATCTCCGATTTCCTGCGCGTCGGCTGGCGCATGGCGTTGATGTCGATGATCCTGTTGCTGCTGCAGGCCGAATTCCTATGGCCCCTCATTGATCGTTGGCGTTAAGCTTCACCGGCCATGAGGATGTTCGATCAACTCAGGACAGCACTCGGCCTGTCCGCAGACAGCGGCGCTGCCACGGGCACGCTGCCGCGCCGGCGGCGGCCGCCCTCCCATCACGAGAAGGCGGTGCAGCGGGAGATCGACGAGCTGCGCCGCCGCCGGCGGGAGCGCTTCCGCATTCTCGTCTGCATCGATGGCTCGGAGGAATCCCATGAAGCGGTGCGCATGGCCGCCTATCTCGGCGGCAAGGATGAGTGCGACATCATCCTGCTCTATATCCGCCACGTGGACCACGGGCTGGCCTCGGGCGGCCTGCAGGTGCGCGTCGCCCGTCAGAACATGCTCGACTGGGGTATCGAGCTGCCCGGCATCCGCGATCTGCGTGAAGGGCTCGAGCTCCTGAAACAGGAGGGCATCACCCCCGAGGGCTGGAAATTCACCATCGCGCACACCGATGTGTGGGGCGACCCGCTGGGCGACAACAAGGTGGAATATCGCGACGAGACCACCGGGCGCAGCATCGTTCTCAAGCTCAAGACCGCACCCGACGCGGCGAGCGGCATTCTCGACCAGTACGAGCTCGGGCCCTACAACCTGATGATCCTGGGCGAGCCGTCGCGCTGGCGGCACGAGGCCCGCTCGCTGCTCTTCGGGGTCGGCGTGGTGCAGAAGGTGGTGATGCTGGCCCCCTGCTCCGTTCTGGTCGCCCGCAAGAGCAGCCAGCAGAAGACCGGCTTCTTCATCTGCACCGATGGCAGCGCCCGCTCCATGGACACCGTGAAGCGCGCCGCCGTTCTGGCCCATGCCTGCGGCGCGCCGATCACCCTTTTCGCCGTGGCACCGACGCTCAAGAACCGCGCGGCGGCGCGCGAGGCCGTGGATAACGCGCGCGCTCTGCTCAAGGGCATGCGCATCGATGTGGCACAGACCAAGGTGGCCGTGGGCGATCCGGCCGAGCAGATCATCCGCTACGGTTCGAGCCACAAGCTCATCGTGGTGTCGGACGAGGGACGCACCCGCCTGCAGCGGGTGTTCAAGGGCTCGGTTTCCTATGCGGTGGTGCGCGATGCCCGCACCTCCGTGCTGGATGTTCGCTAAGCCTCACGAAAAGCCCCGGCATCCCTGACCACCAGCGCGAACCGGTCGGCAAGCTCCGCCAGGGCGACGCGGTGGACCAGGTGCCCGCTCACCGTTTCGCCGTCCATATCGGGCAGGTCGCGCGACGCACAGGCAGACTCCACCACGGTGGTGGCATAACCCAGGTCGAGCGCCGCGCGCACGGTGGAGCTCAGGCACATGTGAGTCATGAAGCCGGCGACCACCAGAGGGCGTTGCCCGTCCTGCTGCAGCACTTCGCCAAGCGATGTCTTGGCGAAGGCATTGGGCAGCGGCTTCTCGATGACGATCTCGCCAGGAGCCGGCGCGAGGTCGCGAATGATCTGTCCTCGTGCCGCGTCCCGGTCGAACAGGCCGCCCGCCTTGCCCTTATGGGCCACGTGAATGATGCGGGCGCCGGCAGCACGCGCCTTGATCAGCAGGGCGGCCGCGGCATCGACGGCTTCGTTGATCCCGGCCAGCGGCAGGGCGCCGGATTGATATTCATTCTGATAATCGATCAGCACCAGGGTGCTGTTGGCGAGCTCGGGCGGCGCAAGCTGCGCGCCGGCCATTTGCAGCAGGGTCTTCGGTGCACTCATCAAGCATCCCCTCGACAGATCAACGGCGGACGCCGGAGGCAGCCAGCATGCCGGCGAAAACCAGCATGGCGCCCCCTGTCGCCCGCTCCTGCCACAGCTGAAGACGCGGCCGGGCGGCGAGCCAATGTCCCGCACGGGCAAAGGCATAGGCCTGAAAGAGGCACCAGACAAGCGCGCCGGCGGTGAACAGCCCGCCCAGGATCAAGAGCTGCCTGGTCATGGACCCGCGGCCGGGATCGGCGAATTGCGGCAGAAAGGCAAGGAAGAACAGCGAGATTTTGGGGTTCAGCAGATTGATGGCCGCGCCCTTGGCCATGAGGTGCAACGGCTGCACTGTCCCAATTTGGGTCAGACGCGTCTGGCTGGCGGACATGAGCATGCGGACGCCGAGATAGGCGAGATAGGCCACACCCGCCCAGCGCACCGCTTCGAACAGGATGGGGGACGCCACGAACAGCGCCACGACGCCGAAGGCGGTGGCGAAGGCCTGGACGGCCACGCCGGTCACCGTGCCGAGCGCTGCCCACAGACCACGGCGCAAGCCGCCGGACATGGCCGTGCCGCCGATATAGGCCATGTCCGCACCGGGCGCGACGTAGACCGCAAGACACGCAAGCCCGAAGGCGGCCAAAGTTGCGGGATCGATGAGCATCTTAATGCCTCACTCGATGATGATGCGCGGTGCCTTGCGGCCCTGGCTGGCGCGGCCCTCGGTGATTTGCGACCAGACCTCCCGGGCGATCTGCCCAAAGATCTGGGCATGCACGCTCTCGGGCGCGGAGACGACAATGGGCTGACCTGCGTCGGAGCGCTCGCGCACGGCCATATCGAGCGGTACCTCGCCGAGGAACGGCACGCCCAGCCTGTGCGCTTCTTCCCGCGCGCCGCCATGGCCGAAGATCTCCGACCGCTCGCCGCATTTAGGGCAGATGAAATAGCTCATGTTCTCGATAAGGCCCAAGACCGGCACGTCCACCTTGCGGAACATGTTCAGTCCTTTGCGAGCGTCGATCAAAGCGAGATCCTGAGGGGTCGACACGATGACGGCGCCGGCGAGCGGCACCTGCTGCGCCATGGTCAGTTGGGCATCGCCGGTTCCGGGCGGCATGTCCACCACCAGGATGTCCAGCTCGCCCCACGCGACCTCGCGCAGCATCTGGGTTAGCGCCGACATCACCATCGGCCCCCGCCAGACCATCGGGGTCTCCTCTTCGACCAGGAAGCCCATGGACATCACCTTCAGTCCATGACCTTCCATGGGAAGCAGGGTGCGGCCGCCGGCGGAGCGCGGCTTGCCGGTGATGCCGAGCAGCCGTGGCATGGACGGTCCGTAGATGTCCGCATCCAGCAGGCCGACCCTGAGGCCGTTGGCCTTCAGCGCCAGGGCGAGGTTGACCGCCATGGTCGACTTGCCCACCCCGCCCTTGCCTGACGCCACCGCGATGATGTGGCTGATGCCGGGCACGGCGCCACCTTGCCGCGCTGGCCGCTGGCCCGGCGCGCCGGCCGTGGCGCCGCCCGTTCGGGCAGGAGCGCCTGGGCGGGGCGAGAATGGCGGCGGATTGACCGTACGGGCGCCTGCGGCGGGCGGTTGCGGCGGGGCGGCTGGCCTGGTGCCGGAGGGGGCCTCCGCCGTGAGCGCCACCATCACCTGCTTCACGCCACTGAGCTGGCTCACAGCCTTCTCCGCCGCCTGGCGCAAGGCCTCCATCTCGCGGGCCCGTGCCGGATCGATGCTCAAGGCGAAAGTCACCGTGCCGTCACGGATGACGATTTCCGAGACGAGCCCCAAGGCAACGATATTGCTGGTGAGGTCCGGCCCGCGCACCTTGGCAAGCTGCGCGAGCACCTGGTCTTTGGTGATGTCAGTCATCGGCCCGTTGCTTTGTCACGGGTCGGCGCTGACCCTCTATATTACACGGAGCGCCCGCCGACCTCGGCCGTAATCTCGGCTGCAATCGTCTTCACCGCAAGCCCAAGACCGGCAAGCCGGCCATCGGTGAGACGTGCGCTCGGCCCCGAGACGGACAGAGCGGCCAGCGGCGCGCCGTGCTCGTCGCAGATCACGCTGGCGATGCAGCGCAGCCCGACCGCCGTCTCCTCGTTGTCGATGGCATAGCCCCGGCTGCGGATCGCCGCCATCTCCCGGCGCAGAGCGTCAATGGTGGTGAGCGTGTTCGGCGTCTCTCGCCTGAGTTCCTGACCCATGAGGATGCGGCAGGCATCGCTCTCCTTGAGATGGGCCATCAGCACCTTGCCGCAGGCGGAAGAATGCAGCAGCGTCCGCCCACCTGGGCCCACGACCGCGCGCATCATCTTCTGGCATTCGACCTGGGCGAGATAGACCACCTCGCTCCGATCGTGAATGGCGAGATTGACGGTCTCGCCCGCCTGCTCCATCAGCCGCCGCATGAACGGCCGCGCCATGGACACGAGATCGCGCGAGCGCACGAAAGCCGAGCCGACGCGGAACGATTGCACCCCGATCAGCCAGGTGGACCGCTCCTGGTCGAACCGCACATAGCGCTCGTTTTGCAAGGTGGTGAGCAGGCGGTGGGCGGTGGATGTGGGCAGGCCCACCTCGTGGGCAACCTCGCTGAGCGACAGGCCCTGCGGGTGATGCGACAGGGAGTTGAGCAGCTTGAGCGCACGGCTGAGGGACTGCACCTGACCCGAGGCGCGCAAGATGTCCTTGCTGGGAACAAGAACCTCGAGCCGCCTCCGCTCCTCCTCGGTCGACAACCTGGCAATCATATTCATGTGCGGCAGCCTTCCCTGACACTTGCGCCGATAGCCGCTCGGCGGTGAACCGTCCGAGGGCTCGCCTCTGGGTGGCTCGCCGCTCGGTTGGCCCGCCACTCGGTGCCCTGCCACTCGCAGGCTCATCGTGCGGCAACTGCGCCCCTATTTCCAACTTTTATAGTTATGAATTCGCCGGGTCAAGCTATCTGACGCGCTCGGCCACCGAGCCGGGCGGCAATTCGCGGCCCGAGGGCAACGGCGCAGCGTGATTTTCGATCCAGCTGAGGATGTCGCGGTAGACGGTCTCCCGCTGCTTGTCGTGCAGCAGCATGTGCCAGCCCTGGTCATAGTAAGCCAGGGTGCGCGGCCCGCGCAGCGAGGCCATGACCGCGGCGGTTGGGCCCTTCGGCACCAGCTGGTCATTGGCGCCATAGAGATAGAGCAGCGGCGTCTTCAGCCTGGGGGCTATGGAATAGGCCTCGTCCATGAGCGTGACCAGGCCGTAGACCGAATCGAACCGGGTCTCGCGGATATAGAGCTCGTCTTTGCCCATCGCGCGCAGCACGTCGATATTGTCGGTGGGCCAGATGTCCAGCCCGCTGCCGGTCGCGGTGGCTGCCGGCGCCGTGTGCGCGACAAGCCAAAGGGCAGATTTGTAGAGCGGGTTCATGGCCTGCCAGCCCCAGATCGCGGGCGCCACCAGGATCGCTCCGGCTGCGTCCAGCCCCTGGCTGAGCGCCACCATGGTGACCGCCCCACCCATGGACATGCCCATCACATAGACCGGCAGCTTGGGATGCTGCGCTTTGATAAGGGCTGTCACCGTCTTGAGGTCATCGACCAGCACGTCGCTGCCCGGCCAGATGCCCCGTTGCGCGGTTTTCCCGAAGCTGCGCTGGTCATAGGCGTAAACCGTGACGCCACGCTTCGCGAACCAGGGCGCAGCCAGGGCGAAGTCGCCGCTATAGGCGTTGAACCCGTGCACGGCGATCATCACTGCCTTGGGGCGCTTGGCGGCCCAGGTCGTAAGCGGCAGGCGATAGCCATCCGCCATGACGGCCGCGTCCTTTTCCAGATGCGGCTCGAGGCGGATATCGGCGCGCAGCTGCAGCTGGGGCGCGCAGGCCGTAAGCCCGCCAGCCGCCAAGCCCAGGATGAGAGCTGCTGCCAGGATGGCACGGGCGATCAGGCCGAGGCCGCCGTCAGAGGGTGACCACACCGCCATCCTCGGCCATTTCGAAGGTGATCTCGTTGCGCTTGGCGAGCACGTCGCGGCCCATATGGGTCAGCATCATGCGGCGTGCGCCGAACCTGTCCCGCCGCGCGAGCAGCGTCTTGTAGCTGAGGTGATAGGGCACGTCCTGGTCGTGAGCGTAGCACTCGCACACGAACAGGTCCGCATCCCGCGCAATCGCGTATAGCGCGTCCGTCCACTCCGTGTCGCCGGAATAGGCGAAGACCTTGCCGCCGCATTCCAGCCGCAACGCCGTGGCCGGAGCACCCGACGGATGGATCACCTCGCGGCTCTCGACCCCGATGCCGCAGATATCGCGCGGCCGGCTGCCCGGCGCGATTTCCACATAGTGGACCGCGAAACGGCGGTTGGCGGTGCTCGAACCAGGGAACATGGCCTCGCATAGCGCCCTCACCCGTACCTCCATGCCCGGGGGGCCCACGATGGTCAACGGCTCCGTGCGCCGGGTGACGAACTGGCATTCCAGCAGGAAGAAGGGCAGTCCGCCGAAATGATCGCCATGCAGGTGGCTCAGGATGATCGCACCGATCGGGTTGGGATCGATATTGAGCCGGTTCATGGCGACCAGCGACGACGCGCCGCAGTCCACCAGCACGGTCGCGGTGGCGGTCTCCAGATGAAAGCAGGTGTTGAACCGCCCGCCGCTGCCGAAGGCATCGCCGGTTCCGACGAACGTGACCTTCATCGATGCCTCGGAAGCACAAAAATGGGTTCAGGCCTTGGCGCTTGGCCGTGCGGAGACGCGGTCATGCCAGTCTTTCAAATGCGGATGCTGCTCGGTCAGCGCCAATTTGGCGAGTTTCATGAAATCGACCGCGACCAGGGCCGTGATATCGGCCACCGAGAATCGGTCGCCGGCAATGAAGGGCCGATGTTCCATCTCGCGGTTCAAAAAGTCCAGCATCCAAGCGGCCTTGTCGCGGTTTGCCTCGCCCCACGCTGGAATCTGCGGCTGCTCGAGGGGCGCCATTTTCGGATGGGTATGGCGGAACGCCTGGGCCACCGGGTCCAAGAGGCGCTGCTCGACCCGTCGCTGCCACATCTCGACCATGGCCTTCTCGAAAGGATCCCGGCCGAACAGAACGGGCTCGGGATGGAGCTCCTCGAAATAGCGGCAGATGGCGATCGTCTCGGCGATCACGCGGCCGTCGTCAAGGACCAGGAAGGGCAGCCGTCCGATAGGGTTAAGCCTGAGCATCTCTTCCGTGAAATGCTCCTTGGCATTGATGTCGACCTGGACGCGCTCGACCGTGATGGCCTTCTCGGCGAGAAAAACGCGCACGCGGCGGGGATTGGGCGCCCTGCCCTCCTCATAAAGCTTCATGGAGTCCCTGCTTCATTGCTCAGCTGCCGAAAATACGAATGAAATTGATGTTACTTCGTTAACCAGCTCCGGGAAGCGCTTCTTAATCCCCTCAGCCCTAGCATGCCCATACGGCACGCGCTGATCGTGATGGGGGCATCGCGATCGGCCGGCATGCCCATCAGCCATTCGGGTTCCGAGCCATCAATGACAAACAAGCCCAACTGGGCCTGCGCCCTCGATTTATCCAGATGACAGCTGAGCACCCGTCCAAGCCATCCGCGGTTCACCGGATTAACCTTCCGGCTCTTGCGGCTGAGCCACCGGCGCCCATGGCCACCATTCGCGGGAAGGTCTGGCTTCCGCTGTTCGCCGCCGATCAGTTGCGTTGGGGCTGGACGACACCCGCGCTGGCCCTGATCGGGATGTTTCTGGCTGCGCTCGCCGGCCGCTCCACCGAAGCCCTGCTTTGGCTGGCCGGCGTCTTCATCGCCAAGGGTCTTCAGCTCATCATCTGTCGCCGCATCGCAACGGCAACGTCCCCTGCGGGGAATGGCCGGCCGCTGCTCGGCTGGCTTGTGGCCGCCGGCGCGCTGCTTGGTCTGGTCTGGTCGCTGCTGCTGATAATCCTGCCCGGAGCAAATCACGACCTCCAGTTTTCCGTGGTAGGGATTGTTCTTCTTGCCGCCGCAGGCCTCGCCATGTCTGTCTTGCGCTGCGGGCTCTCGGGACGCGCCGAATTGCAGCAGGCGCCCCCCGCGCAAGATGAAGATGTAATCTCCCCAGCCGTGCTCGCGCGCGCCACGCGGTATGCCCTGCGCGATCAGGCCCGCGCGCGG
The DNA here is from genome assembly GCF_005281615.1 of Rhodoligotrophos defluvii. Taxonomy (NCBI): domain Bacteria; kingdom Pseudomonadati; phylum Pseudomonadota; class Alphaproteobacteria; order Hyphomicrobiales; family Rhodoligotrophaceae; genus Rhodoligotrophos; species Rhodoligotrophos defluvii. The sequence continues at coordinate 191,308 of NZ_SZZM01000008.1, read as the reverse complement.
GATATCGCGGTCAATGTCGCACTGGAACCCGGCCTGCCCCTGCTTGCTGGCGAGCGCGCCAGCCTGCAGCGTCTGTGGACGGTCCTTGCGGCCCGTGGTCTCGCCGGCTGCCCCGATGGAGGGCAGATCACCATGAGATGCGGCCTCAACAATCTTGGAGGTATTAGACTTACGGTTGCGAGCGACGGTGGTCATTTGCCCGAAAGCAGCAGGCTCGCAGCGGCTGGAACCCTGGCGGGCCGCCACCAGGCGTCGCTCTCTGCCGCAACGGCTGTCGGGGGCGGAACCATCCTGACCGTCGATTTTCCACCCTGGCAGACGGTCGATCCGACGCCGGTCGAACGCCGGCCGCTGGTGCCGCCGACCACAGGCCAGCGGCTGCTGATGGCCGTGACCCAATGAGCAGCCCCAGAGCATTTCGAGCGAAGTGGATACCGGTTCGCATAAAGAAAATGCGACCAAGCAAGAACTTGAGACACGGTTTCGCGGTTCGGAAAAGCGGAACGCTCTACGGCTTCGGCCCGCTCACCCCGGCTTCCGCGAAAGTGGCCATGCCGCGATGGATCTGCGCGGCGGATTTCAGCACGCCCGCCGCAAGCGCCGCACCCGTAGCCTCGCCCAGCCGCATGTCGAGATCGAGCAGCGGCTGCTTGCCCAGGCGCTCCAGCAGCCGTCCGTGGGCAGGCTCGGCGGAGCGGTGCCCGGCAACGCAATGGTCAAGCGCATCCGGCGCGATGGCATGCAGCACTGCGGCGGCGGCACAGCACACGAAACCATCGAGCACCACCGGCACCTGCCGCATGCGCGCGCCGATGATCGCACCGCATATGGCCGCGAATTCGCGCCCGCCCAGGCGCGTCAATATGGCCAAGGGATCGCCTGACGCCTCCGCGTGCAGCGCAACCGCCCGGCCGACCACCTCGGCCTTGCGGCGGATCCCCGCCTGATCGAGCCCGGTGCCGGGCCCCACCCAGTCCATGGGCTCGCCGCCGAACAAGGCCAGGCACAGGGCCGAGGCAATGGTGGTGTTGCCGATGCCCATCTCGCCGAGGCACAGCAGGTCGAGCTGGGCCGCCACTGCCTCGAAGCCATAGACGAGGGTCGCCGCGCATTCCTGCTCGCTCATGGCCGCTGTTTCGGTGATATCGCCGGTCGGCACCTCCAGCCCGAGCTCGAACACCTGCAGGCCGAGGCCCAGGCTCTCGCAGATCTGATTGATGGCGGCGCCGCCGTTCCGGAAATTGCTGACCATCTGAGCGGTCACCGACTGTGGATAAGGCGCAACCCCTTGCGCCACAACGCCGTGATTGCCGGCATAGACCACGACCATCGCCTGGCGTATGGAAGGCGGGTGCTGACCTTGCCAGGCCGCAAGCCAGGCGGCGAGGTCCTCCAGCCGGCCGAGCGAGCCGGGCGGCTTTGTGAGCGCCTTCTGCCGGGCGCGTGCCGCCTCAGCCGCTGCCTGGTCCGGTCCGGGCAGGTTGCGGACCAGGTCGCGAAGCTCGTCGAGGGGGCTGAGGTTGAGCGAATCTGTCATGAAAAAGCCGTCCGACGGTGATGATTGGGCGCGCTTTCGACAGCGCCATGGCTCACCGCTATAGCCGCTGCCGTGGCAGCTTGAAAGCTTGAGCCTTGCAGGATGGATGAAAAATGCCGCGCAGTGATGGCCGCAGCCCCTGGTTTGACCTGTCCCTCTGGATCGAAGACAGCCGCCTGGCGCTCGGCCTGCTGACGCGCCTGCCGGTGCGCGGCGCCGACTTCAGGGATGGAACGTTCACCCGTGCCATGCGCGCCTTTCCGGTCGCGGGCATAGTGGTTGGCCTCATCACCGGGCTCGCCTTTGCCATCGCCGTGGAGCTTGGGCTTTCGCCGTTTCTGGCCGCCACGGTGGCGGTTGCCGGCAGTTTGCTGCTGACCGGCTGCTTTCACGAGGATGGGCTGGCCGATACGGCCGACGGGCTCGGCGGCGGCGCAACACGGGATGCCAAGCTGACCATCATGCGCGATTCGCGCCTGGGCACTTATGGCGCCTGCGCGGTGGTTCTGGCGCTTGCCCTCAGGGTTGGCGCCATCGTGCAAATCTCCGATTTCGGCGGCTGGGCCAACGTGATCGTCGTGCTGGCGGCTGCCGGCGCCTGGTCGCGGGCCCTGCTGGTGCGGCTGTTGGGCACGACGCCACCGGCCCGCACGGATGGGTTCTCCGCTGCGGCCGGCATGCCCGAACGTCGCACCACCCGCCAAGCACTGGTCTTGGGCGGGGTCGTCGCGGGATTTCTCGCCTTCTGGAGCTTTGGTCTGTTCGCGGCCGGCGCGGCCCTGCTCCTGTCCTATGCCGTGTTCCTTCTTGTCCGTCGGCTTGCGAATGCGCAGATTGGTGGCCAGACTGGTGACATTGCCGGGGCGGTGCAGCAGGCTGGCGAGATCATTTTCCTGCTTGCCATTGCCGCGAGCCTGCCGTGACAGGATGACGTGGACCATGGACGAGACCATCATCGAGACCCCATGCGTGAAGGTGTGCGTGCTCGATCTCGAGACCGGCCTGTGTATCGGCTGTGGCCGCAGCCGCGATGAGATCGGCGGGTGGCTCGCCTTGTCGCGGGATGAGCGGCGGGCGGTGATGGCCGAATTGCCGGCGCGGCTCGTGTCCATGGCCGCGGAGCGCCGGCGCAAGGGCGGCGCAAGAGCCCGGCGGGCCTTGTTGCAGGCGGAGGCCGATCGCCCATGATCGGCTGGCTCGGCATAGGCATTCTCGCGCTGGCCGCCATCATCCTCATCCTGGTGGATGACCCTGGCGGCGCCATTGGCATCACCGATGCGGATTTCGCGCGCCTCGCCTCGGCTGCAGCCCTGCTGCTGGTCATCGGCCTGCCGCTCTTGTGGTCCTATCGCGGCAGAATCAACGTGGCGGCCCAGCACATCGCCACATGGCTGTTCATCGCGCTGGTCTTGCTCATCGCCTATACCTACCGTTTCGAGCTTTCGGCCATTGGCCAGCGCCTCGCGGGCGAGCTGGTGCCGGGCTTGCCGGCGACCCGGACCGTCTCGGTTGGCGGCGCGGACCAGCAGATCGTCACGATCCGGGCCGACGCCAGCGGCCATTTCAACCTGCATGCGGAGATCAACGGCCATCCCCTCGCCATGCTGCTCGACACGGGCGCGACGACCGTCACCCTCTCCTATGAAGACGCGCAGAGGGTCGGCATCAATCCGGCCGATCTCTATTTCAATGTACCGGTGGATACGGCCAACGGCCGGTCGCGCGCCGCTGAAGTGCGGCTGCAGTCGGTATCGGTGGGCGGGATCTCGGTGCCGGGCCTGCGCGCGCTGGTGACCCAGCCCGGCGCCATGCGCGGCAGCCTGCTCGGCATGAATTTCCTGCGCAGCCTCGGCGCCTTCGAGTTTCGCGGAAGCGAACTGGTGCTGCGCCCATGATGTTATTGGCTCCAGTCAAACGCACCGAAGGAGTATCCCATGGCCGTCACGCCGAGGCAGGATCTGGTTCCCAATACCCGCGAATATGAGGAGCTGCCGCTGGTCAAGCCGACCGGCTTCCGGGAATATGACGCGCGCTGGCTGTTCGGCCCCGAGATCAACCTGCTCGGCATCCGCTGCCTGGGGCTCGCCCTGGGCACCTTCCTCGCCGAGCGCGGGGTAAAGCCGGAGATCGTGGTCGGCCACGACTACCGCTCCTATTCCTCGTCCATCAAGCACGCGCTGATCACCGGCCTGCTCGGCTCGGGCTGCACCGTGCACGACATCGGCCTCGCCATGACGCCCATGGCCTATTTCGCCCAGTTCGCGCTCGACGTGCCCGCGGTGGCCATGGTCACCGCCAGCCACAACGACAATGGCTGGACGGGGGTGAAGATGGGCATGGACCGGCCGGTCACCTTCGGGCCCGACGAGATGGCGGCGCTCAAGGACATCGTGATGAACGGCCGCTGGCGCGAGCGGCCCGGGGGCGAGCTGAAGCTGATCCGGGATCTGCAGCAGCGCTATATCGAAGACCTCACCAACCGGCCGAAGCTCAAGCGCCGGCTGAAGGTGGTGGCCGCCTGCGGCAACGGCACGGCCGGCGCCTTCGCCCCGGAAGTCCTGAGCCGCATCGGCTGCGAGGTGGTGCCGCTCGATTGCGACCTCGACTACACCTTCCCCAATTACAACCCGAATCCCGAAGACCTGAAGATGCTGCACGCCATCGCCGACAAGGTGCGCGAGAGCCAGGCCGATATCGGCCTGGGCTTCGATGGCGATGGCGACCGTTGCGGGGTCATCGACAACGAGGGCGAGGAGATCTTCGCCGATAAGGTCGGGGTCATGCTCGCCCGCGACCTTTCGGCGCTGCATCCGGGCGCGACCTTCGTGGTCGATGTGAAGTCGACCGGCCTGTTCCTCACCGACCCCGTGCTCAAGCAGAACGGCGTCAAGGCCGACTACTGGAAGACCGGGCATTCCCACATCAAGCGCCGCAACCGCGATATCAAGGCCCTGGCTGGGTTCGAGAAGTCGGGCCACTACTTCTTCAACGCGCCCGTGGGCCGCGGCTATGACGACGGGCTGGTCTCGGCCATCGCCATCTGCGACATGCTCGACCGCAACCCGGACAAATCCATGGCGGATCTGAAGAACGCGCTGCCTCGCACGTGGGGCTCGCCCACCATGTCGCCCCACTGCGCCGACGAGGTGAAGTACGACATCGTCGACAAGGTGGTGCGGCACTACCAGAAGCTCGCGGCCAATGGCGAGCGGGTGGCCGGCCAGCCGATCCGCGAGCTTGTGACGGTGAACGGCGTGCGCGTCACCCTGGCGGACGGCACCTGGGGCCTGGTGCGCGCGTCATCCAACAAGCCCGAGCTGGTGGTGGTGTGCGAAAGCCCGGCCTCGGAAGAAATGATGAAGGCCATGTTCAAGAATATCGACATGCATCTGTCGAGCTATCCCGAGGTGGGAGAATACAATCAGAAGATCGCCTGAACGGTCCACGCTCGAGCGCGGCAAGATGCGCCGCTCTCGATCCGCATGCTTCCTTCGGTGGGGCTTTGCGACTATAACACCGCCAAATTTGCGGTATCAGAGGTAGATTGTAGCGCATGCGCAGAGATAAGGCCGTCATCGATCACACCATGATTCGCGATCTCGCCGATCTCCTCAACGAGACGGGCCTTCTGGAAATCGAGATCGAGCAGGACGGCATGCGGCTGCGCGTCTCTCGCGCCGGGCAGGCGGTCAACCATGTGGTGGCAGCCCCGGTGGCCGTGCCGGTTTCGGCGGCTTCCGGCGGCCTGGCCGAGGCTGCCGCTTCCGCGGCCACCGCCGCCGATCCCGCCAAGCACCCGGGCGCGGTCAAGTCGCCCATGGTCGGCACCGCCTATCGCGCGCCGGCACCGGGCGCCCAGCCCTTCGTGCAGGTGGGCCAGCAGGTGGCCGCAGGCGAGACGGTGCTGATCGTCGAGGCCATGAAGACCATGAACCACATTCCGGCCCCTCATGCCGGCAAGGTCACGGCGATCCTCGTCGAAGACGGCGCCCCGGTCGAATACGGCGAGCCGCTGATGATTATCGAATGACGGAAGATCGGGGCACTCCATGTTCGACAAGGTCCTGATCGCCAATCGCGGCGAAATCGCCCTGCGCATCATGCGCGCCTGCCGCGAGCTCGGCATCAAGACGGTGGCGGTGCATTCGACGGCGGACGAGAACGCCATGCATGTGCGCCTGGCGGATGAGAGCGTGTGCATCGGACCACCGCCCGCCCGCGACAGCTATCTCAACATCCCCTCTTTGCTCGCCGCTTGCGAGATCACCGGGGCCGACGCGGTGCACCCGGGCTATGGCTTCCTTGCGGAGAATGCCCGCTTTGCCGAGATCCTGGCCGACCACAACATCATCTTCATCGGCCCGAGCCCTGAGCACATCCGCACCATGGGCGACAAGATCGAGGCCAAGCGCACGGCCGTGCGCTTGGGGCTGCCGGTTGTGCCGGGGTCCGACGGCGCCGTCCGCTCCATGGACGAAGCCCGGCGCGCAGCCCAGGAGATCGGCTTTCCCGTGCTGATCAAGGCGGCCGCGGGTGGTGGCGGGCGCGGCATGAAGGTCGCCCGCAGCGAGACGGAGCTCGAGCAGGCCCTGCAGACGGCGCAGAGCGAGGCCAAGGCCGCCTTCGGCGATGATGCGGTCTATCTCGAAAAGTACCTGGACAAGCCGCGCCACATCGAGATTCAGGTGCTTGGCGACGGCCAAGGTAGTGCCGTCCACCTCGGCGAGCGCGACTGCTCCCTCCAGCGGCGGCACCAGAAGCTGTGGGAAGAGGCGCTGTCGCCGGCGCTCAATGCCAACCAGCGGGATGAGATCGGCACGAAAGTGGCCAAGGCCATAGCCGATCTCGGCTATTCCGGGGCCGGCACTGTCGAGTTCCTCTATGAGGACGGCGCCTTCTATTTCATCGAGATGAACACGCGCCTGCAGGTCGAGCATCCCGTCACGGAATCGATCACCGGCATCGACATCGTGCAGGAGCAGATCCGCATCGCGGCCGGCGCCCGGCTCGGGGTCTCGCAGAAGGAGATCAGCTTTTCCGGACACGCCATCGAATGCCGCATCAACGCGGAAAACCCGCTCACCTTCGTGCCCTCCCCCGGGCGGATCGAGTCGGTCCACGTGCCAGGCGGCCTCGGCGTGCGCGTCGACAGCGCCGTCTATGCCGGATATTCGGTGCCCCCCTACTACGACAGCCTGATCGCCAAGCTGATCGTCTCGGGCAAGACGCGCAACGAATGCCTCATGCGCCTCAGGCGGGCGCTGAGCGAATATGTCATCGAAGGCGTCGAGACGACCATCCCGCTGTTCATTGATCTGCTCCAGGAGGATGGCATAATCGACGGCAACTACGATATTCATTGGCTGGAGAAATATCTCGAGCGCCGCAAGCGCCAAATGTCGGCGTAGATGTAAGCGTCAAGGGTACCGTCGGGCGAAGGGCATCGGTCATGAGCACCATCACTCCTCAGATCCTGCTCAAGGCCTATGCGGCTGGCATCTTTCCCATGGCCGAGAGCGCGGAGGACAGCGCGCTCTATTGGATCGACCCGGAGCGGCGTGGCATCATCCCGCTGGATGCGTTCCATGTGCCGCGCCGGCTCAAGCGCACCATCCGCCAGCGGGTCTTCGAGGTGCGCATAGATACGGATTTCCCCGCCGTGATCGGCGCCTGTGCCGAACCGAAGCCGAGCCGCCGCTCCACCTGGATCAACGATCGGATCCGCGCCCTTTACGGGCAGCTGTTCCAGCTCGGCGTCTGTCATACGGTGGAATGCTGGCAGGACGGCGCCTTGGTCGGCGGCCTCTATGGGGTGCGGGTCGGCGCCGCCTTCTTCGGCGAAAGCATGTTCTCGCGCGCGCGGGATGCGAGCAAGGTGGCGCTGGTTCATCTGGTGGCGCGCCTCAATGCGGGTGGCTTCGCTCTGCTCGACACCCAGTTCGTGACCAGCCACCTCACGCGGTTCGGCGCATGCGAGATCAGCCGCGACGAATATCGGGGAATGCTGGACGAGGCGCTGTGCATGGAAGGTGATTTCCACGCCTTCCGCGAGGATGGCGATCCAGAGGCCGTGCTGGCGCTCGCCATGCCGCTCATGCCGAGCGACGAGCACGTTTAGGCGCTCGTCCCTCCATGTCCCCTCCTCCACCCATCGAGCGGCGCAGCGCCGTCTACAACTGGCCGGTGCTCACCGCGCTGCTTTCAACCGATGCAGCGATTGCCGCCTGGGCGGAGCGGCGCGGCAGCCTCGCTGTCTTCGCCTATGAATTCGTGCGCTTTGGCGCCAAGCAGGCCTGGGCCTGCCTGTTCGGCGGCATCATGCTGGCCCTGATGATCGGGACCGCCCTGTTCTACCCCCACGAGGCGGCGCTGCCTCGCTACGACTTTCTCACTCTGGCCGCCATCACCGTACAGGTCGCGCTCATCGCTACACGCATGGAAACCCTGGATGAGGCCAAGGTCATCCTGCTCTATCACGTCGTAGGCACGGTGATGGAGCTGTTCAAGACCGCCCAGGGCTCATGGATCTATCCGGACCCCGCTTACCTGCGCATCGGCGGCGTCCCCCTGTTCACCGGCTTCATGTATGCCTGTGTCGGCAGTTACATCGCCCGCGCCTGGCGGCTGTTCGACTTCCGCTTCACCGCGCATCCGCCGCTATGGGCCACATTGGCACTCGCCACAGCCATTTATGTCAACTTCTTCGCCCATCATTTCATAACCGACATGCGGCTGGCGCTGTTCGCCATCACCGCCGTGCTGTTCGGCCGCTGCTGGATCTATTTCAAGATCCACCGCCATTACCGGCGGATGCCGCTGCTTCTGGGTTTCGCTCTGGTGGCCTTGTTCATCTGGTTTGCCGAGAACCTCGGCACGCTGACGCGCACCTGGATCTATCCGAGCCAGGCGGACGGATGGAGCATGGTGGCACCGGCCAAGCTCGGCTCCTGGTTCCTGCTGATGATCATTTCCTATGTGCTGGTGAGCCTGGTCAATCCGCCACAGCCATTTCGGCGCGAGCGCCCGGTGCTTGCCCCGCAGCCTGCTCCGGCCGACGGGTGAGTGCCAGCGCGTCTTCGATCACCCCGAGGCCTGCGCCGGGCTTGTGCGCAGTCTCGCTCAGGTGCCGGCGCCAGGCGCGCGCGCCGGGCACGCCGTTGAACAGGCCGAGAATGTGCCGGGTCATGGCCTTGAGCGGTGTGCCCTTCGCCAGCTGCTGCGAAACATAGGGCAGAAAGCGCTCGATCACGTCCTCCCGTGAGAGAGTGGGCGCTGCCGTGCCGAAGATGCGTCGGTCGACCTCGGCCAGCATATAGGGGTTCTGGTAGGTGGCACGGCCGACCATCACCCCGTCCACATGGGCGAGTTGGCTCACCGCCTCGTCCAGGCTCTGTACCCCGCCATTGATGCAGATGGTGAGGTCCGGCCGGGCCTGCTTCAGCCGGTGCACGCGGCCGTAGTTCAGCGGCGGGATCTCGCGGTTCTCCTTGGGGCTCAGGCCCTCGAGCCAAGCCTTGCGTGCATGCACGATGAAATGCCGGCAGCCGGTCCGGGCGACAGCGCCGACGAAGCGGTCGAGCGCCTCGTCTTCGTCCTGGTCATCGATGCCGATGCGGCACTTCACCGTGACCGGCACGGATACGGCCGCTTGCATGGCCGCGATGCAGTCCGCGACCAGCTCCGGCTCGGCCATCAGGCACGCGCCGAACCGGCCGGACTGCACCCGGTCCGACGGGCAGCCCACATTGAGGTTGACCTCGTCATAGCCGAACTCGGCGCCGATGCGGGCCGCTTCGGCCAGCAGGGCGGGATCGGAGCCGCCGAGCTGCAGGGCGACCGGATGCTCCGCTGGATCGAAGCCGAGCAACCGGTCGCGATGCCCATGAATCACCGCCTGGGCGGTGACCATTTCGGTATAGAGCAGAGCGCGCGCCGAGATCAGCCGCAGGAAATAGCGGCAGTGCCGGTCGGTCCACTCCATCATGGGTGCGACGGCAAACCGCCAGGGGCGGATATCCGTCGATCCTGGCGCATTTCTGCGGAAACAGACCTGGTCAGCGCTGCTCATTTCGATCCATTCTCCGTGCCATTTGCTCCCGTTTCTGATGCGCAGTACGACACATGTTGTACCGGGCGGGAGAAATGTCGTACACACGGGAACCGTCATTGAGCGGCCCCGCCGCGACGGCTCGCCAGCTTACCTTGCACAAATCACCATTAAGCGCGAGGGTATCGTCACCGCGAACGCCGAACCTTTGACCGTCGCCCTCTCGCCCAGGTCTGGATAAGGAAGCGGGGGAAGGAGCCTTCTGGGCCTGGCGCGATCAAGTTTGCCAAGTCAAAGGATTTCCGCCCTAGCTGATGCCATAGATAAGTATACCAGCCACAGCCTTAAACAGATCGGTCGGACAAGGGCACAGGGGCTGCGCACGATCAAGTGGTCACCTCTTGAGAAAGAAAAAGCCGCCCGAGGGGGCGGCTGCGGAGAATGGAAGGCTTAAACGGTCGATCTTCGATTCAAGCTCTAGCTTGTGTGCAATGAATCACTCAAATGATTCACTGAATCTGGCAGGTTATTTATGTGATCATTTACAATATTATTTATATTTCCAAATTCTCTAACAATGATTCCAGCAGAATGAGGCACAGATTTACTAAACTCCACAAAATTCTGCTCTGAAATCCCGCTATTTCTATCTAATATCTTATTGATAAGATTTATACTATCTACATTTCTTTCTACAACAGAAACGTGATTATTTAGATAATCCTTTACATTGCTTGGATAGTCAAACGCTCCATGAATAGATTTAATCCCATCTAGGTATGTATTGGACGCCTCAGATATCTTATGCGCGAAGTCAGAAAACAGAACTCTAGACGAATGTTCAGGTGAAAGTGTATCTTTATACTTCTGCACAAATAAAGGCGCTTCCCGCAACAACAACTCCATCTCTCTTACTGAATTCTGCACATTATTCCATATTTCTGATAACATTGTAAACTCCTTAAACTAAACTTAAATAAATGTACCTCAATATTCGTACCACGCGTCCAGCGTAAGTAAAATTGTTGGCGAAATGCTGTCGCCGGCCGCGCTAAACGATATTCTATCCATTCTTCAACCCGGGCTGCAAGCGATATGAGCTTGCGAAGCGAGGGGCACCGTTCGCATTAGCCGCCTCCGCCTTCCTCGGCGCCAGGGGCCTGCCCTTCGAAACCGAGGGCGCCGCCGAGGCCCCCAAGCCCCCCATCACGTCGCCATCGGCTACGGCTTCGAATATGCCTCGCTCCAGACGAACCACTACCTCTCGCTCTCGGGGCAAATTCAGTGGTGAGCCGCCTTCAAAGGCCCAGCCAATCCCGGATCCGCCCATAGGCGAGCCGGGCAGCAGTCGCCGGTTTCCACAGGCCGTGCAGCGGGATGGGCTTCACGTCCGTAACCGGCATCGGCAGCGTCTCTGGCGGCTCGCCGGCGATGCGGCGCGCGAGCACAGCGCCCAGAGCCGTGGCCATGGCAATGCCGCGGCCGTTATAGCCGAGCGCGATATGCACGTTCGGGGCTGGCTCATGCATATGGATGTGGTGGTCCGGCGTGATCGCCACCTGGCCATTCCAGACATGGCTCCACTTGACGCCGGTGAGCGCGGGCCACAGCCGCTCCGCATAGGTGATGAGATGGCGGGCATCCTCGAATGCGGTAACGTCGCGCATGGGGCTGCGGCCACCCATGAGCAGGCGGCCCCAGCGGTCGAGCCGGTAGTAGATGGTGACATTGCCGGTCTCATACAGCACGGATCCGGCAGGCAGGATCTTCACCGCCAGTTCCCGCCGCAGCGGCTCGCTCGCCACGATCGTGGTGTAGACCGGCACGATACTCTGGGCAAGCCGGGGCCACAGCCCGTCCGTGTAGCCGTTGGTGGCCAGCACCAGCCGTTCCGCCCGCACCGTACCGGAAGGCGTGCGCACGGCCCAGCGCGGCCCGGCCCTGTCCGCCGCCATGGCGGGCGATGCGCCATGCACCCTTGCGCCGGCCGAGACCGCCGCCTCGGCCAGGCCGCGGGCATAGCCGAGCGGATTGACCTTGCCCCCCTGGGCGAAGCGGATGCCGCCGGGGTAGCGTCCGGTTCCCGATGCCGCCGCCGCGCCATTTCGATCCAGCCATTCGGCCTCGCCGACCAGCTCCCGCCACTCCTCGAAATACCGGACGGCCCGGGCGAGGCTTGGGCGGTTTATGGCCATGCGAAGCGTGCCGGTCTGAGCGGCCTCGCAGTCGATGGCATGGTGCGCCACCAGCGCGAACACCCGGTTCGGGGCGTCAGCGGCATGCTGCAACATGCGCCGGCCCAAGTCCTCGCCAAAATCGGCGATCACCGTGGCTGGCGTGGGATAGAGCCCGGGATTGACCTGACCGCCGTTGCGGCCCGAGGCGCCCCAGCCCGGCTCGTGCCGCTCCAGCACCAATGCGGCGATGCCCCTTTCCGCCAGATGCAGAGCGGCCGAAAGCCCGGTATAGCCGCCCCCCACGATGACCACGTCGGTGGTGCAGTCGCCATCCAGTGGCGGCGTGGGCACCGGCGGCCGCGCCGTCTCCGCATAGAGGCTGCGCGGCAGCGGCCCGCCACGATCCGGGATTGCTGAGGCCATCGGCATGGGAGCCCTCAGACGACGATCAGCTCGAGCGGCACCTTGGACAGGACGCGTGCGCCGTCCTTTTCATAGACCAGGGTGTCGATCAGCCAGGTGTTGAACAGGCTCTCCAGATTGGTGACCATGTTTTCCTCGAACACCCGGTCGAGATACTTGTCGTCCTGATAGTGGAAGTAGAAATCGCCCACCCAGTCCGGCGGCAGGCTCAGGCCCAGCTCGTAGCCGAGCACCCAGCCCGCCCCGTCCAAGAGCCCGACCTCCGCAAGATAACGGCGGATGAGGGTGTTCACCTCGCGCACGGTCATGCCGGCCTTGACCTCGTTGCGGAACAGGTCGAACACGCCGGCGGCCTTCCCGTACATGTCGAGCATGTCCCTGGTCGGCTCGCCCAGCAGAAAGCCGCGCATGATGTTGGAATGATAGCGGTTATGGACGCCGCACAGGTCGGCGGTGAGGAACTCGCCCGCCTGGATCACCTTGCGTCCCGCCATCGAATGGCCCGACGACACCGGCCGGCCGTCGCGCACCGGCACCGCGTTGAAAATAGGGATCAGGGCCGGAAATTCGCTGCCCGCCTTCATCATGGCGGCGGTGGTGAGGCCGAACAGTTCCAGCTCGGTCATGCCGGGACGGAGCTCGCGCCGGATCGTCTCGATGCCAATCTCAGCAAAGCGCGTCGCCTGCTCGATCGTGGCGATTTCCGCCGGCGATTTCACCCGGCGGGCACGCCGCAGGATGGCGCTGGCATCCACCACCCGGGTGCCTTCCGCCAGGAACGCCCCTTCGAGCATGGTCGAGATCGCGCGGTTCGGCACATAGCTCCAATATTCCATGCCGACAGTGCCGTTGAGCCAGCCCTTGGCCTTCAGCTCGCCCATGATGAAGGGCAGATTGACCGAAGCCTCGCGCGACTTGAAGAAGCGATTGTCGGTGGAAATCGAGCACTTTGCCAAGACCGGCAGCTCGGTTGGATTGTCGAAATGGATGAAGTCGTCGTGGTCCACATGGATCACGCTGCCGTAGAGCTGGGGATAGCGCATCGGCGCGTTGGCCTTATACCAGCTGGCGTAGTACCCATGCAGCCAAGCGACGTGGTCCGGCGTGGTCACGTAGAGCACGTCGATCTTCGCCTCGGCCATCAGCGCGCGGACCCGGCGGATACGGTCGAGATATTCGGAGCGGTCGAAGGCGAGCTCGGTCGCCGTGTCGGACAGCGCCTCAAAGGCGCCGGGCGCAAGGCCGTTGTAATCGCTTGTGTTTGCCATGGGTGATCCCCAGCCATTTGAGGTGTGGGCTCCGCACCCCCTCGCGCGGAGCCCGTCTTCGGAGAGCATTCAGCAGCACGCCGTCTTACGCCTGCAGCCACTCCTCGAAGCGTTTTTGCGTCGCCTCGTAGTTCTTCGCCCACCAGCTCCAGTCGATATGGAACTGCTTCTCCAGGTTGGCGGGATAGGACGGCAGGATTTCCGCCAGTTCCTTATCGAGCAGGTCGTAAGCCTTGAGATTGGTGGGTCCGTAATACATCAGCCGGGCGAAGGCTGCCTGCGGCTCGGCGCGCCCAAGCCAGTTCATGATCTGCATGGCGCCGGTCGGGTTCGGCCCACCCTTCATGGCGAGCCACGCCTCCACCTCGCCCTGATACGCCGCCTGGTTCCACTCGAAGGCGAAGGGCGCGCCATTGTCGCGGATGGTGACCGTGCCGCGACCGTTCCAGACATAAAGCAGGTCGACCTCCTGGTCCTCCATCATCTGCTGCTGCTGACCGCCGCTCTCCCACCAGCTCACGATATGCGGCTTGATCTTGTCGAGGCTGCGGAACGCCCGGTCCACGTCCAGCGGATATAGCTGGTCCATGGGCACGCCGTCGGCAAGCAAGGCGAACTCGATGGTCGGATAGGCGGTGTAGCGGCCGAAGGCGCGCGGCCCGGGGAATGTCTCGACGTCCCAGAAATCCGCCCAGGTCTTGGGGTGGTCGCCATTGGGCCAGCGGTTCTTGTTATAGGCCATGACATAAGACAGGGTGCTGCCGCCAATGGCATAATCGCCATAGGCCAGCTGGTTGGGGGTGAGCGCCGACTTGTCGACCACGTTCCAGTCGATCTTCTGACAGACACCCTTTTCCACGAACATCGGCGTGTCGAGGCCTGCGCCCAGGATGAAATCGATCTCCATCGCATTGGCCTCGTGCATGGCCAGCACCTTGGGCGTGCTATACGGGATGACTTTCACCGCCGTGCCCGATTTCTGGGTATAGGGATTGTAGTAGGCCTCGGCGATCCGGTCGTCCCACTCGCCGCCCCAGCCCATGGTGGTGACCGTATCGGCGGCCTGGGCCCGGCTGGCCAGCATGCCATGGAAGGTGGCGAGCAGGGCCGATCCCGCTGCCGCCGTGCCGAGCGCGCCGAGGAACTGCCGGCGGCTCAGCCCTTTCGTGTCCTCCAGCACCTGCCGCAGCATCGATGCGGCCTTTTTCTGTTCGTTAGCATCAAACATCACGTCTCCCTCCTCGCTTTGATCATCATGGGTACACCCCTGCCCGGGCTGCGCCGGCGTGCCGCCAAGGTCGTGACCGCAAAGGCCAGCAGCGCGAGCAGCACCAGAGTGGTGGAGGCAGCGGCAATGGTGGGCTGCAGCGAAATCCGCACCCCTTCCCAAAGCTTCACGGCCAGCGGCTTTTCGACCGTGCCTAGCAGGAACATGGCCACCAGCAGCTCCTGGGCTGACTGAAGGAAGGCGAACACCGCGCCCACGATGAGCGAGGGGGCCAGCACCGGCAGGGTGACGGTCGTGACCGCCCTGAGCGGCGAGGCACCGTGGATCCGCGCCGCCAGCTCGAGATCGGGGTCGTAGGTCTTGAGGCTGGCGAGCAGGTTCAGCACCACATAGGGGATACCGGTCACCGTATGGGCGAGCACCAGTCCGGTCACCGTGTTGACCAAACCGAGTGGGACGAAGAACAGGTAGAGCGAGATGGCCTTGATGATCGGGGGCAGGATCAGAGCCGCCATCAATAGGGACTCGAAAGCCGCCTTGAGCCGGAACGTATGGCGCGCCAAAGCGAAGGCGGCCGGCACGCCGACGGCCGACGACAACAGCGCCGCCAGGGTGCCCACCTGGAACGTGATCCAGTAGGCGCGCAGCCATTCACCGCTCGCAAGCTCGCGATACCATTGCAGGGACAGGCCAGGCGGCGGAAAGGTGAGGAACTTGCTCGCGCTGAACGAGATCGTCACCACGACGAGCACGGGAAACAGCAGGTAGCCCAGCACCAGGCTGCTGCTGATCCACAGGACCTGCTGTTCGCCCCTGCTCATGGCTCTGCCCCCGCCAGGCGCTCGAAGCCGAAGAAGCGGTTGAACAGAGCCAGGAGGCCCACCGTGACGACCAGCAGCACCACCGCCAGAGCCGAGGCGAGCGGCCAGTCCAGAAGCTTGCTGGCCAGGGTGTCGATGGACTGGGAGATCATCGTCTGCTGCGGCCCGCCGAGCAGAGCGGGCGTGATGTAGAAGCCGAGCGTGTTCACGAAGGTGAGCAGCGATCCGGCGATCACGCCGGGCATGCTGAGCGGCAGGAACACCGTGCGGAAGGCCGCGAAGGCGCTGGCCCCGTGCGCCGCAGCCGCGTCAAGCAGCGCGGGATCGATCCGCGCCATGCCCGCATAGAGGCATAGCACCATCAGCGGCAGCATCACTTGTACCATGCCGACCAGCACGGCAAAGTCGGACGAAAGGTGCGAGGTCGGCACCTGCACCAGGCCAAGGGCAACCAGGGCTTGGTTGACGATGCCGTTGCGGCCGAGCATCACCATCCAGGAATAGGTGCGCACGATGTAATCCAGCCAATAAGGCGTAGTCACCGCGAGCAGCAGCAGGAAACGCGTGAGACCCGAGGCACGCGCCAGCAGCATGGCCAGCGGGTACCCCAGAACGAGGCACACGGCTGTGGTGATGACCGAGAACCGCAAGGTGGTCCAGATCACCTTGCCATAGAGCGGGGTCGACAGCAGTTCCCGATAATTGCCGAGGGACAGGGTGCCGTCCACATAGGCGCTGCGCAGCAGCATCTGCACGGTCGGCCACAGGAAGAAGGCGGCATAGATGATGACCGCCGGGGCGAGCAGCAGCAGCACCGGACCGGCAGCATTTCTGGGCTGAGCACCGGCGCCGCTCATGGCTCAGACCTCCTCCGCGGCCAGCGCCGTGGTGGCCTGCACCGGCCAATGGACAAGGACGGTGCTGCCCGGCGCCAGGCTAGCCGCTTCGCCCGCCGGAATGCGTGCCGATACGGCCTGGCCGGCTGCATCGACCACCACCCGGACCGCCTCGCCGAGAAAGATCGTCTCCACCACGCGGCCATCGAGGCAGTTGACGCTATCGCCGTCGGGTAGCGCTTCTGCCGCTAAACGCACCGTCTCGGGGCGGAAGGCGAGCTCCACCAGCCCGGATTGCGCGCCTGCACCCGCGCGTAAAGCCTTGCCGTCGGGCAGCAGATAGTTACCGCCATTGGCTTTCGCCCGGATCAGGTTGGACCCGCCGAGGAAACGGGCCACGAACGCGTTGGCCGGCTTGTTCCACAAATCCTCGGGACGGTCGGCCTGCTGAATGCGGCCTTTGTCCATCACCGCCACCATGTCGGACATGCCCATGGCCTCGCCCTGGTCATGGGTCACGTTGACGAAGGTCGTGCCGGCCTGCCGATGGATCGATTTGATCTCGACCTGCAGCTGCTCCCGCAGCTCCTTGTCCAGCGCGCTGAGCGGCTCATCGAGCAGGACCAGCGGCGGCTTGGCCACCAAGGCCCGCGCCATGGCGACCCGCTGCCGTTGCCCACCCGAAAGGCCCGCGGGCATACGCTCGGCGAACTGGCTAAGCTGCACCATGTCCAGAACGTCGCTGACCCGGGCGCGCAGGCCGGCCTTCGTCCCGCGCATGCGCAAGGGGTAAGCCACATTGTCGAACACCGTCATGTGCGGAAAGAGAGCATAGCTCTGAAACACCATGCCGATATCGCGCTTGTGGGGAGGGATGCCCAACACCGAGTGCCCATCGAACCGCACCTCGCCCCGATCAGGCGCAAGGAAGCCGGCGATGATCCTGAGCAGGGTGGTCTTGCCGCTACCGGAGGCGCCAAGCAGCGTCACGAAGCTTCCGGCCTGCACATCCAGATTGCAGTCGCTGAGCACGACTGTGCTGCCGAACGATTTCGAGATGCCCGACAGGCTCACCGCCAGACCTGCACGAGATGGGCGGTCGGTCCTCATCTATGGCTGCTCTCGGCGGTAGTGGTTGGCATTCCTGTGTCTATGAAAGCGCGCTGTTGCCTGGAACGGCCAATGGTTGTTAGGGGACACATGCCCGGACCAGGCCGCATCGGTTGTCGTTCTCGGGCTGAATCATGCCGGCGGTGAGGGTGATGTCAAGGCTATTTATTATAATAAATACGATGGTGCGTTTCGGGTATTTGGTGTAGGCAGGGGCGGAAAAGCGAGGCAACTTGCCCTTCCGACTTGGGCGCGAGCGAGATGAGGGATGTGACGGCGAACAGCACCATGACGGTCGGGCGCTATGCGCGCCAGCGCACGCGCGCAAAGCGATCTGACCTGATCGCGGAAGAGTTGCTGCGCTGGGTGCTTCTGACGGGAAAGGCGCCTGGCGACCGGCTGCCGCAGGAAAAGGAACTGATGGAGATCTTCGGCGGCAGCCGCGGCACCTTGCGGGAGGCGCTCAAGTCGCTGGAGGTGCAGGGCCTGGTTGAGATCGTCACCGGGCCTAATGGCGGCGCGCGACTGACACGCGTCCCGGAAGACCGGGCAATGCAGCTTCTCACGCCCTACTTCTATTTCAAGGGCCTGAACGCCGAGGCCATCTACGAGGCACGGCTGGTGCTCGAGCCGGTGATGGTTCGCGCGGCCATCGACCATCTGACCGAGAGCGATTTCGCCGCGATGCGGCAGACGATAAAGGTGTGCTGCGATGGCCTCGAGGGCCGGTCCAATCCTGCCGCCCATCGGGCAGCTGAACTGCAGTTCCACCACATCATCGCCAATCGCGTGCCCAACGCGCTTCTGAGATTCTTCTGCATCTTCACCAACCATATCCTGTATTCGATGGTGACACCCAAGGCGGTGGTTCAGGGAGAGCAGCGGGCCTTCGCCCATCACGTGGTCGATGCCCATGTGGCGATCATCGAGGCCCTGGAAGCGCGCGATGCCAAGCGGGCGGCCAGTTTGATGCTCGACCATATCCGCACGGCCGCCGGCATGGTGGAGGATATGGAGATGGCCTTCCATCAGGCGATCATCGATCAGTCCATGGCCGCCAGCCTCGACCTCGTGGCAACGGTGACCGGCATGAGCGCATTCGATCCTCGTCCTCATCGGCACGCCCCCAAATCCGGGGACGGAGACCCAGCGGGCTCATCGTCGAGCGACGACGCCTCGACGAACGAGGGCTCCCGAACCTGACCCGCCCGCGGGTGTCCCGATCCCATCCGCCATTTCGTCGCGCACCAAAGAAGGACTCGCTCTCATGGACGTCTCCACCCTCGCCTGCGACCCTCTTGCCATGATCGAGCGGCTGAAACCCTGGATCGAGTGCGAGAGCCCGACTTTCGATGCCACGTCCGTCAATCGCATGATGGACCTGGCCACGGCGGATCTGCAGGCGTTGGGCGCAGAGGTTGAGCGCATCCCGGGAAAAGCCGGCTTCGGCGATTGCGTGCTGGCCCATCTGCCCCACGGCCGGCGCGGACAAGTGCCCGGCGTGCTCGTCATGGGCCACCTCGACACGGTGCACCCGGTAGGTACCCTGGCCAAGCTGCCGTTCCGCATCGAGGGGCCCCGCTGCTATGGGCCCGGCATTCTCGACATGAAGGGCGGCTGCCGGATCACCCTGGAGGCGATTGCCGCATTGCAGGCGCAGGGCGTGGAGACGCCGCTGCCGGTCTCAATTCTGTTCACCTCCGACGAGGAGGTCGGCAGCCCCAGCACCCGGCCCCTGATCGAGGCCACGGCCCAGCAGTTTCGTTTCGTTCTGGTGCCGGAGCCGGCCATGAAGGACGGCGGCGTGACCAGCGGGCGCTATGCCATCGCCCGCTTCAATCTGCGGGCCCATGGCCGGCCCAGCCATGCGGGCGCCGCCTTGAAGGAAGGGCGCTCGGCGATCCGCCTCATGACCGATCATGTGGCTGTGATCGAGGATATGACGACCGACGACTGCACATTCAGCGTCGGCGTGATTCGGGGCGGACAGTGGGTGAACTGCGTCTCCACGTCGTGCGAGGCAGAAGTGTTGAGCATGGCCAAGCGGCAGGCCGACCTCGACACGGGCATATCGCGCATGCTGGCGCTGAACGGGAACCATGGCGAGGCCCGGTTGGAGGTGGAGCTTGGGGTGGTACGCCCGGTCTGGGAGCCGGATGCCGGCACCATGGCCTTGTACGAGGCGGCACGGGAAATTGCCGAAAGCCTTGGCGTCGCCCTTTCCCACGGCAGCGTGGGCGGTGGGTCGGATGGCAACTTCACCGGGGCGATCGGCATACCGACCTTGGATGGCCTTGGTTTGTGCGGTGCCGGGTACCACACCCTGGAAGAGCATATCGAGATCCCGAGCCTTGCCCTGCGCACCCGGCTGATGGCGGGGCTGCTGCACAGGCTTTCGTGAGCGCCGCCGGCCTGGCTCCGACCGGCACGCCACACGCTAATTTCCCAACGCGCCTCGCGGCTGGAGCGGCTTGATCTTGATGCCGATCCCTTCCTCTTCGTCTGGCGAGTTCACGACCATGTCGATGGGGCGATCTCCCAAATCGAGCTGTTTCGTTGCGTCAGAAAGCGCATGGCTCAGCGTTTCGCCGTCAGCGTCTGACCGAACGTCGAGATACCACGACCAGGCGCAAGTTGCTGGCCAATGAGCAAGCGCCAGCCAGGCCTCGTTGATTCTGGGGTCGTCATCGAGCCAGCGCGCAAGGTGAGCGATCAGCGCCTCCGGCCATTCTCCGGGAATCCCCAGCAGAAACTTGGTCCCCCTTTCGACGACGTGCTGCACCGGACGGCCTAGCACGGCAGCCAGATCTGCCGCCGTCCAATGGACAGTGTGCCTCAGCCCAGGGTTGATCATGACGCCACCGCCGCTCAGCAGGCTCAGCAGGACGTCGCCCTTCATCTTCACGAACCCGGCGCCGCAGCCGAAGACTTCGGCCAAACCCGCTTCTGAAGTGAAAGCGGCCGGAACGGGGCTGCCGCCCGGGCCAGGCACGGTCAGGATCCGGAGTTCCTCTTCACACTGGACAGTGCGCGATCCCGTACGCTTTGGCGCCTCGGGAAGCGCCACGTAAAGGTCGGATTTCGCCAGCTCCCGGCCGAGGCGGCTCTGTTGCGACGGATCCGCGCGCGCTTGCACAAGCAAACGTTCAAGCTCGCTTGGGGCAGCACCATGGGTCAACGTCTTCGGCCTCGTCCTGGAGTGGTAAATTTGTGCGGCCTGCCCGCGCAGCCCGACCGCGGTTGCAAGCAGCCTGAAGCCAACGTGGATAGTCCGCGTGACGGGAATTGGCCGCCTGCATGGAAAATCCGCGGCGACAATGTCTCCGATCACCTGCGCCGAGCCGGCGGCGAGACACCCCGGTTGTCTATGCCTCTCCCGGCCCTTCCACCACCTCGCGCCCGCTGGCATAGACATAGACGCGCCGGCACCAGCGGCAGCCTATGATTTGCGCCAACAGAACTTCGTGGCTGGCAAGCGTGCAGCGGGGATAGCCCTGGCAAAGACACTTGCGGTCCACGAGCGGGCCTGAAGAAGAGTCGTCTCCGGTGTGGTGATGGTCGTGCGAGGCTGACATTGAGAAGCGCTGGGCAATTGGCGATGGTTTGACCGACCGCTGCGCGGCGGATCGGAATGCGCCGGCGTCGGTACGCAGAAATTCTTGCAAAATTCGGGCCGGCCCGAATGCAGCAGGTTGGCTCACACTGAGCAACGCGCCGCCGAAGGTCTCTACGCGGGCGCCCCCAGCGATCGCTCGCCCCGTGTGATGGGCGGTCTTGGAACCAGCAGAGCAGGCCGCAGTTAAAAGGCGCGATGGGATTGCGATCGCGGGCGTCTTGTTTGGACACACCTCCGCCGAGCCGGCTACGCCCCGTTGCATCCCACGCACGGGATGAGCATTCCAACAGGCAGACTTCCTGGCGGGGTACGAATGCTGCGCACGCAATTTCAAGTCGGTCAGATTGTGAGACTGGCCTCCGGAGACCTGGTTCGGCTGAGCGGGCCTAAGGATCGGTTCGAAATCCGGGCGATCATATGTGATCCCGGAAAACCGGGCCATTTCTACCAGCTCAAGAGCCTGAAGGATGGCCATCTCCGGCTTCTCTCGGATGAGGAGATCGAAGCCACCGATTGATGATGGGCGCCCCCTCCCCCTCGATCGGAGAGCCAGCAATCCTCGCCCGCCGGGCGGCTCTTGCCGGCGGATTATGTCCGCCGATTAAGAGACTAAGAAAACTTGCCTCAATTTGAACGCATTGCCCGCAAAAATACCCGGACGCGGGCATGGAAAATCAGTGACTTAGGCGGGGATCTGCAAACCAAATCCTGGGATCACGCGTAAAGCTGCGGGAGCTTGACGAGAGCGTCGGCGCCATTCCAGCTTTGCAGCGGGTCGGTGCATCGGCAAAAATGCCGGTATCGGCCGGAGCTGATCTCATGTATGAATTTTTGCAGTTGCGAAGAGCCGTCTGGGTCTGTCTTGTGTGATGAGGCCAGTGGAGCGCTGATGAACGTCGCAAGCTCTCTCATCGTTCCGGTCGTTCTGGCCGGCGGCACCGGTACCCGCCTGTGGCCCGTTTCCCGCGACAGCCTACCCAAGCAGTTCCAGGCGCTGAGCAGCGAGAGAACGCTCTACCAGGAGACATTGCTGAGGGTCTCCGACCCGCAGCTCTTTACCCGCCCCGTGGTCCTCACCCAGGACGATTTCCGCTTCTTTGCCCGCCGGCAGGCGAATGAGGTAGCCGTCGAGCCAACCGTGGTGCTCGAGCCGGTGCGGCGCGATTCCGCCCCTGCCCTGCTCGCCGCCGCCCTCATTGCCCAACGCCTTCATGGCGAGGACTGCCTCGTCCTCGCCGTTGCCGCCGACCATGTGATGCTGGAGCGCGAAAAGTTCCTGGCCACCTGCCGCATAGCAGGGGCCGCGGCCGCCGAGGGGCGGATCGTGACCTTCGGCATCGAGCCTAAGGGGCCGGAGACGGGCTATGGCTATATCCGCCCCGGCGCGCCACTCGCAACCGACGGGGCCTTCGCTGTCCAGGCCTTTGTGGAAAAGCCGGATGAGGCGACCGCCCGCCGTTATGTGGAGGAAGGCTATTTCTGGAATTCCGGCAACTTTCTGTTCCCTGCAGCGCTGCTGATTGCCGAAGCCCGCCGGTTCGAGCCTGAAATGGTCGAAGCCGTGCAGGCAGCCGTGGAGCTTGCTGCCGATGATCTCGGCTTCATCAGGCTCGATGACAAGGCCTTCCGCGAAGCGAAACCGAAGTCCATCGACTATGCGGTTATGGAGCGTACCGATAAGGCGGCCGTTGTCGCCGGCCGGTTCCAGTGGTCGGACATCGGCGCCTGGGACGCGCTGTACGAGCTTGCGCCCGCCGACGAGGATGGCAATGTCAGCCGTGGGCCGGTCGCCCTGCTCGACAGCCGCAACAGCTTCATCCATTCAGACGGCCCGCTGGTCTCGGCCATTGGCCTGGACGGCTACTCGATCGTCGCCACCGAGGACGCGGTGCTGGTCATGCCCACCGATCGGGCCCAGGACGTCAAGGCGCTGGTCGCCGATCTGAAGGCAAAGCAGCATAACGCCGCCAGCGAGCACATCAAGGCGCACCGCCCGTGGGGAACCTACCAGACCATCTGCCGCGGCGATCGCTTCCATGTTAAGAAGATCGTCGTCGAGCCGGGGGCCCGCCTCTCCCTGCAGAAGCACTTTCATCGCGCCGAGCACTGGGTGGTGGTGAAAGGAACGGCCGAGGTGACCATCGACGACCGCGTCTTCGAGGTGCACGAGAACCAGTCGACCTACATTCCCTTGAGCGGGGTGCATCGCCTGGCCAATCCCGGCAAGATCCCGCTTGAGCTGATCGAGGTGCAGACCGGCTCCTATCTCGGCGAGGATGATATCGTTCGGCTGGAGGATGTATTCGGCCGGATCTAACCTGTAGACAATTCTAGCTAATTAGCTCACCACTATTTTCCCGTTGGACATCGCTCTCATCAGCTCCAGATAGATTTCAGCGGTGCGTACCCAAGTAAATTCGGCTGCACGCTTTGCCGCTGCGCCTTGACGTGAATGTGCTAGCTCAGGATGAGCAGCAATCTGAATGATTGCTTCGGCCCATATATCCGACTCGGTGGGCGGCAGCAACCATGCTGCTTCCCTCCCCAAGACCTCCGGAAGGCTACCAGCCTCTGCTGCTATTACAGGACATCCAAAACGAAAAGCTTCCAATGGAGGAATTCCGAAACCTTCTGTAGTCGAGGGAAACGCAAAACACAGAGCGTGCGAGAATAAAAAGGCTATATCGTTATCAGTCACATATCCCAAGTAACGAATGTTGCTTGGAAGGCCGCCGCGCGTACCTGCAATGGAAAGTAAGTCCCGGTTCCCCCCCGCTACAACGATATCGATCCCGTGCTTCGCCAGCGGGGCCGCTATGTCAAGCAAAAGCGCAACATTCTTATGGCCACCTCGAGTTACCAAGCAGAAAACGTAAGGCTTTCGAAAGTCCGCGGGATTGAGCGAGGATTGGCTTGGACTCCATCGGTTCACATGATCGCTTCCGCAAGGAGCCAAGTGAATTTTGTGCTCGGAAGCCACGCCGAATTCGTTCAGCTGTCGCTTGGAGAACTCCGAAACCGTGGTGATCAAAGCTGCGCGACGCGCCACTAGGTTTCGCACGGGTTCGTACGCTAATCGGAAGCTCAAACTGTAGCCTCCAGGAGCAATTGCAGTATTCATCCCATGAATACAAACTATTTGATCCCGGCGTCTAACTGGCCCCACGTTACACAAGCTGAGAATTGGCCCCTTCGTGCTGGCGGGTAAATTCCACTGCTCCCAAATGTATGTAGGTGGTCCAGGAACCACGCGAGCAGGAATGTTTTCCAACTGCAGAGCAATAGCCGGCTCCGAAGGAAAAACAATCTCGAGCTGCAAACCACTTCTGTCGAGGCCAGTAGCACCAACCAACTGATCCAGGCCGAGGACGACCTCCCGAGCGTATCGCGTGACACCAACGATAGGCTTAACGGCGAACCGTCCATTGATGGTCCACTTCATTATCAAACATCCCTGTAATCATCGCTGCGCTCAATTCTCGCCTGCTGTAAGCTAGCGACCAGCGACAGCCCAGCACACACTTCATAGCCCATAGGCGATACGGTCAAATTGGGGCCCCTCTGGTGTTCTACTCTCTTGAAATTACCGCCCAATCAACCCCGAGTTGATGCGCTTCGCCCGTTGTAAGCCGAAGCCACCCCAGCACGCGCCTGGAACCCTCACCGCGATTTATGCTCCGAATCATCTGCCCCTCAACAAAATATCCTCGTTGAGGCATCTGATTTGCGCCAAGAACAAATCCGCTGTCGTCAAAGCTACTATACGAGAGCTGATCGCCACCTACGATCGGCATCGCCGCAAAGAAATGGCGGCCGCTCAAGAGATTCGGCTGCTCACCCAGGCCCTTGAATCCGTCAGACCAATCATAAATGTACCGCGCATCAACGACCGAAGCGCGCCCACCTGATCGAATTACTGTCTTGCAGTTCTGAAACGAATCCCCTTGCGAGAAAAAGCCGTCAAACCCTCTGATTAGTATAGCAACGCCTTCCTTATCGCCAAGCTCACTCCAGCTTCCATCTTGGACTCGCGATGCCAAAACTCGAAATGGATCAATATTGTAATTATTCCCGCTCGAAAATACCGTTCCACCTAGTCTCCTTGATTGAGGATCGATAACTACTCCGTTCTCGCATTGCACTATACTGTTACCGCAAATCGCGAAGTCCTGCAATCTGGCGGAAGGAGACAGACTCACCCCCTTAGTGAATCCTGTGGCTATATTACTTGACAAATTGACACAGATTGTATCTGCTGTTATGTGTACCCCACTCGTCTCTCCCCCTCGTCTTGGAATGTGCGGATTCACATATCCCTTATTGGTGAAAAGTAAGCCAAATCCGTATTCGGAAAATTGGCCGCCGTCTCCCCAGTTCTGAAGCATTGTGTTTCCAATTATCATAATACCTACACTAGGAGGAACACCTGCCTCAGCCCCAACCCGGTTGATATATTTGAAGAATGAGTCATCCTCATATTCCGAGATCGTATCTTCGCCGCGCCCAAGGCCCTGACTCCCACTAATAAAAATCGCCGCCCCTCTATCAACGTTCCCCACAAGGAGCGAATTTATCCCATCAATTATAGAATTTCCTGATATAGTAACGCCAAATTTGGGTGCCAGGCCTTCTTCAAAATTTGCATCACTCCCGATATGAATCGCATATCCATACCACAACCGCAGGGTATTACCGACTATCGCCGCGTTTCTAGCCCCCAACACCTTAATACCAAAACTTTTTCGAATGTGATTGTTTGCAATGCGAACCTCACTGTCATAGACGCCAATTGTGCCACGAGGGATATGACAGGCGATGGCGTCGTCGCCACATTCCTCAATCACGTTTCCCTCCGCATGAAATCGTGAGCTGCCCGTGAAATTTATGGCATCACGCAAGTTCCGAAAGAACAGACTGTTCGATACGGTCCCATACCTAGCCACGCACGCCAATGCCATGTTTCTTGAAGATGACACCTCGATCCGGTCAAAAATGGCGCTATCGAACGGGCCTACATCTACCAACTTGGTGTCGCCCAACTCGGGGTTGCGGTCCGCATAACCGCTGATGCTGAGATCGCACATAGAAATAGACCCCGTCCGGCGAGATCCGTGCCGACCAAAAAGTCCGGTGTCCGCACCAAGACGAAGTATGCTGACGTTTATGCCTTGGCCTCGAAGGTGAACGTTCGGCGGGTACACTAGCTTCCTGCCGAAGAGGTAGTTCCGCGCTCCTAGATGCAAACACCCTCCTCCTCCTCGAACCAAATATTCAAATGCCGCGGCGAAGGCCGGCGCGTCATCTGAAACTCCATCTCCGATCGCACCGAATTGCTCCGGGGCAACAACGTTGTCGACGAGTTCAAACCAGCGCCCATCGAGAGAAATCGCTCTATATCGCTTTACCTCCCCTCCACTCACCTCAACGTAGACGCCTCCACCCCGCCCTACTACAGACCAACCCGCAGTGCAAACTACTGAATAGTTTGGGGGAATGCGTGTTCCCGCGATCTCACTGAACGTGCTTACCCGGAAACACTGAGTATTCAGACGATTATACTCAGACTGGGACGCTGCCGCTGACGAAGGGCGAGAAAAAAAGCTCGAGGCAAGCCCAATCCCGAAACCGCCAACTATATCTCGCCGCGATCTGATGTCGTCGCTCATGAACGGTTACTCATCTCGATTAGCGCTAGTCTGCTAACCTTCTCTTGCGGGGCTCTATTTAGAATCGAGTCTACTACATCCGACCACCCCGGCACCGAAGACACGTCGATTGCGCCGCGGTCCATCGACAATGCGCGGGAAACCGCTAACGAATACGTACCCAAATCAGAAGGACTGTAACTACAGATATGCTTCTCCTGCCAGCCAATCGTGTCCGGAGCAATTATCGGCAACCTGCAAAATGTGTACTGCTTTATCTTTAGACTCGACTGAACCAAATATTCTTGCCCCTTGCCTATTTTGTAGGGAGCCAATCCTGCGTCCGCAAACTTAAGATAGGGGACGATCTCTTTGAATGAACGCTCGCCATACAGGATTACATTCGGAGGCACCTTTCCCTTCCACGGCGCTCCAAACACGTGAACTGTTGTGTGCGAAGCCGCATTGGCAACGGCACGAACCGCATCACTATCGAAAAGCATACTGCCGATCGAGACGATGTGGGGACCATGTCCCCGATACGGATTTGGGACAGGACGCGCAAAAAGTTCCTTGTCTATGCCGTGTGGCGCGAAAACTAGATTTCCACAAGAAGGGATGGTCGCCGCCATTTGGGCACTTGCCAATCTAACCACATCCGCATTGTCAAAGACCTTTTTCTCCAACCTGAGAAGTGACGGATGCACTCCGACAGCTCCCAACAAGTCGGCCGCATTGTACACGACCAACGCCGCATTGTTCACGCTCCGCACGTAATCAAAAAAGCAAACAGCTGACCCGCTGTCGATCAGCACCACCGTAGCACGAGCGAGGTGCTGATTCACGTCTTCTAGCAAACTTGCTCCAAATCGAACAAAAAGAGGCTCTGTCAGCCAATTAAGGATCCCGCTTCGCATGTTGACTGGCCCAAGGCCAGAATAGTGGAGGTAGCTGTATAAACAATCCGACTGACTCAGCCATTTATTAGACGGCGTACTGCGCAGCGTCTCATAGCGGCCGAAGCGCTTTAACCGAGTAACCCAGCTTGCACCCACAGTCACAAATCGTACCTCAAAGCCACGGCGAAGAAACTCATCAGCTATGAAATGGACGCTCGCCTTCCGACCGGCTGCGGAATAGACGTGATTGGATAGTACCAGCAATGTCGGCCGGCCAATCATTGTGGTTTCGTGCTGCATGCTGTAAGTTCACCGCCCAGCATTCTTTAATACCGCTATTAGAGAAACTACGTCATTGAACGCTTTATCTATGACTCTTCGGCGGTCGAGCGGACTAACTCCTTCATCGACAGCTCCTTTGAGAAGGTTCACCACGTAATCAGGCGACTGTGCGCCACGGGGAACAAGGTACCTCTCGCGGCCAACTAGCGAAAAAAATGATTCCACCTTTTGATCCCAAGCTAATCCTATGCTTGGGACACCATAGGAATAAGCGATGATATTGGCATGCAATCTATGGGAAATCAGCGCCCTCAGACCTGCAATTCTCTGCATAAGCTCAAGTGGCCGCTCGGGTCGCGGTGCCCGATGAACCTGAGAATGGCTAAACAGGCTCGGGTCATGCAATGTTAAGGCATCAAGCTCGCGCTCATCCTCCTCCGCGCCGTTGGTAAAATAGACGATACGAAACCCCACATTTATCAGACCTCTGCCTAGCCTCGAATAGAACAAGGCACCCAAGCTCTTAGCCCACCGAGGGGAATTTGCGTCTAAGACTAACGCCTCCGTGCCTATCACATTGATCCCAACGGGCGCCAGACCACCGCCCCTCGTCTCGACGGGAAAAAATTGGCTGCAAAGAATGCCAGGGTCTAAGGTAATGCGCGGCGTCGCGAGCTTTGTTTGGCCGCTGAATGCCTTTGCGGATACCTCATCTCTAACAGAGATGTGGACAGGCTTTAGGTCTTGGAGCGCTTTGATAAAGAGACATTTACCCATTTTGCTCCACCCCTCCGAAACGCCGACTGAATAGACGGCCACCGGCCTCCTTGCCGGTCTAAGAACCCTCCCGAGTATTGAAATCTTTACTGGAAAATTCAAATTGGCATCAGAGAAAAGATGTCCACCGCCCAGAATCGCGAGATCTCCCTGCACCGCCAGTTGTGATAGATGACGCTCAAGACCTCGGCGCCTTATTAATCCGAATACGATTAGGGGTAGCAACGGCCGAAACTTGCTAGGCAGCTTTGCAAGAGCCGCTCGGGCAAAAGCAATCGACTCACGCTTCTTCGACGGAAACCGTTGTCGCCCACTAATGTCAGCTGGAATGACAACGGCACTGCTGTCTATTTGGGAAATTGCCTTCCGAAGGCATTCAAAAATGACGCCGTCCCCCAAGTTCTCACTGAACGGCACTGCGAAAACAACGTACGTGGTTTTCCCACCAGTCCACACGCGAGGGATCTCTCTAGAGGCGGCAGGCAAAGTCAAAAGTGGGCTCGTGCAACAGAAGTCTCCGCCCCACTCACATCTGGTAGCGACCCTTTGGATCGTCGCAATTTTCCTAACGACGCCCTGATCCAAAACACAGCAACTAGCGATCCGGCAACAATTGGGAAAACCCGAGTTTCACTCCAATACAGCACGCGAAACAGATCGCTTACGCCAGCGAGCCAAGACGGAAACAGGATGACCCCCAGCAAGGTAGCACGCCGAAATCTCTTGAACAGATTGCCCGCTATGACCCCGCATACAATCATGCCTAAACAACCAAAGAACATACCAAAGTCCACGAGCAAAACAAACATCCCACCCGGATTGTTAAATTCGGGATTAGCATACTGCTCAAGAAAGAATTCGATGGGCGCGCCTGTTGGCAGCTTAATACCCAACTGCGACCACAGAGGAAACTTATAGAACCAAGCACCACTGAGAGCGGGATACCCAAGTGGGGCAAAGAATTCCATCATACCGGCGCCATTGTTTATAGACGTCGTGAAGTAGGCCAGAAACCGATATATCATGTAAGCGGCCAGCCCGTAATCGCCTCGATCCTTATAGAATTGCCAGCTCCTGAAATATTCAAAGACTGAAAACATCAGAAACAGGAAAATAAGGCCAATAAACGGCGCCAGCCATCTGAAAACTGACGACTTATGCCTAAACGACACAAACGGTATTGCCAAAGCAAACAGCACTTCGATTAAAGCTAGACGCTCGGAATTCAGAAACGCCCTCAAAAAGACGCACAGAAGCATGAAAATGATCAAAACATGTATCCCTATCGGGATCCGCTTAGTATAAAAGATCATTCTAGCTGCATACAATGCTACACATAGGTTACCAAGGCCAACAAAGGATGTTATACCTGGTAGCTGATTGAAGATATAACGAAATCTTATGGACGACGATCCGCGGAGAAATTCAGCTAATAACTCCATATTCCAAAGTATTGGCGCAAAGAACACCAGGTACGCCGCTATCGTTATTCCGCCAAATCCGACTATTACCTGATCAAGCAAAAAGGCAGGAATACGTTGAAGTCCTACTCCATTGGCCGGCAAGCGCGATCCGCCCCACGCGCCCACCGCGAAACAAAGCAGCGAAAGCCCACCTATGCAGATTATACCTAATGTTATATAGTCTTTTACCCCTTGCAGGAATAACGTCTGCTGTCCAAGCAGGCCACACAACAAATATATTGGAAGGACGAAGAAGAGGACGAGCCTTGAAGGATTTATCCACCAGGGCGTACGCGCAATCGCCGCACTAGACTGATCCGGTGACTGGGTCCATTCCATCACTATCGCGGCTTCATGAAGTGAACCATTGCGGGGGGGCGATTTGAGGTAAGCACCCCCGAACCCCTGCCGTCAAGAACCCATCGGCTTCCGAGCAGAGTTCCGCTCCGCTCTCTGGGTGATTTGCTCATCCGGCGGGATTCCCATAAGTCCGCATCCCTGCGCAATTTGTTGATTAGTCCTGAATCTTTGCCTAGGGTGTGTCATTCAAAAGCGGCAAAAATTCGACCGAGTGCCTATCACAGGCAGCTCCATCCGGGTTAGCCCTCAGGTTCTGTTCATACCTGGGCTGTCGATCAAGGAGAATGCCCTATCGATGCTGGCCTTTATATTTTCCCGAAAGGAGGCACGACTGAAGCGCTCAACGTGCTGCCTGAACTCTTCGGTTGAGGCTGAAACCCCCTTGTGTTCGAATTCTTCGACCGCTCTCCTTATTTCCTCTACGCTCTGATTCGGAAACAGGATGCCTGTTTTTCCAGCCACGACGGTTTCCAAAGCGCCACCCCTCCCGTAAGCGATAACGGGCGTCGCACATGCCTGCGCCTCCAGCGGCATTATTCCGAAATCTTCTTCAGCTGCGAACACAAAAGCCTTCGCTTTTCGCATGAAGTCTCGGAGAACGTCGTCAGGTTGGTAGCCTAGTACGCGAACATTCCCCTGGGACTTGGCCCGAACCGCATCCATATCTGGGCCGTCACCAATGATCACAAGCTGCCGATCCGGCATTGACGAGAATGCCTCTGCAATGAGAGGTATTCTTTTATAGGGAACCAGACGAGAGGCCGCGAGATAGAACTTCTCCTTTTGGCCGAGCGGCGTGAACTTCGCTAGATCAACTGGAGGATGTATAACTTCCGCAGATACACCGTAGGTCTTCTTCAAACGCCGAGCGACAAACTTCGAATTCGCGATGTAATGGTCCACACCATGGGCAGTCCTCACATCCCAAATACGAAATTTGTGCAACATCCAACGGGCAAGGGCGCTCCGAATTCCCCTTTCCAGATTTGCCTCGCGCAAATAACTACTTTGTAGGTCCCATGCATATCGCGCTGAGCTGTGGACATATGAAACATGCAGCTGATTAGGCCCAGTAATTACCCCTTTTGCAACTGCATAGGACGAGCTTATCACGAGATCGTAGCCAGACATGTCTAGCTGTTCGATGGCAATCGGCATTAGCGCAATGTAATTCCTATAGCCCCTCCGCGCATTTGGAAGTCGCTGTATGAATGTTGTTCGCGGGGTGATCCCTTTGAGAAAACCTCGATCTTTCTCATCGAGAAAGAACACTGTGGAGAAAAGGTCTGCGGAGGGGTATATTTCGATGAGCTCTGATAAAACTTTCTCCGCTCCCCCATTTACAACTAGCCAATCATGCACAATAGCGACTTTCATGCGATCTCCCAAACCCAGTGAGTCGAGGCAGCCCACCACCATCTCGCGACATTTTGCTGCACAAGCGAATTCATGGGTAAAAGGCGCACCATATCTAAAGTTGCCCCGACAGCTGGACAAACTTAACGGATAACCGGCCCTCTAGCCGCGAGGCCAATCCCAAGCTTCTCCAAATGTGCCATATAGACACCTCACTGCCGCCCGCGTGTCGTACCAACTGAGGTGAGCTAAGTCCAGATCTCCACTGAGAGCCGAGGCTCGAGACTCAGTCAGTTAAAGGGTAGAATATGGTTCTGGCGGGGACGCAAGTTGTCGGGAAGAAGGTGGACGCACTGGGGTCGCAGCAGGTTGGCAGTCGGCAACATGTTGAACACGACTTGGAGTCTGTGGTCTGCTACAGCTAATTGCCCTCGAATCGGATTGAAGTTTCCGCGCGATTCTTGGCTTGGAGAGAGAGTGGAAGCGATAAAGGCATTGCAGTTCACGGACGCGCAGGAGGCGTTCATCATCAAGCAGGGTGAGGACGGGACCCCGGTGGCGGAGATCTGCCCGAAGGCAGGAATCAGCCAACCAACTTACTTCAATTGGAAGACGTATTCCAGCATTGATGCGTTCGGAGATGAAGCGGCTGCGCCAGCTGGAGCAGGAAGAATGCTCGACTGAAGAAGATCGTGGCGGACCGGACGCTCGACGGGGAGATGCTGT
Organism: Rhodoligotrophos defluvii; assembly: GCF_005281615.1. Taxonomy (NCBI): domain Bacteria; kingdom Pseudomonadati; phylum Pseudomonadota; class Alphaproteobacteria; order Hyphomicrobiales; family Rhodoligotrophaceae; genus Rhodoligotrophos; species Rhodoligotrophos defluvii. The sequence goes on along the minus strand of NZ_SZZM01000008.1, from coordinate 158,737 downwards.
AGGCCGTATTCAAGCGAAAGGTCTGAGGCCTGGCCGGAAGAGAGCGCTGCAACGCGCTGCGCCCGAGTGGGCCATCTCCATCCGCCGTGCCTGTGCGCGATCCGGTTTGACCCGAAGACGTATCGGCACAAGTCGCGCTGGCCCGGTCAGGCCGCTCTGGAACAGGGGATCAAGGAGATTTGCCAGCCGCGCGCGCTTCGGTACTGGCGCGTGCACGTCCTGCTGCAGCGGGAGGGACGGGCGATCAATCAGAAGAAGACCTACAGGATTTACAAGGAATTGGGGATGCAGCTTAGGAACAAGAGGCCGCAGCGGGTGAAGGCGAAGCTGCGCGATAACCGGGCCAAGACTGTCGGTCCGAACGATGTCTGGACCATGGACTTCGTCGACGACCAGCTCGCGTCGGGCCGCAAGATACGGGTCCTGACGGTAGTCGACATGTTCTCGCGCTACGCGACGGCGCTAGACGCCAGGTTCAGCCACCGCGGCTCTTGAGCCTAGCGGACGCGGCCGCGAAAAGTTGGAGGTCTAGCAGAGGCTATAATGAACAACGGCTAACACGGCGCGATCGGGAACCACGTCCCGGCAGCGCTCATGTATTCAGCACACACGGCCAGCTGTGTTGCTGATCGAGGCCGGAAAACTCTAGCGCCAGCCGAGGGCGCATCGGGGAGCGGGCAACCACTGGCCAGGGGCTCTAATCGCCACCGGATGAAACTTCAGGGGCAGGTCAGCCACAAAACTGACGTCAAACCAAATTAATGGGCTCTACGGCTAGCCTGAGGCACAATGCTCATCCACTGGTGTGGCGCTATTCGGTATAACGACATTTCGCCAGATCAACCGGAGTGACTTTCGACCGTGATGTTTCTAAGTAAGCTGACATCACTCACCAAAAAGCCGTTCGTTCGCAATGTCGGCGTGATCGCAACTGGCACGGCCGCAGCACAGCTGATCGCGATTGGCTTCTCGCCAATGATAACCCGTCTATACGGGCCAGAGGCATTCGGCGTTCTCGGTACTTTCACAACCCTTGTTTCCAATCTTTCGAGCCTATCCGCGCTAACTTATCCAATAGCCATTGTCCTAGCTAGCGATAACAATGAAGCAAGACAACTATTTCGCCTTTCCCTGATCACTTCTTTGCTCATAAGCGCGGCTTTTTTTCTACCGGTCTTTTACGCAAAGGCTGAAATATCCTCATACTTTAACATTAATGAAATTGCTGATTTTTTGATCTTACTGCCAGTCACGATATTTTTTTCCGGCTGGCTTCAAGCTTCCACGCAATACTCAATTAGAAGTAAAACATTCAAGTTGAACGCGCATGTCGCGGTTGCCTCTTCCCTTATCATCAATATCACCCGCGCGGGTGTAGGGCTGATTTTTCCTCGCGCGTCCGCTCTTATTGTGATCGCGTCCTTTGGGATCGCCTTTCAAGCTGCACTTTTGACTATCGGACATAAGGCCGGCAGGCGAACGAATGCCTTCGACTCCAGCCCAACATCTTTGAAAGAACTAGCAATCAAATTTCGCGACTTTCCACTCTTTAGAGCTCCACAAGAGTTCATCAACTCCGTCTCCCGAAACCTGCCGATATTAGTCTTGGCGGCTTCATTCGGGACAGCGGCCGCTGGATTTTACACGTTGTGCCGGACTGTTCTCGACGGCCCGACCCAATTGATCACAAAGTCGGTGAGTGATGCCTTCTATCCTCGCTTCCATCAAGGAATGCAGCGGGGCGAAGACGGCTTTAGGCTTGTCGCCCTAGCCACCCTAGCTCTAGCCGTTATTGGACTTGCCCCATTCGGCCTAGTGGCACTATTTGGACCTACCCTATTCTCTCTCGTTTTTGGAGGTGAATGGGCAGAGGCCGGTGAATATGCTCGTTGGATGGCCATTATGGCCTTCTTCTCCTTCGTAAATGGACCAGCCGTAAAGGCCATGCCAGTACTGGGACTTCAGCGCTTTCTGCTTCTGTATGAGATTGGGATTGTCGCCGGGCGGCTCTTTTCGCTTGCACTGGGTGTGTTTGCACTCGGGAGTGATGTATACACAGTAGCTGTATTCAGCATCGTAAGCGCATTAGGCAATTGCGTCCTCATCTCTTCAGTTTTGATAAAAGCGCGCAGGTCGAGACCTATCAGGCACACCTAATCAAGTCTACTGCTGCAATTCGCAGCTCAGTAGCGACAGCTCTCCCCAGCACTTAATAAAACGCGACAGACGACATCCGACCAGATGCGATAACGATTTGCTTTTTTGAAGAATACACGTGTCGCACGTGGAATTTTACGCCCCTTGAGGAAAGATGATCGCACACCCTTCTTGCCAAAATTGCTTCTCCCATCCGTTCGGCATCGTCTATAACAATTGCGAATCCTTCAGAATCCAAGCGATCAATTATTTCCATCGCTCCATGCCTCGAAAACTTCAATTCAGAAGGCCCAGAGATCGGGCCATCAATTAAGAGAAAGTCGATCTGGTCAGGAAAGTCTATTGAAGAAAAATCATATCCTGTGTAGGTGCCGATCTTGTCTGAAAATCTCTTCAAAGGAGCGCAATACACCTTGTGCCTTACGAGAGTTCTCATTTTCTCCGCCCAGCTCCGATCATGCTCTATAGTTATTATGTTGGCCTCGTACAGTGCGTTAGATAAAGCGTCCAGGAGGAGGGTTGACTGACCAGCCCCCAGCTCAACCACTCGCTTGACTGCGTTCTCTCGGTAAATTCTCAATATCAAATACATAAGACTATAATTGGCTGCATACCCCACGGGATAAAATTCATCCCTTATCCCAATATTTTCAAGATCTCTCATAAACAAATTTTGATAAATCACCTCTTGAGCCGGCCTAGTTCCTATGAGCCCAAGCCCCGGGATCGCTCTGACCAGTTGCTTTATGACGTCTGTTGCTTTGAGCATATTATCTCAACCTACGTATCTACATGAGTTGCGATAGCTTAACGCAGTTGCAGTTTGCAGGGAAGATGAAAATCGACGCCCCGCCCCAGAGCACGAAGGAAAGAGGGAGGCCTAACCGAGGCGCCAACTCTAAAGCTCAGCGGGAACTGCTCGACGAGGCGGCACCATTTTACTGTTGGAGAATGTGGCTATGGAGCCACTCCGCTGGGTTTCAGGGTGTGGTCCATGCAAATCTATCGCGCAATCGAGCAGCTAGTTCCCCACCCACCTTCCCGCGCCTATTTCTTCTACTCTCGCTAAAATACACCGGATTCATCCTTTCCGTCGGGCGCAAGAGCACGTTCCTGCGACTACCGACCCTGTTCTGGGTGGCCAGCTTCAATATCGGCTTTCTGCTTTCCGCTTGTGCCTTCGCGCTGCGTACCGTCCACCCCGTTCCGAGAAGCGAGCCATGACAGGCATTGCCGCGGCGCTCGCGGCCGCTCTGTTGGTGGTGCTGATCCTCATCGGGTTTCCGATCGCGTTCTCGTTTGCCGGCGCGAGCATCGCGTTCGCTCTGCTGTCGGGCAGGAACCTGGAGCTGATCCTGCCGACCGCCCTTTGGGAAACCGGCAGCTTTGCGCTGCTCGCGCTGCCGCTGTTCATCATCGCCGGCACCGTCATGCGCTATGCCGGAGATCTCCGACCATCTCGTCGCCTTTGTCGAGCGCGTGGTCGGGCGTGTGCGCGGCAGCCTCGGCGCCGTGGCTGTGGTATCGTGCATGCTGTTTGGAGCGATCTCGGGAAGCGGTGCGGCGGCCATTGCCGCGATCGGCAGCGTGATGATGCCGAGAATGAAGCAGGCTGGCTACGAGCCGGGTTACGTGACGGCGCTGGTCGCCTGCTCGTCCGTGCTCGCCTTGCTCATTCCGCCCAGCATCCCCATGATCGTGTTCGCCCTAAAGGCGGGTCTGCCGGTGCCGACCTGTTTCCTCGCGACCGTGGGTCCCGGTCTGGTCATCGGCCTGATCTATGTCTTAATGAACCATCGCTTCGCGATCCGCCACAAGGTCGATTTGCCAAGGGCAGCGACAACCCAGAGCCGGTCCTTGGGCCACCGTCCTCGTCAGCGGTCCCGCGCTGTTCATGCCGGTTCTCATGCTCGGCGGCATCTATTCCGGCGCTTTTACGCCCACGGAAGCGGCGGCCGTCTGGCTGACCTACGGACTGCTCGTCGGCTTTTTCGTCTATCGCACGCTCACCTTCGCTTGCATGAGCAGGGCCTTCATCGAGGGCGGGGCAATCTGCGCGAGCGTCATCGCCATCCTTATCTTTCTGCTGGCGTTCGGCAAGCTTCTGTCCATGGAAAAGTTCCGGGGACGATTGCCTCCGGTCTGTTGTCCATCTCCGAGAACTATTACGTCCTCCTGTTCATGATCACCATCGTGCTCCTGATCATGGGCATGTTCATCGACGATGTCTCGGGAAGCATCCTGGCGGCGGTCATTCTGCTCACGGTAGCCACGAACATCGGTGTCGATCCGGTCCACTTCGCCGGCATTGTCGACACCAATCTGGCCTTGGCAATGTCATCCCGCCCTGCGCGCCGCTCTTATTCGTGGCCAAACAGGGTGAGCGGCCTGGAGCTCAGGCAGTTCGTCGCCCCTTGCCCTCCGCCTGATGCTGTTGCCGGTGGTGCTGCTGGTGACCTATCTTCACGAGCTGAGCCTCGCCATCCCGCGACTGCTGGCCTAGCACCGCAACTCTCGTCAAGCCATCGGGCTCGACGCGACTGCCGCGGAGGCCCAGCAAGACATCTGGGAAGGGCGAGCGGTCCGTTCGACAGATCGTGTTACGGGGACCTAACAGACCCCCCAATTCGGCGGTGTCCAACATTCGACCTATCACTTACGTCACCGATCCTTCTGGATAGCACCACCAGGCCAAGCGAAAGGTCCAGGTGCACGTCCCACTCACCGCCCAAACCGTTTCCGAGTGTGAACGCGAACGCCTTTGCGCTTTCCCGGACCGCCTCCTCAGGTGTTTGCGCACGAGCAGCTTCTCCCGCACCGATCACATCCCCGGCCAGCGTCAGGCCAAGCGTCCGGCCGAGAAATTCGCGCCGCGTGGCCGCCGGCGCAGATCGAATCTCACGCATTTCGGCTCTCCCACCCCCGACACCCCGTACAACCATTCTGATTCGAGGTGGAAAATGCGGAGGAAACCCGCCTTCGGCCCCTGCCCCGCAGGAGCCCTCTCCGTGTTCTCGACGCGATCATAATCGCACCCCACTTCCCGAACTGTGAGAGATCAAGCACAACCGCTTCTCCTTCAGCTGGACAAAAGAACGGCGAATTCCCGCGGATAGGGTCTGACCAGCCACTCGCCGGCGAGACAGCCTCAAACCTCACCCGCTGGCAAAAGAGATTGACATTGTTATTGCAACCGTAGTGGCAATTGAATTTGTGTCAAGGACATGTCAATCGTAATCACCACTCTAATGGTGATAGAGATGGCACCATCCAAGGAACAGACACAAAGGCGGGTCTACGTGCTGCCGACCGAGCTGGTCGACCGCATCGTCGCTTTCCAAGCCGAAAAAGGCTTTCCGTCAGAGGTGGAGGCGGTCCGCAAGCTGCTGGATGAGGCGCTCAAGAGCCGTGATACAGACAAGACGATCATCAGGCGTTTTCTATACCGCCTGGAAAAATTGCGCCTGCCGACTGAGGTCGCCAAGGATGTTTTGGTTGGCCACCCTCTCGTGACGGATCTGTCCTTCGGGCGAGACCATATCAAATTCACGATTAGCGGCTACGGTGTCTATCGGATCTCAGAGCTAGGTCAGGTGGATTACTATTCTTCATCTCACAAGCGATGGGATCCCTGGACGCCAGATCGCGAAGCGCATTCCGAGGCCTGAAGCTCAAACGCTCGCCGGACTAGAAAGCCTCTGGCCCTTCCCGCCCAGCAGCTGGCCACCAGCCGCTCGGTGCCGCTGCCGGCCATCGCTCGGGCGTTCAAAAAAATAAATCCGCGGAATTTCGCGGCGAAAAATCCGCTGCTGCCCCGCCGGTCCCGGCGCGAAAGGCTCCAGCGATTTGCATGGCCCCTCCCTTGTGCCGGCCATTCTTGTGTTCGCTACCCGGAGCCGCAAGCGTGTTAATAGCTGGCTATCCGGGATGCATGGAGACAACGCTTCGCCGAGCGTGATCCCAGCTGGCTTGCTGGATCCGGATCTCGGTTTGCGCTTGGCTGCAGGGACCGAGGTCGCCCTCAATACGCGATTAACTCATGTGCAGTTGGTCGTCAACGCCCTACGTCAGAGCACTCGCCCGAAATGCCACTCCTATTCACAACCTATTAGTGGTGTCCCACGCTGTCCCACGTCCGTTGCTTGTGTGGGACAGTAATTTTCTTTTAAAATCAAACAGGTGTCCCACATGTCCTACATGTCCCACATGATGTTACGTGTGTATGCGCGCGTGCACGCGCCTGTACGCGATCCCAGTGGGACATCTGGGACAGTGGGACACCGCGTTGATATTGCTGCATCTTTGCTGTCCCACATGCGATTCTTACTGGGACACCATCTGGGACACTTCTCTGCCTCATAACTCCAGCTTCCACAAGATCTTGTGTCCGGCCGCCGCCGAGAAGGCAAACACGCCTCAGACACCCGCGCCACACCAGCGCGCGCCCCGCGTGCCGGCTCGCCGGCATCGTCCACCATCCGCGCTTGCGCACCATCCCCGGCACCAAACGTTTGAGCCGCTTCAGTCTGCCACTTGTCGACATTACCAGCAAGGAGGCGCCTTATGTCTTGGCAAATCCCCTTAGCCGAGTACTCGCCGGGTGAGGCATATGGGGCCATCTCAACGAGGCCCCGGTTGGCATCTCACCCTGAAAACACGAAGCCCCTCGCGGATCTCTCCCGAGGGGCTGTCACGCGCGCATCACGCGCATTCTTCGCAGCAATGTCAAATTTTTTCCGCAGCGTGTCAAGAACAGAGTGTGACCCTCGATCGGCCGCTATGTGTCCAGTCCAATCGCTCGGTCCGAGCAACCCAATCAGGCACAACGAATGCACTTCGGCGTCGCCGGATCGACCGCCAGCCGCCTCATCCCGATGAATTCGCCGCACCCGGTGCAGTAACCGTATTCGCCGTCATCCATTCGGCGCAGAGCCCGCTCCAGCAGAACGAGCCGCGCCCTGCGCCGCTGATCCACGGCGTTCGCCATCGCTTGCACCTGCAGCGCGTCCATGCGCGACAGGCGGCCCACTGACTGCTGGTCGAGCTCTACCGGACGGCGATCCCCGCTGGTGTCTTCCGACCGGCGCGCAAGTTCGAGTTGCTCCTGCTCGATCTGCGGGCGAAACTGGGCTTCCAGCTTTTTCGGTTCCGGTTCCATGAACCTCAGCTACGGCTATAATGCGCCTGGGTAAAGCTTCCGGGCGGCCTGCCGAAAAACAAAACCCCTCGCGGGAAGGACCGGAGGGGCTCGCTGCAGTCGCACTAATCTAAGCATGAATTTCTGACGTATTTGGCCTCCTGCGTCAAGCCCGAAGGGGCCGCGGTCAGCAGCAAGTCCGCGTGGCCCACCATCACCTCGCAGCACTTGCAGACCGATTGCATCCTGGTCACGGGTTATCCTGCACGGCACGGGACGGTCTTCCGTTCGGCTCCCTCACCAGCACCCAGCCAGCTCCTCCGGCCCATGTGCGCGCCATCATGCCTTGCTCCAACTCGCAACCTCTTCCTGGTATCCGGCCCGGTCCACTCTATCCGAGTGCCATCTGGCTATGCGAGGCTTTGCGAGCCTTTGCGAGGGTTTGACCAAACCCTCGCAAAGCAGATTTCTTTTGTATTTCAATATCTTACTCTTCTCTTGCGAGGGTTGCGAGGGTTTAGCCCTATACACGTATGAAAAAATTCAAATGAGCTTACACCGATACGCATATATGCGATTCATATGCGTACGCGCGGGAAAACCCTCGCAACCCTCGCAACGCGCCCGCAACGCGTTGATTTCAAAGTCGGATTAGCCCCGCGAGGGTTTAGTCAAACCCTCGCAAACCCTCGCAACCCTCGCAGATCCCACCCGCCGATGCTCCACCGATCGGGCAACCGCCGGAGGCCACCAGTGCTTGCGATACATCGCGTGCAGCTTCAGCGTCAAGATCTAGCTGGGCCAGCCGCCGCGCGGCTCGAACTCCCCCTTTCGCGACGCCTCACTACTAGCATACTTGTTGGCATTTCCACAACTTTCCTGATACGACCAACGGCATGGGAGTGGTTGGCGAAAACATCAAGCGCTTGCGCAGAGCGGCTAACATGAGCCAGATGGAACTCGCTCAGAAGTCCGGCCTGACGCAGCAGATGATCTCTCATCTGGAAACGGGCAGGAACGAGACCACCAAGGAATTGCCTGCATTGGCGAGCGCCTTGGGAGTACGGGTCCACGAAATCGATCCGAATTACAGCCCGCCCACCCAGCTGCTCGATGAACAGCTTGCTGAGGTTTTCCAGCGCCTCAGCACCGCACCGGAGGAAATCAAGCGCAGGCTCATTAGCTATGCGAATTTTGAGCTATCGCAGATTCGCATGGCGCCTGAGGACGAGACGGAGCCCGGCAGAGAATCAGGATCAAGGGGCTGACGCAGCAACCATTTCAGCTGCACCTACGGCCGAATGTCTCCCGTCCTTCTACCCAGCCATTGTTGCCAGACTGAACGCTGGGACGAGCGCTTGGTCTCGCAAACCGCATCCCCTCACAAGCTTCCTCGTTGACGTGACAACTAGAAAAGTTGTACAACAACACGAGTTCAGGATCTACCTACGACCTTATGGCAGGGACACCCACGCCAATGCTGCGCCGGAACGACGTGCCGCTCATCCATCGCCGTGGGCTCACCCGGGAAGAGGCCGCAGCCTATGTCGGCCTGTCGCCCCAGGGCTTCGACAAGGCCCGCAACCAAGGCCTCTATCCCGAGCCAACCCTGGCCGGCCGCCGCTGGGATCGCCGCCTGCTCGACCGCGCGCTCGACCGGCTCTCGGGCCTGTCCGCCATCACCAGCGATGATCCCTATACCGATTGGAAGAACAGCCACCATGCGTCTCCGTCTTAGCGGCATCAACACCATTCGCCGCAAGCTTGCCGATGGTACCGTCAGGACCTACTACTACCATCGCCTCAGCGGCACCCGCCTCTATGCCAGCCCCGGCAGCCCGGAATTCCTGGCGGAAATCGCCGAGGCGGAGCGCCGGCGCAAGCAGCCGCGCGCCGGCAGCATGAAGGCTCTGCTCGCGGACTACATGGCCAGCAGCAGCTTCACCGAGAAAGCCCCCAAAACCCAGGCCAGCTACCGCCAGATGATTCGGCTCATCGAAGACGAGTTCGGCGACGCTCCCTTGGAGGTGATCAGCGACCACCGCATCCGCGGCGATTTCCTCGCCTGGCGCGACCGCATCGCCCAACGCTCCAAGCGCACGGCCGATTATGCGCTCACCGTGCTCGGCCTCATTCTGCAGTGGGGATACGACCGGGGCCGGATTGCCGCCAATCATGCCCGCAACGGCAAGCGCCTCTACAAGGCCGACCGGTCCGATCGCATCTGGCTGCCCGAACATGTCGCGAGCTTCCTCAAGGTGGCCCCGGCCGAAGTGCAACTCGCCCTGTGGCTTGCCCTCTATACCGGCCAGCGTCAGGGCGATCTCCTGAAGCTCAAGTGGATTGATTATGACGGTTCGCTCATCCGCCTTCGCCAGGGCAAAAGCGGCCGCCGGGTCGAAATCCCGGTCAGCGAGGCGCTCGCCCGCATCCTGAGCACGACGCCACGGCGTGGAGCGCACATCCTCACCACAAAACGCGGCAATCCCTGGAGAGCCGATCACTTCCGCCACAGCTGGCGCGCCGCAAGCCGCCGCGCCGGCATAACCGACCTTCATTTTCACGACCTGCGCGGCACCACCGTCACATTGCTCAGCGAGCAAGGGGCATCCCCGCAGGAGATCGCCACCATCACCGGCCACAGCCTCAACACGGTGCAACATATCCTCGACACCTACTCCGCCCGCACCCGGCCCATTGCCATGGTGGCCGCGGCCAAGCTGGAGAAAGCCCTGGCAGCGAGCTATGAAGCCCCTGCGGCGCCTGAGCTTCCCTGCCAAATGGCAGCGGCCCCAATCTCACCCGGCCAGTAGACCTGGGAAGTCGTTAAGCCTACCCGCGTGACTGGTTTAAACAGACGACCCCGCAACGGATTGGCTTCGCGGGCAGACTTCACAGATCCGTTACTGGTTTTGCTGGAAACCGCAGCGAAGTGCACTGGTTTAATTTGCATGGGCAGTCATCTCTCCACAGGAAATCAGTGAGGAAATTGACGATGAAACGTGCTCTATTGGCTTTGGCGGTCAGCGGATCGCTCATGGCGCTCGGCGGTAGCGCGTCGGCTGCTGCGATCGCGGCCGGCCCGGCAGCCGTCTCCGCTCACCAGCAAGCCCTGGTGCAGCCGGTCGCGCAGAAGAAGGTCGTGGTCAAGAAGCGGTACAAGAACGGCAAGGTGGTCACCAAGCGCAAGGTCGTTTACAGCCGCGAGCGCTTCGGCCCGCGCTATCGCTACAAAAGGCCAGGCTATACCCACTACTATGGCGGCTACTGGTACCGCACCCCGTGGTGGACAATCGGCATTCCCGGCGGGCCGACCATTGCTGTGAGGCCGTACTGACGCGATCAGAATGAGGGCGAGCTGACCAGAGCTCGCCCTTGCACCTCATTCATTGCCGTCTCGTTGAGATCGCAGCGCCGCATCGCGATCCGCCAGGCACCTCAAATCCCGCCGCAAGCGTTCCGCGTGGCGCTCCACCGCTCCTCCCGGCTGAAAAAGGCACGCTTCGTGCATGCGCAAGGACGTCAGCGCATCACCAGGAGGAGACATGCTGTATGACTTTCTCGCATTCTGCTTTGGCATCGCCCTTTATCTCGTCGCGGAGTGGCTCGTGAAACAGGCCCGAAACCGGAAGAACGACGCCCGCTGAGCCGACCATCGGCTCTCGCCTTCTTGTTCGATGGCGGCCCTTTGCGTGCCTCGCACCACTGGCAGCGCACGCCGCCCGCAGCCGGGAACCTGTCACGGGGCGGCGGGGTTATCGTCGTGCGCTCTCGGGCGCACCGGTGCCGCTGGAGCGCGGCCAACGCACCGGCAGGCAGTGGTGAAAGGAGGCGTTAGGACGTGTTGCCGTTTGGGGGCGGTGGCCGCCGAGACAACGAGATGAAGCTCAGTCAACACTTCGCGGCGATCGCCAATACCGTCGCGACGGCAGCGGGAAAGCCGCTCACCTTCATCATCTGCTGCCTCGCCATCATTGCTTGGGCCCTGACGGGGCCGCTCATGGGCTTTTCCGATACCTGGCAGCTCATCATCAACACCAGCACGACCATCGTGACCTTCCTGATGGTCTTCCTCATTCAGAACACGCAGAACCGCGACGGCGCGGCCATTCAGGCCAAGCTGGACGAGATCATTCGCTCAGGCGCGGGCGACAACATGTTCATCGGCATCGAGCATCTGAGCGAGGAGGAGGTGGAGGAATTCCGCAAGCGATGCGAGCGCGCTGCCCAGGCTCATGCGGCCCGAAGGGTCGATGAGGTGCAGCACGTCTGACGCTCACCGGGCGCTGGCCGAAAACCCGCGCCCTTGGGACTTGGCCGCGCCCTCGGGCGCGTTTTCTTCGGCAAGCCGCGCAGCGCGGCGCCACAGGGTGGGGTCGCCTTCCTTCAACACCTCGAGCAAGGCTTGCTTCTCACGGCGATACACCGTCCAGAACCCCGGATCGTGCTTTGCAATGGTGCGGGTATTGTCGATCAGATCCGCAAGCTTGATGGTCTTGGCCTCGGGCGGCGCCTTTGCCGTATGCAGCAGGTCGAGGTGCTTCCTTGTCCTGCGGTTGCCGTGCTGCGGCCGGGAAACGTCGGTCAGCCAGTCCACCAGCGCCGCCACCTCCGGCCCGAAGGCCCGCTCGATCTCCTCGATGGTCACCGGCGTGTCCTCGACCACGTCGTGCAGCAGCGCCGCCGCGATCATCGCTTCCGTGTGCGGCACGCTGCGCACGATCTCCGCCACGGCGATAGGATGCACGATGTAAGGCTCGCCCGTATATTTCCGCGTCTGGTTTATGGAGCCGTGCGCGGCAGCTGCAAACTCTAGAGCGCGCTCTTCCAGGCTGCTCATGGCTCCTCCGTCATTGAAGACTAGCTGACCGCGCGTCCAGCGGCACGTTTCACATCCTCGGTTCTCGGCGCGTTCACTTCGCGATAGCGGGCCTCGATGAAGCTATAGGCGCCGAACGCGACCAAGCCCAAGGCAGCCAAGCCGTATAGCCAGATGCCGAACGGCAGCTGATGCACCCAGTCGAGCGCGTCGGTCACGCCTCCGGCCTGCTCGGCATCCACGGCGAAAGCCGCATACACAAAGAAGCCGCCTGCGACTGCGATCAGGACGCCCCGGGCGGCCAGCCCGAAACTGCAGACCGCGCTCAGCAACGCTTCGTGCTGAGCCGGTAGCCTGACCCGCTTTCGATATTGGCCAGAGATGCCGCGCCAGACCTGGACGATGCCGGCAATGATGATGACGACGCCCACGAGTCCCACGAGCCATGGTCCGAAAGGCTGCTGCATCAGCCAGGCCGCGATGCTGTCCTCGCCTTGTGACCCGCCGCCGCTTCCACCGCCGGCGCCCAGCGCGAGGCGACCTGCGAGAAAGGCGAGGAAAGCGTTGATCACTCCGCCCGCCAGGTTGCCTGCACGCGCGAGATAGCCCTTGGCATCGCCATCGTGGCGGTCGGCATTCAACAGCGCCACAGCCAGACGCCACAGCACATGGCCCACAAGGCCGATAGCGACAGCCGCCAGCAGAATGCGGCCGAATGGCTGTCCGAGCAGCGTGGTAAAGGCACCCTCGGAACTCGGCTTTTGCCCACCACCCCAAAACACCGATGAAAGGGCCAGCGCGCCCAGGAGCAAATAAACGACCCCGCGGGCGGCATAACCCCAACGTGCCAGTGCTTCGAATCTGTTGCTCATATCCAGATCTCCGCTACCGGATGAACAACAACCCGGACAGGCGCGGCGTTCCGGCGATGCATGCAGATCGGCACGGGCTGCGCGCGCCCCGGACCACAGCCGATCCGAATTTTTCACACGCCCGGAATAAACCCGGCTGGGTTGCGTTTGAGGGGCCTCGCGGCTGGGCCGCACCTTTTGGAACAGGAGGATGCCTCGATGAAGACGCTTATTGCTGGATTTGCCGTGCTGTTCGCCGGAACCATGCTGTCGCCCCTGCCGGCGTCTGCCGAAGGGCGCATCTCTGCCCCGTCGCCCTATCTCATCCTCGTCGATGATGACGATGACGACGACGATGGCCGCCGGGCCCGGCGCTATTACAAGCGCCAGTATGGTGACGACGACGACCATCGCGAGCGCGGCCGCTACGGCTATCGCTACGGGGACGATGATGACGATGACCGCAGAAAGCGCAGGTGGTACCGGGTCGGCCGCGACGGCGATGATGACGATGACGATTGATCATGGCCGTTGCACCTCAGCATGATCGCGCGCCAGGCCCTCCCCTTCGGGAGGGCTTTTTCTTCAGCCTCCCGAGGCAGCCGGGCTTATCGGGTCGCCAGTCGTTCCATCGCAAGGGGGTAGCTGCACGAGGCCCCATCCGAAAGTGTCGTCACGTCCTTCGGGCCCCAGGTCGCGAGCGCGCGCGGCAAGGCGCTTCTCGAGCTCTGCCGGCGCCAAGCCTGGATTTCCCCTGCGCTCCAACACCAACGCCGCCGTCACGAACGGCACGGCATAGGACGTGCCGGACCGCAGCCGACCGCCGGAGATGGACGCCGCCGTCCATAGCCTCACGCCAGGCGCGGCGAAGTCCACGTAACTGCCCCTGTTGGCCTGCCGGTAGACGGCGCCGCGCCGATCCACCGCCGTGACCGCGATGGCGTCGTCATAAGCGGCGGGATAGAGCGGCTTGGCGAACCGCCCGCCATTCCCGGCCGCGGCAGCCACCGGGATGCCCCGCTGCACAAGCGCGGCGAGAGCCCGCTCCATTAGCCGGTTTTCGGGGCCGGACAGGCTCATATTCACCACCGCAACCCGTCGCTCGGCCAACAGGTTCATCGCCCGCACCAGATCGAAGGCATCCGCCACGTCTTGGCCTTGGCTGTTGCGATGGAACGCTTCGGCGGCAATCAGGCGTACGCCCGGTAGCAGCCCCGGCGTGCGGCTGTCGGCAGCGCCGGCAAACATGAGCGCAATCGCCGTGCCGTGCATGGCCGATGCCGGCTTCCGGCCCGCGCCGATCACCCCAGCCGTTTCGACCGATCCAGCTGCCAGTGAAGGGTGATCGGGGTTCACCGTGGTGTCGATCATGCCGATGAGCGGCGCTTCCCCAGAGCCGTCGAACGCACATGATTGGCCCTTTGGCCAGCCCGCCATTTCGAATGCGGCGCAGGTGCCTGCCTCGCACAGGAAGTCGTTGGGCCGGTAAAGGCTGTTCAGGTCCAGCAGCGCCTCGGGACTGAGCGCGGCGATCTCGGCCCGCGCCGCCGCGAGGCTGGTCCCAGCCGGCGGCTGCAGCCGTGCCACATCCGCCGCGAGCAGCTCGAGCCGCTCGCTCTGGACCACCGTATAGCCCAAGGCCGCGATTTGCCCGAGAAGCGCAGCATCCGGCACCGCGATCACGAACTCCGGTGCCGGCGTGGGCGCATCGTCGTCATCATCATCGTCATCTGCACCACGACCGATCGCCCGAGGGGAACGCCGGGGCCGGCGCTCGTCGTCATCATCATCATCATCATCCTCGTAGCGATCGTCATCATCGTCGTCGTCATCGTCCGCCAAGGCTTGCGGAAAGCCAAACCCGCCGGGCTCCAGGGATGGCAAGTGGGCCAGGGCGAGGACGGTCACCAGAAACAGAAGCCCGATGCGGCGGTTCATGTGCTGCTCCCATGAATTTCGCCGCCGCAACGGCCGTGGTGCCCCGTTATTCCATCCCCCGGCAAAAAATGTATCGTGCCCGGGAATAAGCCAGAAGCTTTTCCGTTATGGCCCGGGCCGAGCCGGCGGAGAATGAGGGAAAGACGTGGGTGTCGAGGCAAGATACCGGATGGTGGCGCTGCTGCCGCGCCTGCGGGCGTTCGCGCTGGCACTCTCCCGCTCGCGCACTGATGCCGACGATCTCGTTCAGGCGGCGTGCGAGCGCGCGCTTTCCTCCCTGTCCACCTATCGCGAGGGCACCAATTTCGATGCCTGGATGATGCGTATCCTGCGCAATTTGTGGATCGATGGCTATCGCCGGCGCAAGGGCGAAGTGCTGATTGATATCACCGACCCGGTTCATGACCCGGTGGGCCAGGATGGCCGTGTGGCGACCGAGGCGCGCATGGCGCTGAATTCCGTCCGGCAGGCGATCGAGACCCTGCCTGAGGAGCAGCGCGCCGTGCTGGTGCTCGTCTGCGTCGATGGCCTGAGCTATCGCGACGCCGCCCATGTGCTGGATGCGCCGATCGGCACGGTGATGAGCCGGCTCGCCCGCGCCCGCGCATCCCTCGCCAACGCGCTGGAGGGAAATGCCGGCTTGCCCCTAAGGCCAGCCGGGAGGGAGGCTGCCCGATGACCGACAGGAAAGTGACCGACGAGATGCTGATGGCCTTCGTCGATGGCGAGATCGACGCCAGCACCGGGGCCGAGGTGGCAGAGGCCATCCGTAGGGATGCCGAACTCGCCCGCAAGGCCGAAATGTTCGGTCGAACCCGGCAGCTGAGCGCTGGTGCCTATGCCGACGTGCTGTCAGAGCCGGTACCGAACAGGCTTCTCGAGACGGTGCTCGGCGAACAGCCAGCGCCGCAGAACACGCCGAGGTCGCCAGCCCCGCTGCAAGCGGCCCGGTACCAGCGCCGATCCGCACCCGCTTGGAGCCTGCCGCTTGCCGCCTGCATCGCACTCGCCCTCGGGCTGGGCGGCGGCTATGTCCTGCGCGATGACGGTTCGCCAGCATCGCCGCCCGGCTCGACAGCCCTCATCGAGGAGGCGCCCGAGCTTCTCGCAGCCTTGGCAACCCAGCCGAGCGGCGAGGCCCGCCCTATTTCCACGGATGGAGGAGCACAGCGCCTGGTCTCGATCGTCGGCACCTACCGGACCGAAACCGGCCTTTGCCGCTCATTCCTGATCACGACCGGCGGCGGATCGAATGGTGGTGTCCGCGGCCTCGCCTGCAATCGGGGAAGCGGGTATCGCATCGAACTGGCCGTCCGCGCACCGGCCGGGTCTACCGGCACCTTCACACCCGCATCCGACAGCGCCGCAAGCGCCATCGACAGCTATCTCGACGCGCTGCATGCATCCCCCGCTCTCGACCGCCAGCAGGAAGAGGACGCGCTCCAAAATGCAGGCGGCAAATAGCACCGGGCAGGAGAATGTCGGGATTTCTGCTAGCGCCCGGCCGGCTTGAGCCTGCCTCGGCTCGCCTGGCCGCCATCCCGGTTCATCGACCGGTTGCCCATTTCCTCGGATATCCTGCCGGCCGCGTGCAACAGCGCCTCCACCTGCTGCGCAGTCGGCGTCTCCGGGATGAACTGCACGGAATCGGTGAGGGCGATCGAGCCGGCAAAGTTGCCCAGGGCATCGAAGATCGGTGCGGCAAGCGCATTGAGCCCGATCATCGCCTCGTTCGGCGCTGCCGCCCACCGGCGTTTCCGCGTCGCCTCGATTTCCTCCCGCAGCCTGGCCGGGTCGCTGATCGTGTAGGGCGTGATCATGGTCAGGCCCCGCTCGATCACCTGCTCCAGCAGCTGCGGATCGCCGAAGGCCAGGCTCACCTTCCCCTGGGCGCTCGCATGATAGTGCAGCACGGAGCCGGGCTTCACCGCGACTTCGATGTTCGACCGGCTGGGAATGATGAGAATGATCCGGATGCCCTCGCGGTCCGGCTGGCTTATCGCCACTGCATTGCCCAGCTGATCGCGCAGCTCGCGCGCGATCGGCCGGCCCACCGCCGCAAGATCGAAGCTTTCGCTGACCGCCTGCCCCAGGGCGACCAGCCGGGCGCTGACATTGTATCGCTCCGTATCCGGGTCGCGCACGAGATAGCCGGCGCTGACCAGGGTCTGCAGATGGCGGTGGATGCGGCTCTTGGTTGTGCCGAAGGCGCGGGCCAGCTCGGAAACGCCGACGGACGCATGGTGCTGGGCGATATATTCCAGAATGTGGAGCGCAAACTCCACCGCCTGGATGCCGTTGCCCCTCGCTGCTTCCCTGACCGGCCCTGCCATCTGATCCAACCCTGCAGCCTCCGCGTTCTCAGCCGGCAATCATGCTGCATTACGCCGAGCGTATGCCGAGCGCTGCATCACGGCGATGCCTGCATGTCCCATCGGCTATTCGCCCGGCATGGGATACTCATCGCCATTTAACACCCAACCCGATTGCTTGGAGAAGTCCTCGCGCGGCGGCGAGAAAATGTCCACAAGCTGGTTCAGCCCCTGCTCCATGCCGCGCGAGGTATGAATGGCCGGCGGCGGAATGACGATGAGCGACGGCGAGCGCACCAGCGCATGCTGATCCTCGCGCCACGCGTTGAGGTCGGTCGTCCACGGCCAGCGCAGGTGATGGGTGAACGCGCCGTCGAGCGCGAGCGAGCCCTGCTCGAAATCGTCGTGATGGTGGGGCGAGAGCTTGGTGATGTCGCGCGGACCCATCTGAGGGTCGAGCACATTCACCATCAGCGTCGTGCAGCGGAAGATGCGGCCGAACCGGCCGGGCTGGGCCGGCACGTCCAGGCTGTAGCTGCGCACCCGATAACCGCCCTTAGGTTCCGGCCAAGGCTTGAACGGCGGGATGTTGGGATGGGCCTCGGCATAGGATTCCGCATTCGCACAGAGCGCGCACAGGTCGGCCGCTTGCGTCGAGAAGATCCGCACCACCCGGCCGCCCGCGGGGCTCGTCACCCGGCTTGCGCCAGGCGGCACGATGACGAGCGAATACCCCGCGACCTCGTGCCGTTCGCCATTCGCCTCGATGACGCCGCCGCGCTCGCGGTCGGGGAAAATCACCACGTACTCGTCCGGCTGGGCCGTGCGCTCGAGGATGCCGCCGGCCGCGAGCTCCGAATAGGCCACCAGGAAGTTTTGCCCCCGCGTCAGCCAGGTCTTCCCGCTGGCATCCTGCACCTGCGGATCCGTTTCATAGAACAGCCCGAACTCGGCACCGACCAAGCGGGTTGCGGCCGGCGCTTTCGCTGCAGCCGTTAAGGCAGCGCGCGGATCGCTCTTGTCGTACATCGTGCTGTACCTCCCTGGATGTTCTGCAGTGAAGAACGATAACTCTGCATATAGCACGCGCAACTGCCACCTGGTGTCAAGCTGCAATACCGGCAGGTGCGGCCGCCCAATTCGACAGGCAGCTTGACATGCCGCGAATTTCGCGTGAAGCATAAATGATAATATCGTTCTGCACAGAGAAACGAGGGAGGATCTCCATGCCGACACGCCGCCAGGTGCTTGCCTTCTCGGGCGCAGCCGCCGCCGCGACATTCGCCATGCCCCATATCGCTCGCGCCGAACCCATCCGCATGATGCTGTCCCATGCCACGGCGGAGATTCATCCGGGTCACGTGGCCGCGGTCGAGTTCAAGAAAGCCATGGAGCGCCTGCTGCCGGGCGCAACGGAGATCCAGATCTTCCCCAACCGGCAGCTGGGTGACGACAAGCAGAACCTCGAGTCGACCATAGCCGGCACGGTGCAGCTCTCCCTGGCCAGCGGCGTCCTGTTCCCGCTCGTCACCGGCCGCATCGCGCTGGATGCCTACCAGCTGCCCTTCCTCATCCGCGATTACGACCACTTCCAGGAGATGGCGACCAGCGAGGCCGGGCAGGCCCTGCTGGATGACCTCGAGCCCGCCGGGGTCGTCGGCCTGTCCATGGTCGATATCGGCCAGCGCAACTTCCTCAGCCGCACCAAGGTGGTGAAGACGCTGCCGGATTTCGCCGGCCTCAAGACGCGGATCGTGCCGGTGCCGCTGCACCAGCAGATCTGGGAAAAGGTGGGCACGGCCCCGGTCGGCCTCCCCTATGGCGAGGTTTACGGCGCCATGGAAACCGGCGTGCTCGACGCCGTCGAGATCAACATTTCGTCGATCCTGGGCGAGAACCTCTGGGAAATCGGCAAGCACCTCACCCTTACCGGCCACTATCCCTGGCACACCGTTATTTCCGCAAACAAAACCTTCTTCGACGGCCTTCCCCAAGAGGTGCAGCAGGCCATGCGCCAGGCGGGCCGCGAGACCATCGCGCCGACCCTCGCCTATACCAAGAACCAGGATCTCACCGGCCGCGACGATCTCAAGCAGCGCGGAGTCCAGATCTACGAGCTCGAGGACCTCGCAGCCATGCAGGAGCGGGTCGCGCCCATCGTGGACGAATGGAGCGCCAAGTCGCCCCTCATCGCCAATTTCGTGGCGGCTGCCCGCGCCAAGGCTTGAGCGCCGTCTCCATGAACGCAGTTCAAGAGAACGGCACAACAGGCCCGTTCCGCTGGTATATCAGGCTGGTCCGCCTGGTGGCCGGCACCACCATGCTGGCCATCGTCCTCATCGTGCTCGCTCAGGTGGCCGCTCGCTACCTGTTCAATTCCTCCCTCATCTGGGCGGAGGAGTTGTGCCGCTATCTCTTGCTCTGGCAAACCTTTTTCGTAGTTGGCTATGCCTATCAGCGCGGCGAGATGGTCTCGGTGGACTTTCTGCCGAACCTGCTTTCGCCGCGGGGGCGCTTCCTGCTCAGGCTCGTGCTGGCGATTCCGATCCTCATCTTCCTCTGGCTGCTCGCCAGCAGCGGCTATGCCTATTCCCAGCGCTTCACGCACCAGATCATCCCGGCCCTCGATTTCATCTGGAATTCCCTCACCGGCGAGCGCGCCGCCATTCCCATCAGCACGGTCTACATCTCGGTGGCGGTCGGCTGCGTCCTGTTGGGGCTGCACATCATCGCATCGCTCGTCATGGAATATCGCGCCCTCGGGCAGCCCTCTCCCCAGCCGCAGCAACAACAGCATCTGCCCAGGGTCTAGGTTATGGCGAGCTTCTTCGGCATCTTCGCGATCATGCTCGCAACCGGCGTACCCATTGCCCTGGCGCTGGGCGTGGGCGGTGTGGCCTACCTCTATTTCAGCGGCAACGGCATGCTCATGCTCGCCCTGCCGCAAAGGATGATGGCCGGGGTCGACCAGTTCATTCTGCTGACGATACCGCTGTTCATCCTGGCCGGCATGCTGATGAATATCGGCGGCGTCACCGACCGGATCGTGGTCTTTGCCCGCTCGCTGATCGGCCACCGTCCGGGTGGCCTTTCTTCGGTCACGGTTCTGTCGTCCGGATTCTTTGCCGGGATTGCCGGCAGCGCCACCGCCGAGGCTTCGGCCCTGGGCTCGATCCTCATCCCGTCCATGGCCAAGCAGGGCATCCCACCGGCCTATGCGGCAGCCCTGGTGGGGGTAAGCGCCGTCATGGGCGGCATCATTCCACCCAGCATCACCATCATCATCTATGGCGTGCTCTCCGGCACCTCCATCGGCCAGCTGTTCCTGGCCGGCGTCGGCCCCGGTATCCTCATTGCGCTCGGACTGCTGGCTTATGCCTCCTGGCGGGCGCGGCGCGACGGCTTCCCCGTGACCGCGAAGGAAAGCTGGGCGGAACGCGGACGTTCCACCATCCGCACCCTCCCTGCCCTGTTCCTGCCGCTGATCATCCTGGTCGGCATCCGCGCAGGGATCTTCACCGCCACCGAGGCTGCCGGCGTTGCCGTGGCCTATGCCACCATCATCGGCCTGATCTATCGCGACCTCACCTTCGAGCGCATCTGGGGTGCGCTGGTGGCCGCGGCCATCGTCAGCTCGGCCATCCTGTTCATCACCGCCATGGCCAATATCGTCGCCTTCGTCTTCACCCTCGAAGGGGTTCCGGCCGCGATTGCCAAGGGCGTGCTTTCGATCAGCGACAATCCCCTCCTGATCCTCTTGATGCTCAACCTGGTGCTGCTCGTCCTGGGCATGTTCCTGGAGCCGATCTCGATTCTGATCCTCACCATGCCCATTCTGCTGCAATTCCTGAAGCTGATCGGCATGGACCCCGTGCAGTTCGGCATCATGGTCATCCTGAACGCGGTCATCGGCATGGCGACGCCACCGGTCGGCATCCTCCTGTTCATCGTGTGTGCCGTGTCCGGCCAGCCCCTCACCGCCATCATCAAGGAAGCCGTGCCGCTGATCGCCATCTGCATTGTCGTGCTGGCGCTCGTGGCCCTCGTGCCCTCCGCCTCGCTGTTTCTGTCGCACGCGGTTGCGGCTACGGGCTAATGCCCAACTGACAAAGGAGATTTGGAATGAGCTCAGGGTCCGACAGCAAGCCGGGTTTCCGGCAACGGTTCTGCGGGGGAGACCACCTTGTCGGCACCTTCATCAAGACGCCCGCCACCCACCCGGTGGAGATCATCGGCGGGGTGGGCTTCGACTTCGTGATCATCGACGAGGAGCATGCGCCCTGGGACCGCGTCACCATCGATGCGGCGCTGTTGGCGGCGCGTGCCTCCGGCACCGCCGGGCTGGTCCGGGTTGCCGAGCCCACGCCCTCCAAGATCCTGTCCGTGCTGGATGACGGCGCGACCGGCGTCCTGGTGCCGCATGTGAGCTCGCCGGCAAAGGCGCGCGAGGTCGCTGCCGCCTGTCGCTATCGCGGGGGAAAGCGCGGCTTCTCCAACACCACCCGTGCCGGCCGTTTCGGCGCCGTCGGCATGTGGGACCACGTGGCTGCGGCTGATCGGGACGTCACGCTGATCGCCATGATCGAGGACCCGGAGGCGCTGGACGAGATCGATGCCATCGTCGCCACCGAGGGGCTGGACGGCGTCTTCGTCGGCCGCGGCGATCTGAGCGTGGCGCTTCAGGCAAGCGGCATGGATGCGCCCGAGATCGTCGGCGCCTGCGAGAAGATCATCGCCGCCGCCAAGGGCGTGAACAAGCCGGTGGCCATGATGGTGGCCAATGCCGATGAGGCGCGCCGGTTCCGCGCCATGGGCGTCTCCGCCTTCATCGTTTCGTCCGACCAAGGCTTCATGCGTCAGGCCGCCCTCAAGGCCTATTCCGACATCGCCGCCGTCGGCGCGCGCTAGTTCCGCCGCGCCGGCCAGATCTCCCCATTTGGAGTTTAACAGCCATGGCTGACATGACCACACAATATCCCACCATCGTCCCGCTTCCCGAGATGAGCCCGCAGCGCAGGCAGGAGGTGGCCGAGCTGCTGGTCGGCGCGGTCGACCTGCACTGCCACTCGGGACCGGCCGCCATGCCCCGCATCCTCGGGCATCACCAAGCCTTCAAGGAGGCGCTCGAAGCCCGCTTCAAGGCGCTCCTCTACAAGGATCACTATTACCTCGGCACCCCTCATTGCGCGGTTTTGAAAGACATCTACCCCGACGCGGATATCGAGCTCTTCTCAGGGATCGCACTCAACAATGCCTCGGGTGGCGTCAACCCGCACGCGGTGGATCATGCCATCAAGCTCGGCGCCAAGATCGTGTGGATGCCGACCTTCGCGGCCAAGAACCACATCGAGGCCTACCAGGCCAAGAGCTTCCCTAAGACCGCCAAGCCCATGCTGCCACCCATCCCGCTCACGGTGCTTGATGCCAATGGCAGGCTGATCGACGAGGCCAAGCAGGTGCTCGACCTGATCGCGGCCGACGACATCATCCTCGCCGGCGGCCACCTGCATGTGAGCGAGCTGTTCGTGCTGTTCGACGAGGCGGTGAAACGGGGCGTCAAGAAGATGCTGGTCAACCACCCCACCTATATCATCGGCTGCTCCAACGAGGATATCCGCGGCCTCGTCCGCATGGGCGCCTACATGGAGCACTCCATCTGCATGTTCGTGCCGAGCCGCGCCAAGCAGCACGACCCGCAGGATCTGCTGCATCTGATCGAGGTGGCCGGCGCTGACCACACCATCCTCGGGTCGGATCTCGGGCTCACCCAGGCGCCGAAGCCGGTCGACGGCTTCCGCATGATCGTCTCCGACCTGCTCGACCTGCAGGTGCCGCATAGCGTGATCAAGCAGATCACCTCCACCAATGCCGCGCGCCTCCTGGGGCTTCCGGCCTGAGGAGTCCCAGCCATGAATGTTCTCATCGTCTATGCCCATCCGGAACCGAGCTCGTTCTCGGCGGCGCTGCGCGACCGGGCGGCTGAGGCTCTGCGCGCTTCGGGTCACGAGGTCGCCATCTCCGACCTCTATGCGGAAGGGTTCAACCCGGTGGCCGGCCGCCACGACTTCCATTCCGTGGCCGATCCCGATCGCTTCCATTATCAGAGCGAGCAGGCCCATGCGGCGCGTGAGCAGGCCTTCAGCCCCGAACTCGTGCGCGAGCAGCGGCGGGTGGCCGCGGCCGATTTCCTGATCCTGCAATATCCGCTGTGGTGGGGCGCCCCGCCGGCCATCCTCAAGGGCTGGTTCGAGCGCGTCCTCGCCTATGGCTTTGCCTATGTGGACGGGCACCGTTTCGACACCGGCCTGTTCAAAGGCCGCCGTGCGATGCTGTCGGTGACCACCGGCGGTACCACCGAGCGCTTCGGTCCGACCGGCGTCTATGGCGAGATCGACCGGGTGCTATGGCCCGTGCAGCGGCTGACGCTGCAGTATATGGGCTACGAGGTGGAGGAACCGTTCGTCGCCTATGGCACCCCGCGCGTGGGCGACGAGGGCCGCGCCGCCTATCTCGATGCCTTCGCGGCACGCGTGCTGGCTGCCGCGGCCAAGCCCGTGGACCGCTCGCGCAGGGTGGACAATCCCTTGGACCTGGTGCCCGCCGACGCCTGGGCCCAGCAGCGCTAGCATAAGCAGACCATCCCAAGGCAACGCCGCCGTGTCACGGCGGCGGCCACATCGACTTACCCTAGAAAACCTGACGTGAACGTGGCGTCGAGCTCGCGCATGAAACGCTCTGCGCAGTGCATGTGCTCGCCCATGAGGGCGATGACCGCTTCGCGATCGCCTCTCCGGTAGGCGTCCACGAGCGCGCGATGGCTGTTGGCGTTATGCCGGCCGAAGGCGTCGTGGTGCTCGTAACGCGCAGAGCGGAATTCGACCAGGTCGCGCAACAGACCGTTGATGAAGCGGCAAATGAAAACGAGGAGCTGGTTTTCGCAGGCCTCGCAGAGAATGTCATGGAAGTCGAGTTCCGCGCGGCGCGCCTCCACCCGGTCCCCCCGCAGCCGCGCCTGCTCGCAGGCCTCGATATTGGCCTCAAGTCGCGCAAGCTGATCCTCGCTGAGCCGGCCGATCACGCTTTCCGCCAGCGTCACCTCGACGGTACGCCGCACCGCATAGACCTGTTCGAAATTGAGATCGAGGAAATGCAGATAGGTGCGCAGCTGCTGCGTTGCGGCCTCCACTGAGACCGGCTGAATTTCGGCGCCGCCCATCGGGCCCGTCTGCATTTTGACGAGGCCCTGCACCTCGAGCGCCTTCAGCGCCTCGCGCACCGTACCCTTGGCGCATCCGTAGCGGGCGGCGAGGGTCCGCTCGTTCGGCAGCCGGTCGCCAGGCTTCAGCCGCTCGCGCGCGATCCCGCGGCGCAGGTCGTCGGCGATCAGGTTCGACAGCTTCGGCCGCCTGATCAGCACGGCATCGATACCGGCATTCTCCTGGCTCTTCATGCCGTCTGCATAATGGGTTGCCATCGGATTTCTTCGTCCAGTGGGTAAATCGGTCGGCGCAGCCTGCGGAAACGGAAGAGGCTGTAGTCAGAACTGGTCACGCCCATGCTCGCGCACTCGATCACGGCGCGCGACAAAGGTTCAAAGACCGGTCGGCAGTACATCCGCGACTTGAGGATAAGGAAGCTGTGGGCCGAGGGGTCGAGACCAAGGCAAGTGAACACGCCGAGGTCCCAGGGTTCGTGCGTCCGCTCGCAGATCACCACGAGCGCAGCACCTGTATCCAGCACCACGCTCTTCCCCATGTCGCAGCGCATGCCCGTATAGGTGGGGCCGGAGATGACATAGGTTCCCTGGCCGATGGTCCGTACGGTCCCGCTCAGGGTGAGCGGCGGGCGCGGGGCTGCTTCCAAAAGCGGCATCGGCGTGCGGTGGCCGATGCCAAGCGTCACCTGGGCCCCTTCTCCGGCCGCGGCAAGTTCGGCCACCGCCCGCGGGTCGCGGATCGGGCCGACGAGGATATCTTCCAGCCCCTGATTGAGTGCCTCCGCGAGCACATCCATCGTGTCGCAGGTGCCGCCGGACATGCAGTTGTCGCCGTGGTCGAGCAGCAGAACGGGTCCTTTCCCCGGCCGCTCGGCCGCCCGGCGCGCCTCTGCCACTGACTGCCGGAGCGGAACCTCCCGGTAGACGAACTCGTCGCGGCGCGTCCAAATCCTGGCGGCCAGTTCGTCAGCGGTGGCTTCCGCCAGGTCCCGCCCGTCGGCGACCACAACCACCGACAGGCCGGCGTCCCGGATGTCGGCAAGGGAGAAGCCGCCGAAGACGCTCGCCGAAAGGACACCCTCGCGGCCCTCCACGGCGCGCGCCGCATCCACAGCATCACGCATCGCCCCCGCAACGCCCGTATTCATGCACAGCGTATGGGCAAGCAGCGGCAGCTGCCTCCAGGCCATCGCGGGCTTCCGCCCGCCCTCGAGCAGCGGACGGATGAGCACTGCCGTCCGCTCGCCCGTGTCGTACATGTCGACATGCGGATAGGTGCGGAAGCCAACGATGGCGTCCGCCATTTCCACCATCCGTGCCGAAATATTGGCATGCATGTCGAGCGCCACGCCGATCGGCAGGCTGCCCACGACCCGGCGGAGGCGCTCGAGCAACTCCCCTTCCCCGTCCTCATGGGCCTGGGTGACCATGGCGCCGTGCAGGTCGAGCAGCACCGCATCGCACCCCTTCTCAGCAGCCGTCACGATCGCCGCGCTCATGGCTTCGAAAGCGGCGTCGTCCACCGGGCCGCTTGGAAAGGCGGTGGCGAAGACCGGGGTCTCGATCTCTGCCCCGATGGCCGAGGCGAAATCCAGGAATGCGCCCATGGCCGTCTGCGACCCGCGGGCAGCGGCAAGCACATCAGCGCCCCATCGCGGCTCGAAGGACGAAAGCGGCGTCGGCACGGGCGAAAACGTGTTCGTCTCGTGGTTCATGCGCGCAATGACGAGGCGCACGTGCCCTCCTTCCCAGCTCAACGGCCCAGCCCGCCTAAACGAAAAATGCGAAGGAAATCGTCTGGATCGCAATTGACAACTTCATCCGCCGTGGCCTTTAATATATTTATAATAATAAATGGAGCAAGCTCGATGTTCCAAGGCTCGGGAGGCATGCGCACCACCGCCTGCGCAACCGGCACGCGCCCAGATGACGCGACGAACAGTCCTGAGGCGTTCGCAGCAGACCGCTATTCGAAATGGGTCAGGCCGTGACCCAGTTCGTACCGGTCCTTCTCAATGCTCTGACGCTCATCAGCATCCTGATGCTGGTGGCGCTGGGGTTGGCCGTGATCTTCGGCCTGATGAACATCATCAATCTCGCCCACGGCGAGTTCGTCACAATCGGCGCCTATACCCTCGCCCTGACCCAGGCCATGGGGGGCAATTATTGGCTCGCACTGGCTGTTGCGCCTTTCGTCGGCGCGGCGCTGGGCCTGACGGTCGAATGGACCATGGTCCGCCATCTCTATCGCCGACCCCTTGCCGTCATCCTCGCCACCTGGGGCCTCGGCATGGTGCTGCAGCAAGGATTGCAAATCATCTTCGGGGCCGCGCCGCAGCGCGTGGCGGGCCCGTTGAGCGGTGCCGTCGAGATCTTCGGCGCGCCTTATCCCGCCTACCGCTTGCTGTTGATCGGCTTCGCGATCGCAATCGTCTTGGCGTGCTACGCCGGTTTCCGGTGGACCCGTTTTGGCCTCGACCTGCGCGCCGTCATCCAGGACCGTGACATGGCGGCCGCCCTCGGTATCGATACCGGAAGGGTCTATTCGCTCGCCTTCGCGCTGGGAGCCGCCATTGCCGCCGTGGCGGGCGTGCTGATCGCCCCGCTCACCGTGGTCATCGCCCAGATGGGCATCAACTATCTCGCACGCTCCTTCTTCGTCGTGATCGTCGGCGGCGTTGGCGGGATCGGCGGCGTGGCTGCCGGTAGCGCGGTGGTAGGCGGCACCGAGAGCCTGCTCAATTACCAGGTCCCGGTCACCGTCTCGCAGGCGCTCGTGCTTGTGCTCGCAATCGTCATCGTCCGCTTCCGCCCGCGTGGTCTGGTGCCGCTATGACCGATCAGGCACCCGCCCTCCCCGCAACCAAGGCCGTATCCGGCGCAAGGGCTGCCAAGTGGCTGCTCGTCGCTTTGGGCGTGATTTTCCTCGTCGCCTATCCCGCGTGGAACGACGCCTACAGTGTCGCCAGTCTGCGTGATGTGTTGATTTTCGGCCTATTCGCACTGAGCCTCGACTATTTCTGGGGCAAGACGGGGATCCTGAGCTTCGGCCATGCGACTTTCTTCGGCCTCGGCGCCTATGGCATGGGCGTCATCAGCATCAAGCTCGGCCTCGACCCTGCGAATGCGAGCCTCCTCGGTCTGCTGGGGGGCATCCTGCTTGCCATGCTGGTCGCCCTCGTCGTCGGCTATTTCCTTATCTTCGGTGGAGTGCGGGGCGCCTATCTCACCATCGTCACCCTGGCCTTGACGCTCATCGCCCAGCACATCGCGATCGGCTGGTCGGACGTGACCGGTGGAGATTCCGGCCTCATTGGCGTGCCGCCGCTCACCGTGGCCGGCTTCGTCTTCTTCGATCCCGTCCATCAGTACCTTCTCGTGCTCGCGGTGGCGCTCACCATCCTCGGCGGGTTGTGGTGGATCTGCCGTGGGCGCTACGGCCGCATACTTGCCGCCATCGAGGACAACGAGCTCAAGGCGCGCACCTTGGGCCACAACACACCGCTGCATCTTCTCGTGGTCTTCGTCGCCTCGGCCGGCATTGCCGCTCTTGCCGGCGCCCTCTACGTCACCGGCACCGGCTTCGTCGCGCCCGACATGATCGGCCTCATGCTGTCGACCGAGGTCATCATGTGGGTGGCGGTTGGTGGGCGCGGCACCCTGATCGGCCCCTTCATCGGCGCCTTCGTCGTATGGCGCCTGCAGCAGGAGATCAGCAGCCTCGATACGAGGCTTTGGCCGCTGTTCATCGGCTTGTTCTTCATCGCCATGGTGTTCCTGTTCCCGAATGGCGTGCTGTCGCTTGTTGAGCGGGCGAAGGAGCTTAGCCGCAGATGGCGGGGGGCGGCATGAACAGCCTGGCCCGCTCAACGGACACCGCACCATCCCTGCTGTCGGTTCGGGGGCTGACGCGCCACTTCGGCGGCCTCACCGCCGTGGAGGATGTCTCCTTCGAGATCGCCGATGGCGAGATGCGCTGCATCATTGGCCCGAACGGTGCCGGCAAGAGCACCGTGCTCAACATGCTGTGTGGCACGCTCAAGCCCACGGCCGGCTCCATCCTTTTCGAAGGGCGCGACCTCGCCCGCCTCTCGCTGGAGGGCATTGCCCGCGCCGGCATAGCCAGGAAATTTCAGGTACCGAGTGTGTTTGAGACCCTGTCGGTGGCCGACAATCTCGATGTCGCCGAGGCAGGCGCGGGTGGCGCGGGTACCCGCCACAGCGTCGAGGAAGTGCTGGACCTCCTCGATTTGAGGCGCCTCGCCGATATACGCGGTGGAGCGCTCGCCCACGGCCAGAAACAGTGGCTGGAGATCGGCATGGCGCTGGTGACCGGCCCGAAGCTGCTTCTGCTCGACGAGCCGACCGCGGGCATGAGCGTGGAGGAATCGCTGCGCTCGGCGGCCATGTTGCGCCAGCTTGCCGGCAGTGTCGCCATCATCGCCATCGAGCACGACATGCGCTTCGTGCGCGCGCTCGCCTGCCGCACCACGGTTCTGCATCAGGGTCGAGTGATCGCCGAGGGCCCGTTCGCCGAGATCGAGGCCAACACCATGGTCCGCGACGTCTATCTGGGAAGACAGTAGCATGCTGAGGGTGCGCGGTCTTTGTGCGGGATATGGGCAGGTGCCGGTGCTGGACGGCGTCGATCTCGATCTCGACAAAGGCGAGATCCTTTGCTTGCTCGGCCGCAATGGCGCCGGCAAGACCACGCTCATGCGCAGCCTGATGGGGCTGATCCGCCCCACCGCCGGCAGCGTCGTTCTGGGCGAGGAGCGGATCGATACGCTACGCCCGCACCAGATCGCCCGGCGCGGCCTGGCCTATGTGCCCCAAGGGCGCGGCATCTTTCCAAAGCTTACCGTGCGCGAGAACCTCGAGTTGGGCACGCGCGCGCGGACGGACGGCAAGGGCCGCGTCCCGGAGGAGATCTTCGAGCACTTCCCGCGGCTCAAGGAGCGCATCAACCAGCTTGGGGGCACGCTTTCGGGCGGCGAGCAACAAATGCTGGCGCTTGGCCGGGCGCTCGCCAGCACGCCCGACGTCCTGCTCCTGGACGAGCCGTCGGAAGGAATCCAGCCCAGCATCGTGCACGAGATCGGCGAGCTTCTCACGCGGATCGTCGCCACTACCGGCATTTCGGTGCTGCTTGTGGAACAGAATATCGACCTGGCGGTGCAGGCGGCCCGCCGCGGCGTCGTTATGGAAAAAGGCCGCATTGTAAAGCAGGGCACCACGGAGGAGCTCAGCCGCGAGGACGTCATGCGTGAATATCTCGCGATCTGATCCCGGATCGCCCAACGGTGGAGGAGGATATGCAAGGCAGGAGATTTACGCGGCGCACGGCGCTGAAAGGCCTGGGTGTCGCGGGATTGACGACCGCGGTGACCGGCTTTCCGGCTATTCTGCGCGCCCAGGACACCGTCACGATCGGTTTCCTTTCGGCACTGACCGGTCTCGAGACCATCCTCGGCGAGACCCAGCTCAATTGCTTCCAGCTCGCCGTCGAGGAGCTGAACGCCAAGGGCGGGATCGCCGGCCGCGAGATCAAGTACATCGTCGAGGACGATCAGACCACCACCCGCGGCGCTATCGACAAGGCCCGGAAGCTGGTGTTCCAAGACAAGGTCGATGCCATCATTGGCCTCATCGCCAGCCTCGAGCACGTCGCGGCCCGCTCCGTCACCACGCCGGCCAAGAAGCTGCTCATCTACACCACCTATTACGAGGGCGAGGTCTGCGAGCGCTATTTCGCGGCCACTGGCCAAGTGCCGAACCAGCAGATCGATCCGACCACGGACTGGCTGACGCAGAACATCGGCAAGTCCGTCTACATCCTGGGTTCGGATTACATCTGGCCGCGGCGCAGCGCCGAGGCGATCCGCACCGCCTTCGAGCGCAACGGTGGGAAGGTGCTGGGCACCGATTTCTTCCCGTTCGGCACCCAGGACTTCGGCCCCGCCTTCGACAAGGTGCGCGGCGCCAAGCCCGATATCGTGTGGATGATGGTGGCCGGCGCCGATGGCGTGACCGCACTCAAGCAGTACCGCGACTTCGGACTGGAGCCTCAGCTCGTCGGCAACGGCTGGGACGAGATCTATTCCTTCGCCCATCCCGAGCTCGCCAAGGGAGCGATCTCCAACCAGGCCTACTTCATGGGCATCGATTCCGACCGCAACCGCGCCTTCATCAAGGCCTATCAGGACCGGTTCGGCGCGGGCAAGCCGATCAACGCCATCGGCGAGGCGGCCTATGACGCGGTGCATCTCTACGCGCTGGCGGTCGAAAAGGCCGGCACGACCGACGTGGAGAAGGTTATCCCCGCTCTGAGCCAGGTGGAGTTCGAGGCGCCGCAGGGCCATGTCAACATGTCTGCCGCCAACAACCACATGCTGTGCAACAGCATCCTCGCGCGCGCCAACGCTGAAGGAATGTGGGAAACGATCCAGAATTTCGGACAGATCGAACCCATCATCCCGGGCTGCAAGCTGAACTGAGAGCCAGGGAGGCCGGTCGTGCATAGCAACCAGCGAAGGATCAGCGGGAGGGGCAGAACATGGACTGGCACCGGCTCGATCTCCGAACGCTAGCGGCCCGGCTGGCCTCCGGCGAGGTTTCGGCAACAGAACTCGCCCGCCACATGCTTGCGCGGATCGAGACCCTCAATCCGCGCGTCAATGCGTTAAGCGAGGTGATCGCCGACAGGGCGCTCGCCGATGCCGCGCGCATTGACGACATGCGCCGGCAGGGCGTGCCCCTGGGCCCCCTCGCCGGAATACCGGTCATAGCCAAGGACAACATGGACACGGTCCCCGCCGCCTGCCCAGGCGGATTGCCCTTCCTGTCCGGCCACCGCCCCGCCCAGGACGCACCGGCGGTTCAGCGCCTGCGCAGGGCGGGCGCAGTCGTGCTCGGCGTTGCCCATTCGGACCCGGGCACCTTCGGCGTGCGAACCGATGCCGTCCTCCATCCGCATCAGCCGGAGCTGATCGCCGGCGGATCGAGCGGCGGTTCGGCGGCAGCGCTTGCGGCAGGGTTCGCCCCCATCGCCCTCGGCAGCGATACGGGCGGCAGCATACGCATCCCCTCGGCCTGTTGTCTGACGGTCGGCCTCAAGCCCACCTACGGGCGGGTGCCGAAGGAAGGTGTTCTGCCGCTTGCGCCCTCACTCGATCATGTCGGCCCCATGGCGCGCGGCGTGC
Source organism: Rhodoligotrophos defluvii (assembly GCF_005281615.1). Taxonomy (NCBI): domain Bacteria; kingdom Pseudomonadati; phylum Pseudomonadota; class Alphaproteobacteria; order Hyphomicrobiales; family Rhodoligotrophaceae; genus Rhodoligotrophos; species Rhodoligotrophos defluvii. The sequence goes on along the minus strand of NZ_SZZM01000008.1, from coordinate 127,105 downwards.
GCGACCTTGCGATCCTCGCCGCCGTTCTGGACGACATGCCATCGTCGCCGGCGGCGGAGGGTCCGCTGGTGATTGGCGTCGATGCTGCCTACTACGGCGACGCCGACGACCGGGTGAAGCAAGGCATGGAGGTGGCGATGGCCGCCTGCCGCGATCTCGGCTGGTCCATCCGCGAGGTTTCGCTGCCCGCGCCTACCGACTTTATGAGTTGGCACATGCTCACGGTCGGCTGGGAGGCCGCGCATTATTACCGGGCTGCCGGTTACGACCAACGCCCAGATCTGCCGCAGCTTGCCGCCGATCTTTTCGCCGCCATCCGCAGGTACAGCGGCGCGGATTACGCGCAGGCGTTGCGCCGGCGCGGCACGTTCCGCGCCCAGGTGGAGCAGGCCCTGCAGACTGTCGATTTCCTGCTCCTTCCGACCTTGGCCGTGCCCACGCCCCGGCGCGGCGACAGGACCGTGTTCATCGCAGGCGTCGAGCACGAATTCACTGCCGCCCTTGTGCGCTACACGTCACTGTTCAACCACACCGGCCACCCCGCGCTCGCCCTGCCAGCGACGCGGGAGGCGCCGGGCAGGGGTATCGGCGTGCAACTCGTTGGCCGCCATCACGATGACGGCGCCCTCCTCGCGGCCGCCGAGCGACTGGAGGCTGAGCTGGCCTTGCCGGTCGATATGGCCGAGCTATAGGACGCGCGCCAGCTGTGAGGCGCAGCTACGCCTCACAGCTTCGCATGGGTCTGGTGAAGCCCCGGGTTACAGCGATGCGATAGCGCGGCAGACCGCCACCTGCTCGCGGCTGTGATTGCCAGGCGCTGCGAGCACGCTCGGGCAGGTGCGGCGCAGCCGCTCACGCTCGCGGTCCGACAGACTGGCGAGCGCGCTGCTCAGCCCGGCCGGGTTCAAGCCCCGGTCCGGCCGGTCGTCCCGGTTGGCGGTACCGCCGGTTCCGCCGCTGCCAGGCCTGTCGCCGCCTGATACGCCGCCACCGCCATTACCGAGCCCGGCCGTACCGGTCCCGCCAGAGCCCGAGCCAGAACCCGAGCCCGATCCGCCGCTCGAGCCGCCTGGACCGCCGATCGAGACGCCGCCGCCCACGTTGACACCATCGGAACCGCCGACCGACGCGCCGGCTCCTGCGCCAATCCCGCTGGAATCCCCGATCGAGGCGCCTGCTCCGGCCCCGATCCCGTTGGATCCGCCGATCGAAGCACCTGCGCCGGCCCCGATCCCGTTGGATCCGCCGATCGAGGCGCCTGCTCCGGCCCCAATCCCGTTGGCACCACCGATCGAAGCACCTGCGCCGGCCCCGATCCCGTTGGATCCGCCGACCGAGGCGCCTGCTCCGGCCCCGATACCGTCAGAGCCGCCGATGGACACGCCCGCCCCCACGCCGACCCCATTGGAGCCGCCGATCGAGGCTCCCACACCCACGCCGATGCCATTTTGAGCCGAGGCCGGGCCGGGCGCCTGAAGCGCCAGAGCAGCGAAGCACACCGCGCCGAATAGAATGTTGGGATATTTCTCCAGAACCTTGGTCGCTTTCATAAGCTTACCTCCATCAATCAAGCGTCATCGAGAGACTCGATCACTCCCGTCGATGGGAATTGAATATAGATCAGCAACGCCGGTTCCAATTTTGTCAAAAACTACTTTCCATCCACACGCAAGTCCCGCAGTGACTGTGCAATTTTAAGGAAGTTTTCTTAATTAACCATCAGTATTGGCGAGCTGGAACGTCTTCAAGAACGGAAGCCGATAGGTCTCGCGGAACAGCGCCAGTGTGAGCAGGCTTATGGCGGCCACGGCCATGATGATATAGGCAGGTGCCATCTCGCTGCCGGTTCGCTCGACCAGCCAGGTCGCCGCCAGCGGCGCAGCGCCGCCCATGATGCCGAAGGCGATGTTGAAGCCGAGCGCAACCGCAGTGCAACGCACGTCGGCCGGTGCAGCCTCCGCAAGCAGAGCCGGAAGGGCGCCGCCATAAAGCCCAATCGCCAACGCGAAGCCCAGCTGCCCGAGCAGAGCCAGGGCCGGAGAGGGCTCGCCGAGCAGCCAGAACAGCGGGACCGCGCCACCCAACCCGATGAGCAGCGCCGCCAGCATCACCGGCTTGCGGCCGATACGGTCGCTCAACAATCCTCCGGCGATCACCACCGGCAGCATGACCACCATGCTGATGGTGTTGATGTCGAGCGCGCGCGAGGGTGGGAAGCCGTCGGCATTCTGCAGCCAGCTCACCAGATAGACAAAGGCGATGTAGAAGCCGACCGCGTTGAACGCGCATATCCCGGCAAGTGCAAGAACGCGGCGCCAGTGTTCGCGGACCGTTTCCACAATGGGCGCGCGCTGCGGCCGCATCTCCGGCATGACGTCCAGCACGTGCCGGCGCAGCAGGTAGCCGGCCGCGCCGATGGCCAGTCCCATGAGGAACGGTACCCGCCAGCCCCAGGCCTCGAGCGCCTGCTCCGTCATCAGGGCTGCGAGAATGGCACCCGTGGCCGATCCGAGCAGAAGCCCTCCGATCGCGCCGCAGGTCGCAAGTGCTGCCATGACACCGCGGCGGCCTTCCGGCGCGTGTTCCGCCAGGAAGACGATCGAGCAGGTCTGCTCGCCGCCCACCGAAAGGCCCTGGATCATCCGCAATGTCATCAGAAGAAGGGGCGCGGCCAGCCCGAGCGTACCATAGCCCGGCAGCAAGCCCATCAGGAACGTTGGAATGGCCATGGCCGTGACCGAAAAGGTCAGCGCCGCCCGCCGGCCATGGCGATCGCCGATATGGCCGATGATGATGCCGCCGAGCGGCCGCATCAGGTAGCCCAGCGCGAATATGCCGAACGCGGCGATCAGCTGGGCCACCGGATCCTCGTGCGGGAAGAACTGCCGGCCAATCGCAGCCGCGAAATAGCCGTAGATTGCGAAGTCGTACCACTCGAGCACGTTGCCGATCATTCCGGCGGCGATGGGTCGGCGCCGCCTCTCGGCAACGGCTTGTTTTCCGGTCGTCAGGCGCATGTCCCCCCAGCGCAAGGCCCACAGAGTTTATGCCCTGCCACTCAAGTGTAAAGCCCAAGTGGCGGGGAACTTCGCAGCATCGAGCGCGTTCGGCTCTCGGAGGCCCGACGCGGCATTCGCCTGGCACCAGTCCGGCGCAGGAAGGGAAAACGGGATGGATGCATCCTTAGGCCCGCTCGCGAGCCATATGTTACAGCACATCCTGACGATGAACCTCGCTGCGCCGATCATCGTCCTGGCCTTGCGCCGGCACCTGCCAGACGGTCTCTGGCGCGTGTGGCCCTTGGCGACGCTGCTGCAGCTCGGCCTACTCTGGGGCTGGCATGCACCGCGGGTGTTCGATGCGGCCATGGCAGACACCAGCCTCCTCCTCGCCATGCACCTTTCGCTGTTCGCCTCGGCCCTGCTGTTCTGGGGCGCTTTGGCGACCATGCCCGGCGACCAGCAATGGCGGTCGATCTTCGCCCTTCTGATCACCGGCAAGCTCTTCTGCCTGCTCGGTGTGCTCCTCACCTTCTCGCCGCGCGTTTTGTTCGGTCATTCGCACGGGACGGCTCATGGCGCCTCGGCTCTGGCCGACCAGCAGCTCGCGGGGCTGTGGATGCTGATTGCCTGTCCCCTCACCTATGTCGCCGCGGGAATCTTCGTCTCCTGGCGCTGGCTGCGCGATATCGAGAAGCGATGCGAGGACAATGGCCGACCAGCCTGACCGCGTCTACAGACTCACCCGCTGGCAGCGGTTGGGGATTGCTGCCGCCATCCTGCTGGGTCTCGCCCTGGTCGGCGGCTCGCTCTTCATCTGGTCAGGCTTCTACAACGTGGCGGCCAGTCGCGATCATTTCGCCATCACCACCTGGGTGCTCGAGGTCGTGCGCGACCAATCCATCAAAGCCCGTGCCGAGGACATCGAGGCGCCGCCCGACCTTGCCGATCCGAACCTGATCAAGCTGGGCGCTGCCCATTATGCCGGCGCCTGCGCCTTCTGCCACGGCACCCCGGGACAGCCGCGCAATCCTATTGTCGCCAACATGCTGCCCGCCCCGCCGGACCTATCGACATCCTACGAATACGATCCCAAAGAGCTCTACTGGATCATCCTCCACGGCTTGAAGTACACCGGAATGCCCGCCTGGCCGGGGCGGGGCCGGGGCGACGAGGTCTGGCCGCTCGTTGCGCTCGTCGAATATCTCAAGGAAACCCGGCCAGACTTTCCCGAGGAACTCCTCGGCATCCGCCCCGAACCGGGCGTGTCGGGTGCGCAGCTTGCCGAAGGCAGCGACCCGGGCCTGCTCACCAATTGCGTGCGGTGCCACGGCGATGAAAGCCACGGTCCGATCAGCACGCTCATCCCGCTGCTGCACGGCCAGTCCCCCGCTTACCTCGCCCGCGCCCTCGAGGAATACCGCAGCAGCCGGCGCGAAAGCGGCATCATGGAGCCGGTCGCCTTCGCGCTCGAGCCGGACGACATCGAACCGCTGGTCGAGTATTACGCCACCATGGCGCCGCCGCCGAGCCCGACGCCGCAGCAGCCACCGGATTCCGCCGCCATCGCCCGGGGCGCGTTGATTGCCGCGCGCGGCCTTCCGCAATCCCAGGTGCCCGCCTGTCTTTCCTGCCATGGCGCAAATCGCAACGGCACATTCCCCTCCCTTGACGGGCAGCCGGCGGCCTATCTGGTCAGTCAGCTCCAGCTCTGGAAATCCGGCGGCCGCGACGAGACCGGCTACGGCGCCATCATGTCGGTCGTCGCGAACCGCCTGACGACGGAGCAGATCCAGGATATCGCCGCCTATTTCCAGAGCCGGACGCCCTCGCCTGAGGACCGGCCGTCCGTTCAGCCGAGCGGCGCGTCGCCATGAGCAGAAAGCAGCCTCATTGCGCCTTGGTGCTTCTCATCGCCGCCTCGGTTGGCGGATGCGCGGGTGATCAGTCCGCCTTCTCTCCGGCAGGTCCGCACGCCGAATCCATAGACACCCTGTTCTGGATCATGACGGTCGCAGGCCTTCTCATTTTCCTGGCCGTCATGGCCATGGCGGCCGTCGCCATCGGCCGCCGGGGCCGGCTCGGGCAGCTGCTATCGAGCGAGCGGTTCGTGATCGGCGCCGGTATCGTGTTTCCGATTGCGATCTTGACCCTGCTCCTGACCTACGGCCTGTTCGTCATGCGCGCCGGCGCGCCGCTCGCAGCAGGGGAAGATGCCCTGCGCATCAAGGTCAGCGGCGAGCGCTGGTGGTGGCGCATCACCTATGTCAGGCCCGACGGCACGACGTTCGAAAGCGCAAACGAGATCCGCATCCCCGTCGGCCGGCCCGTCGTGCTCGAGCTCACCACCGCCGATGTGATCCATAGTTTCTGGGTGCCCAAGCTCGCCGGCAAGCTGGACATGATTCCCGGCCGCACCAATGAGCTGACCTTGCAGGCGAGCGCGGAAGGGGTGAGCCGAGGCCAGTGCGCCGAATATTGCGGCGGCGCCCATGCCCTGATGTCGCTCTATGTGGTGGCCCTTGCCGAAGACGCGTTCCAGGAATGGTTCGCGCGGGAGGCAGGCCCGGCGCCCCCGCCGGAAACCGATCGCGAGCGCTTGGGCCAGCAGATCTTTCTCCAGAACGGTTGCGGCGGCTGCCACACCATCCGCGGCATAGGGGCGAACGGCGCGATCGGCCCGGATCTCACGCACGTCGGCAGCCGCCTGTCGCTCGCCGCGGCGGCACTGCCCAACGACACCCAGGCCTTTGCCCGATGGATCCGCAACAACCAGCATATCAAGCCGGACAACCTCATGCCCGACTACACCATTCTCGACGAGAGCCAGCTCATCGCGCTCGCGAGTTATCTGGAGGGGCTGAAATAGCGCGGCAGCCATGTTCGATTTCTCGCAACTCAACCTGTTCATCAACTTGGCCATATTCGCGGGCGCCGGGGTCGCGGTGTGGCTGGCGGGCACCCGCATCACCTCCTATGCCAACACGCTGTCGAACAGAACCGGCATCGGCCAGGCGGTGATCGGCATGCTCCTCCTGGGGGGCATCACCTCGCTTCCGGAGATCGGTGCGACCGTGACCTCGGCGGCGATCGGCGCCGCCGACCTCGCCCTGAACAATCTATTCGGCAGCATCGCCTTCCAGGTGGTCATCCTGGTGGTTGTCGATTTCGCCATCGGCCGGCGGGCGCTCACGGCCGTGGTGCCGGACCCGAGCATCTTCCTGCAGGGCGGCCTCAACATCCTGCTTCTGTCGATGATGGCCGCGGCCATCGTGGTGGGCGACGTGGCCATCCTCGGTATCGGCGCCTGGGCCTGGGCCGGGCTGCTCGCCTACATCTTCAGCATCTATATCCTGGCGCGTTCCCAGCACCGCCAGTCATGGCTCGCGGCAGATCGGGGAAAGGTGAACCGCAGCCTGCAGGAGCAACAGGAAGAGGCCCAGCGCAAGGCAAGCCAGGACCATAGCGAGCTCGCCCTCTCACGGCTGCTCCTGTGGATCGTGGGCCTGGGTCTCGTCATCCTGGTCGCGGGCTACCTCCTGTCGCAGACCGGCAACGCCATTGCCGAGCAGAGCGGCCTGGGTGGAAGCTTTATCGGCTATGTGCTGCTGGCCGGCGCGACGTCCCTGCCGGAATTCAGCACGGCGCTCGCGGCCGGGCGCCAGGGGCTCTACACTCTGGCAATTTCCGACATACTCGGCACGAATCTCATCAATGTCGGGCTGGTCTTTCTTGTCGACGCGGTCGCCGGCGGCGACCCCGTCCTCGGCGGCGCTGGGCCCTTTGCCGCCTTTGGCGCGCTGCTCGGCATCGCGGTGACCACCCTGTTCGTGATCGGCCTGGCGGAGCGGGGCGACAAGACCATCGCGCGGATCGGGCTCGACTCGGCGGCGGTGGTCGTCACCTACGTCGCCGGCCTGATCATCCTCTATTTCCTGCGCTAGGGGCGATCCATGGTGGCACTGCCCAACACCGGCCCCCGGCCCGACAGTGAAGTGGAAGATCTCAAGCGCATCTGGGCGACGCCCAAGGGCTGGCGCATCGTCACCGCCGTCAACAACACGGTGATCGGCGTCTTTTACATCGGCGCCGCCTTCGTCTTCTTCGTGCTCGCCGGCATCCTCGCCCTGCTCATGCGGACCCAGCTCGCCGTCGGCGACAACGACTTCCTGAGCCAAGACCTCTACAACCAGATCTTCACCGTGCACGGAACCACCATGATGTTCCTGTTCGCGGTTCCGGCCGTCGAGGCGCTCGGGGTCATGCTCCTGCCGCAGATGCTCGCCGCGCGCGACCTGCCCTTTCCGCGGCTCAGCGCCTACGCGATCTGGGCCTATGTCATCGGCGGCACCGTGTTCTTCTCCACCGTGTTCTACGGGCTGGCCCCGAAAGGCGGCTGGTTCATGTATCCGCCGCTCACCACGCTGAAATACTCGCCCGGCGACAATGCCGACTTCTGGCTGCTCGGCATCGGCTTCATCGAGATTTCCGCCATCGCGGGCGCGATCGAGATCATCGTCGGCACCCTGCGCACCCGGCCCCCCGGCATGACCCTCGCCCGCATGCCGATCTTCGCCTGGGCCATGCTGATTTTCGCGGCGATGATCGTCTTCGCCTTCCCCGCCGTCATCCTCGCCACCATGCTGCTGGAGCTGGAGCGTGCCTTCGGCTGGCCGTTCTTTGCGGCCGAGCAAGGCGGCGATCCGCTGCTATGGCAGCACCTGTTCTGGTTCTTTGGCCACCCGGAGGTTTATATCATCTTCCTGCCGGCGGCGGGGCTCGTGTCCATGATGATCCCGACCATGGCGCAGACGCCGCTCGTCGGCTATCGCCTCATCGTGGTGGCACTCATCGGCACCGGGTTTTTCAGCTTCGGTCTGTGGGTGCACCACATGTTCACCACCGGCATCCCGGCGCTCAGCCTCGCCTTCTTCTCCGCTGCCAGCATGGCGGTCGCGATCCCCTCCGGCATCCAGGTCTTCTCCTGGATCGCCACCATGGCGGCGGGGCGGAAACGCTTCCGCCTCACGGTGCCTTCCCTGTTCATTCTCGGCTTTCTCTTCATCTTCGTGCTGGGCGGGCTCACCGGCGTGATGGTCGCCATGGTGCCCTTCGACTATCAGGCCCATGACACCTATTTCGTCGTCGCCCATTTCCACTACGTGCTGGTCGGCGGCATGGTCTTTCCATTGTTTGCGACCTTCTACTACTGGGCGCCCATGGTAAGCCGCAAACTGCTGTCGGAGCGGCTCGGCCGGTGGGCTTTCTGGCTCATGTTCATAGGCTTCAACGTCGCCTTCCTGCCCATGCACGTCACCGGCCTTGCCGGAATGCCGCGCCGGGTCTGGACCTATCCCGCCGGCATGGGCTGGGACGACCTGAACATGGTCTCCACCGTCGGCGCGTTCATCCTGGCGGCCGGCGTGCTCGTCTTCATCATCGACCTCGCCTTGAATTTCCGGATGGGCGGAGGCGGGCCGGACAATCCCTGGGGCGCTGGCACCCTGGAGTTCCTGCCGAACGACGTCTACTCCACCCGCAGCATCCCTCATGTCACCAGCCGTGACCCGCTCTGGGACAACCCGAACCTGGCGCGCGAGGTGAAGGACGGGCTGCATTATCTGCCCAATGCGCCGACCGGCGGCCGCGAAACCATCGTGACTTCGGTGGTGGATGCCGAGCCGCAATACATCATCCAGATGCCCGGCCCGAGCTGGACCCATCTGAGCGCGGCGGTCTTCACCGCGGCCTTCTTCCTGCTGCTGACGGTGAAGATGGTGACGCTTGCTCTCATCTGCGGCGCGATCGCCATCATCTCCTGCCTGGTCTGGACCTGGCAGCTCGACAAGCCCGACCAGGGCGCCGTCGAGATCGGCTTCGGCAAGAAGGTCCCCACCTACATGACCGGCCCGAGCTCGCACAGCTGGTGGGCGATGATCGTGCTGATGCTGGTGGCGGGTTCGCTCTACCTCGCCTACATCTTTTCCTACTTCTATCTCTGGCTCGTGTCGCCCGAGGTGTGGGCGCCGGCCGGATCGCCCGCACCGCCGCCTCTCGCATACCCGGTCGGCTCCGCCGTGCTGTTCCTCCTCGCCTGCGCGGCTATCGTGGTCGCGGACAAGGCCCTGCCCCATCCCGGCCGGCGCAGCTTTGCCACCATTGCAGGGCTGGTCGTCGCGGCCGCCGCGTTGGGCGCAGCGGTGGCCCTGGATGTGTGGGGCCATTGGCAGACGGGCCTGCGGCCGGACGCCACCGCCTATGGCGCTTTGGTCTATCTGGCCGACGGGCTCACCGGACAGGCCGCCTTCGCCGTCATCATCATGTGCCTTTTCGCCTGCGGCCGCATGGTGGCGGGAAAGCTCGACAATGCCCGCAGGGTCACCTTCGACAACGCCAAGTTGTTCTGCTTCTATACCGCGGCCCAGGGGCTGCTCGGCCTTCTGATGGTCCACGGCTTTCCGCGTCTCGTTGCCGGGGCTGGGTCATGACCGACCAATCGCACCCGCAACGGCCGATGCTCGGGGTTTTCCTCTTCCTGCTCTGGGGCCCGCTGCTCTGGTCGCTGCACCTGCTCGTCGTCTATGTCAGCCATGCCGGCCTCTGCGCGCTCGGCCTGATCGACCAGACCACCACCTTTCCCGTCGCGCTGGCGATCATCGTGCTCGCGACCGTCGGGGCAGCAGCGGCCGTGGCTCTGTTCATGATATGGCCGGACAGGCCCTATCGTCTGCTCGTCGGCATCGCGCCCACAGCAGAGACCGACCGCTTCCTCATCCGCTCCATGCGGGTCCTGGCGCTGCTTTCCGTGGTCGGCATCCTTTGGGCGGGCATCACCGCATTCATCCTGCCAGCTTGCCTGCAGCTGCGCTAGATGAGAAGCATCTGAAACTAGCGCGAAGTGAGCACCCTACTCCGGCTCACGCTGTCCGGGTTGCTCCGGCAGCAGTCGCGGCGGGATGACCGGCGTGGTGCCCACATCCGGCGGCGGCGTCACCAGCTCGGAATCCCCGACCCGTGGTGGCCTGATCACGCCCTCGCATGGGGTGAGCGCTTGGAGGGAAGGCTCCCTCTCCTTCTCGTCGGCAGGCGGGCCTAGCTCCGGGTCGAGCACGCAATCCTGGGGCGGCGCGGCCTCCCCCGGCGCCAGGTCCTGCGCCTGGGCGAACGACGCCGTCGCTAGCACCAGCAAGGCCGAACACGCGAGGGTTCCGAACTTCATCGCTCCTCCCGCGAACGCGAGGGTCCATATACAAAAGCCGTGCGGTCCCCTTCTTGTTCCAGGTCGCGCGAAGGTGCGTGCACTGTCCGCCGGAGCCCTTGCGGCCCTCACTTCTGCGTCGCGGCTTGATCCACTCGACGACCTCCAGCTCGAAATTCCGATTGTGCGCTGGGAATAAAGACAAGCGCGAGGACGTTAATACGAAACCTCAAAGACGGTAGCGGGCTCCTGCGGCGGAGGCTGCCCCCAATACGACGCCGCCGGGGGCTCGTCGTCGTGCGTGGCGGCTTGGCTTAGCTCGCGCCTGGCCAGGCCGCCATTGCCGCGAAACAGCCTCTCCCATCATGCCCAGTGCACGCGGTAGCGGAAGGTGATGCGAATACGGCGCATCGCTGAAACCTCCGCAAAACCGGCGGATAACTTGCGGACGCTTGGCGGCAGGGCGGAGAGAGATCATCCCTGCTGCCTAGAACTTCTCTTGGAAAGCGCCCGCCCCACCACCATTTCCCGTCGAACAGGCGACGAAGTGTGGCACAACAGCGGAATGACCCGTTTTCAACTCGCGAGGGGAGTAGTCATTGGACGTTCTAAGGCGCAACAACGTGAAGGTGCTTGGCTCCGGCGAGAAGGCCATGATCTTCGCGCATGGCTTCGGTTGCGACCAGAATATGTGGCGCTTCATCTGGCCAGCATTCGCCGAGAAATACCGCATCGTCCTTTTCGATCACGTCGGCTGCGGCCGGTCCGACATCAAGGCCTACGACCCGAAGAAATATGGTTCTCTTGAGGGTTATGCGGACGATGTTATTGACATCTGCCGCGAGCTGGGCGTCGAGCGAGGCGTATTCGTCGGCCATTCGGTAAGTGCTATGATCGGCGCCATTGCCTCGCTCAAGGCACCGGAGGTTTTTTCCGACCTCGTCATGATCGGACCATCGCCGTGCTATATCGACGGTCCGGCCTACACCGGCGGTTTCACCGAGGCGCAGGTTCACGAGCTCCTCGATTTCCTCGACGCCAACCACATGGGCTGGTCGCAGGCCATGGCCCCGCTCATAATGGGCAATCCGGACCGGCCGGAGCTTGGCGAGGAGCTCACGAATTCCTTCTGTATGACTGATCCGGAAATCGCCAAGCGCTTCGCCCGCGTCACCTTCCTCTCCGACAACCGAGCGGACCTTCCGCGGGTGACGGCTCGCTCGCTCGTGCTGCAATGCTCCGAGGATGTGATCGCGCCGGAGGTCGTGGGCGAGTATGTCCATCGGCACTTGCCGAACAGCAGCTACATCCTTCTGGAGGCCACCGGCCATTGCCCCAACCTCAGCGCCCCTGAGGAGACGGTTTCTGCCATGAGGACGTTTCTCGAGAGTACCGCTCGTTGAGCGACACTCCGGAGCCCCGACACCCCCCACCTGACGATCTCGAGGACCTCTTCGAGAACGCCCCCTGCGGCTACGTTTCTGCCGGACCGGATGGGCGCATCACCAAGGCCAACCTCACATTCGCCGGATGGCTCGGCCGCGACCGCGGCGAATTCGTCGGCCGCCGATTCCAAGACTTTCTCAACATTGCAGGGAAGATCTATTACGAGACCCACTTCGCGCCCCTGATGCGCATGCAGGGTTTCTTCAACGAGGTAGCCCTCGATCTTGTCCGTGCGGACGGCAGCATGCTCCCGGTGCTCGTGAACGCGGTGGAGCGTCGGGATGATGCAGGTAATCTTCAGTTCGTCCGTATCACCATCTTCAACGCCTCGGACCGCCGCCGCTATGAGCGCGAGCTTCTGGAAGCCCGTCGAGCCGCTGAGCAAGCCAGCGCCGAGCTTCTGCAGCTGAATCGCACCCTTGAGGAGCGCATCGCCGAAGCCGTCGAAGCGCATATGAAGACGGAAGCGGCCCTTCACCAGGCGCAGAAGATGGAGGCTGTCGGCCAGCTTACCGGCGGTATCGCGCACGATTTCAACAATATGCTTGCCGTCATTCTGTCCGCGCTTAGCCTCATGGAGCGACGCCTTGCCAAAGGAGAGGACGCGTCCCGGTACATCGCCGCCGCGAAGGAGAGTGCCACAAGGGCAGCCGCGCTGACCCACCGCTTGCTCGTCTTCTCGCGCCAGCACACGCTCTCGCCCGAGCCGCTGAATGCCAACCAGATGGTGGCGGACATGTCAGAACTGCTGCGTCGCGCGCTCGGTGAAACGGTGCGACTCGAAACCGTGCTCGCGGGCGGCCTCTGGAAAATACATGCCGACAAGAACCTGCTCGAGAGCGCGATCCTCAACCTGGCTATCAATGCGCGCGATGCCATGCCCGAGGGCGGGCGCCTCACCATCGAGACAGCCAACTGCCACCTCGACGAGGCCTATGCGGCGGAGCACGATATCCAGCCGGGCCAGTATGCGATGGTTGCCGTCACTGATACGGGAACGGGCATGACCCCGGAGGTCATGGCCAAGGCGTTCGATCCTTTCTTCACCACGAAGGGGCCGGGCAAGGGCACCGGCCTTGGCCTCAGTCAGGTCTTCGGCTTCGTTAAACAGTCGGGCGGTCACATCAAAATCTACTCCGAGACGGGCCAGGGCACGTCCATCAAGATTTACCTGCCTCGACTTTACGGGGCGGGTGACGGGCCGAAGCGCGCGACAAGCAAGGCGCTCGTCCGCGGATCGGCCTCCGAGGTCGTGCTGGTCGTCGAAGATGACGACCAGGTGCTGACGCTTACGGCGCAGATGCTGCGCGATCTGGGCTACGGCGTCATTGAGGCGATGAGCGCTGCCGAAGCGCTGGCCCTCCTTCGAGATCACCCTGAAATAAGCCTTCTCTTCACCGACGTCGTGATGCCTGACATGAATGGCCTCCGCCTTGTGGAGGAGGCGCGGAAGTGCCGACCCAACCTGAAGGCTCTGTTCACGAGCGGCTACGCGGGCAAGGCGATGCTCCACAATGGCGTGATCCCGCCTGGCGCCAATATTCTCCAGAAGCCCGCATCGCTGGAGCAACTGGCCGCGAAAATTAGAGCAGTGTTGGACGGCTAGATTGGACCCAGCTCAGTGCATGCTTGGTGATCGTGAACGTCGCGAAGCCTGACACCGAGCTCGTGATCCGAAATCAGGTTGGCTGGGCCGAAGCCCCATCGCGGAGAGACTTCTCGAAGTAGACGCGGCTGAAGCCATCCTCGATGCGCCGCCCCACCTCGGCGTATCCCAACCTCGGATAGATCGAAAGATTTTCGGTCATTTTCTCGTTCGTATAGAGGCGTACGGTGCCGAAGCCGCGCCGCCGGGCCTCCGTCTCGCAGAAGCCGATCAGCGCCTTCCCGATACCCTTGCCGGCTGCGCGAGGCAGAACCGCCACGTTTTCCAGAAGGATATGCCCGTTCTCCGGGTAAAACACGATGAATCCCTGAAAAACATCGCGTGCGTCCGTAGCGACATAGACGTGACCGGCGGCGATCTGCTCGGCGTAATTGGCAAGCATCGGCGCCGGCTTGCGGCCGATCAGAGGAATATAGCGCGCGTAAGCCTGTTCCGCACAATCTCTGATTTCTGCTTCATCCCTTGCTTCGGCCTGACGGATCACGTCTCGTCCTCCTGAAGTGAATCGGACCAATCTGCGAGCACAGCCCGCCTCCACACGACCAGTAGCACTGGCACGATCAAAGGGGGGCGGGGAAGCAAATTATCGTTGCGGGACATCCGCTTCTTACCTCGGCCGAGGCGGAAAGGCAGCAGGGGCGCGCAACCCGAAGAAGCGATCCACGAACCTCGCCGCAGATCGGTTTTGGCCGAACCCCGGTCGAGGGAAAGCCAGAATCATCGGCGAGAGATGCGGCTGACTTCTCATGACTCTGAGGAGAAGATGCGGCGACAGAGTTTCTTTATACTGTTCGTGATTGCGCTGGCCATCATCGGGGCAACCCTGAAGTCATACTGGATCGAGGCGATCGTCGATCAGGGCCAGCCCGTGCAATCGAGCGCACTGTGGAACGGCCTCACCTGGCTGGGCGAGCTGGTGCCCAAGGCGCATGCCTATGACGCCTACGCCAAGACCGCCCGCGACTTCCGCATTCTCGATGCCCTGCGGGTGTGTATTGGGCTGGATCTGGCGTCAATTGCCCTGTGCCTACTCGTGCTTCCCTACGTGCTCTGCTTTAGACTAACTAAGGGACATCTCAGACGAATTGCAAGCTCAAACAAAAAATTTTTGAAAAACATTTGGAAATACACGATATATTCATCGATATTTGCACCAGCAGCAATTGGATTTCCGCTCTATATACTGACATGCGGGGGCGAGATAAGCTTTACAGTACATGCTGGTGGAAGGAGAGAATTAGCCAACTACCCTATCCTCATTGATCCACACTCAGTTTCCCGAGATACATATATCTTTATGCTGTTCACAATAGCACTTTGGATTTTTATATCATCATGCATAGGCGCAAGCATCAGAATTAGAATGTCAAAAAGAGAAAAGATGAGCATTTATGCGGTCGAGGAAGTGAATTGATAGGATTTTCATCTGATATTCAACCCCCACAATCATGCTCATGTATTCGGTTCACCCAATGCGAAACATGCAAATATCAAGGCATAGCTCACTGCGCTTCATAATCTAGAAATTCAGGAGCAGGTCAAGGCATGCGAACACCACAGACTAACGGAAGCACCTGGACGAGGCGACACAGCTTCTTTTTCTTGTTCGCGATTGCGTTGGCGATCATCGGAGCGACCCTGAAGTCATACTGGATCGAGGCGATCGTCGACCAGGGGCAACCTGTGCAGTCGAGCGTGATATGGAGCACCCTAGCCTGGCTGGGCGAGCAGGCCCCCAAAGCGCACGCCTATGATGCTTATGCCAAGACCGCCCGCGACTTTCGCATTCTCGATGCCTTACGGGTGAGCATCGGGGTTGATCTCCTGTCGATCGCCGTATGCTTGGCACTGTTGCCACCCGTGGTCTGCTACCGACTGCCTCGCGCACATCTGAGGCAGATAATCCATACGAACGAAGCGTTCGAAAGAAAGAAATGGCGTTACCCAATTTATTTGACAGTTATCGTCTTTGCAACAGGATTTGTCCTCTGGGCACTTTTGTTTGGAGACGAGCTAAGCAATAAAATAAAGCCAGTCAGCACAAAGTATAGCTTTCTTACGAACTACCCCTTGTTTTTAAATCCTGATTGCGTGTTAATAGATTCGTTTCTCTTCTGTTGCTTTGTTATATCTTGCTGGACGGTAATCTTAGCAGCAAGGATCATATATACGCGACACAAAACAATTCACAAATGTTTCAGCAGAGAGAATTGTTAATAACTCAAAGTCTATACACCAATATAGATCTCAACAGAATAGCTGGTAGAAATATGGATCTAAGAAATGCCAAACGAAGGAAGCAGACTTGACGGCCGTAATGAGCGCTACGAGGAGGACGCTCGCGGGTTCTGGCACGTCGTCCGGCCCCAGGAAGACTACCAGCACTGGCACGATCAAGGGTGGCGGGGAAGCGAACTGTCGCTGCGGGACATCCGCTTCCCGCCTCAATCGAGGCGAAGAGGCAGCAGGCCCGCGACCGAGCCCTCGAGCGAGAGTGCTGCTGAAAGCAGAAAAGCTGGCGTGCTCAGCAATAGGCACTCCTTCGGACTGAACACGCTCACTGGCGCGGTTGAGGAAAGTGTCGAACGGCTGGTCAAATCGGCGCAGCAGAGCATGGGTGCAGCATTGTCGAGGGCCGTGCCGGGCGCCGTGGGGCGGCTGGCTGGCGCGCCGGGCATGGCCATTTCGGCTTTTAGCACATTGCGCGAGGAGCACGACGATTTGCGGGCTGGCGCACGAATCGGTGGGAGTCTCGTCGGTGCGGTCGCCCTAGTTTGGATGGTCGGAGCGGTGTTCGCTGCACTTAATCCAGTCACATTAATCTTCGGTATTGCTGTTGCGGGAGCCACCGGGGCTTTGGCCGGCGATAAGCTCGCGGCATGGGCCTACGACGAACTCACGAAAGCAGATGATGGCGACCCGAAGGGCGAGGCCGATGATCCCTCCGCCGAAGATGACGCCGCATCACGATCCGCGCCGCAGGAGGCGTCCGAACCTGCCGCTGCGCCGGAAGCCACTAATGGCACGGAGGACGCGCCAAGCGGCAACCAGGATGCAAGCCAGGCGGCGCCGGTTACCGAGGCTGTCGGCACGCCCAAGCCCGAAGCTTCGCCCGAGGCTCAGCCTGAGCGTTCAATGGAAGCTCAGCCGGAGCAAGGAGAAGAGGCAAAACCCGAAACGGCACAAGAAGTCGAACCCGAGCCCGCCCAGGAGGTTGCACCGGAAGTGGTTCAGCCAGTCGAGCCCGAGCCGGCGCAAGAGGTTCAGCCGAAGCCCGCCCAGGAGGTTGCACCGGAAGTGGTTCAACCGATCGAGCCGGAGCCGCCTATAGAAGGCGCGCCAAGACAACGTCAACCCGTCGCCCCTGGCTCGGAACGGCAAGCCCATCCGGAAAGCGCGCGCGAGGCCGAGCCGGAGCCGCCCCAAGCGGCGCCGCAACCAGCGCCCCAACCCGCCCCCGAACGTCTCCCGGAGCCGGCCGCCGAAGCGTGGGAGCCCGGCGTCCCAGACGAGCCGATGCCGAAGTACTACTTCTATCCCCCGCCGCCCAAGCTGCCCAAGATGCGCAGCCCGTTCTGCACGAAGCATCCTTTCCATTTCGAATGCCAGAGCAATCCCTCAATAAGGAAGCCCAACTACCCGCCATACGAACCGAAGTTCCAGCTGCCGCAGATCAAACCCGGAATAGACCTATCGGGCTCGCCGCGCATGCGGCCCCACCACATTGCCCCGCCAATCCGACCGCTGCCCTATTATCCGTCTGGCGGCGGTGGGTTCGGAGGCTCCAGCATCAAGGGGAGCGGTGGCTCGAGCTACATTCCGATCCCCAGGCCCAAGCCGTCCTTCGGCACGGGGAGCGGTAGTTCTAGCTTTGTTCCGATCCCCCGGCCCAAGCCGATGCCCCCAATCAAGCCTGCGGGCATCGGTATCGCCTCGGGTGGCGGGTTCGGTGGCGGCTTTGGCCGCGGCTTCGGCGGTGGGTTCGGCCGCAGGGGGCTGGCCCCCATTGTCCTCGACCTTGATGGCGATGGGCTCGAGCTGATTGCCGCCGAGCAGTCGCATGTATTCGCCGATCTCGATGAGGATGGCGTCGGCGAGCCGCTGGGCTGGGTGGCGGGCGATGACGGCTTCCTGGCGGTCGATGCCGACCAGTCCGGCGCCATCGATGCGCTCGAGGAATTCGCCTTTGCGCAAGGCGAGGACGGAGCCACCGACCTTGAGGCCTTCGCCGCCCGCTATGACGGCGACGCCAACGGCGTGTTCGATGCGGACGACGACGCATGGGCACAGGCCGGCGTCTGGCGCGACGCCAACGAGAACGGCTTGTGTGAGGAGGGGGAATTCGAGACCCTGGCCGAGCTCGGCATTTCCGAGATCTCCCTTGAGAGCGAGCAGGTGGAGGAGATGGTTGAAGGCAACATCCTCCTCGGCCGTGGCCGCTATGTGGATGCAGAGGGCGAAGAGCGGCTGCTGGGTGACGTGGTCCTCGTCAGCCGCGCGGATGGAACTGATGCCATGGCCGATCCGCGTGAGCCGCAAGCGCCCGCACGGCACAATCTCGAGCCGGATAGCCTGGGCGATCAGGGGGACATGGCGCTGCTGCTTGCCAGCCTTGCCGCGCTCGACGCGACGCTTCAGCTCGCCGCTTGACCAGACCCGCTCGAGGCGCCTTCAGCGCGACGTTGCCGATCGGCAGCAGGTCGGCAACCCCCGTGGCATGCCGACCGATCAGGTCAGCCGGAAACTGATCCGGACACGACGCATCAGTGAAATCCAGCAAAAAATCTGCAAAACGCGGCCGGCTTTTCGAGGAAAGCGCTTCGCGACCGGGCGAAAACTCTAACCTTTATAGTAGGTTAGGTGGTGGGCGCACATGGACTCGAACCATGGACCCGCTGATTAAGAGTCAGCTGCTCTACCAACTGAGCTATGCGCCCGCCAGATCGCCGTGAAGCTTGGCTGTCTAACAAATGCGCCCTGCCCTGTCCAGTTCAAGATAGCGGATTTGCTGATCCGCGCTCGGGGGGCCACGAAACGCACCGCCCGCACGACGATTGCTGTTGCATGTGGGAAGCAGGATCTTTCAAGCTTACAACAATCTCTCTCGCGTCATCTTCTATAAACGAATTGTCTTTTACGGTCGTAATTGATGCGTTGTGGCGTGGGGAGGTCGCATTGGCACTTCGGTCAACTGTCGCGGTTTTGATGGTGGCACTCGCCACCGCAAACCTGTCGCTGCGCACGGCAGCGGCCCAGCAACCCGCATCGCCACCGCCCAGCGTTCAGGTCGCCGCGGTCAAAGCCGAGGATGTGACGAGAACCGCCGAGTTCGTCGGCCGTGTCGAGGCGATCCAGCAGGTCGACATTCACCCCCGTGTCGAAGGCTTCATCAAGGCCGTTCAATTCACCGAAGGCAGCATGGTCAAGAAGGACCAGCCGCTCTTCCTCATCGACCCCAGCACCTACGAGGCGGCGCTGGAGACCGCAACCGCCGCAGTCCAGCAGGCTCAGGCCCAGCTTGCCGCCGCTCAGGCCAAGGCGACGGAGGCCACGCTGCAGTACCAGCGCATGGCTCAGCTGCGCAAATCCGGCACGATTGCGCAGGCGCGGCTGGATGAGGCCACGGCCCAGAAGAACGAGGCGGACGCCGGCGTCCAGCAGGCGGAAGCCGCAATCGCCCAGGCCAAAGCCCAGCAGCTCTCCGCTCGGCTCAATCTCGGCTTCACCAAGATCGCCTCGCCGATCAACGGCCAGATCGGCAAGGCGAACCAGACGGTCGGCAATCTGGTCGCCCCCTCTTCCAGCACCCTGGCCACCGTCGTCCAGACAGACCCGATCAGGGTCGCCTTCGCGGTCTCCGACGTCGATTACCTCAGGGTGGTGGAGCAGATGTCCAAAGGCGCCGTCTCCACCGGCGAGTTCGTGCCCTATATCAAGCTCGCCGACGGCGCGACCTATGCCCACCCCGGCAAGATCACCTTCGCCAACAACACGATCGATCCGAATACCGGCACCATCGTCGTCCGCGCCGACTTCAAGAATCCCGATCGGTTTCTGGTCCCGGGCCAGTTCGTGAACGTCACCGTCCAGGTGGGCGAGAAGCAGAGCCTGCCTGTCGTGCCCGGCGAGGCGGTCATGCAGGACGTGAACGGTCCTTATGTCTTCGTGCTCGGCCAGAACAACCGCGCCGAGGAACGCCGCATCACCACCGCCCAGCGCACGGGCAGCGGCTGGGCCGTGAGCAAGGGCCTCACCTCCGGCGAGGTGATCATCGTGGGCGGCCTGCAGAAGATCAGCGCCGGCACGGTGGTGAACCCGATCAATTCTGTGTCCGGAAGCTGATCGATGATTTCCGGCATCTTCATCGACCGGCCGAAGCTGGCCATGGTCATCGCCATCGTGATGACCCTGGCCGGCCTGCTCGCGCTGCTCAACATACCGGTCTCGCAATATCCGAACATCACCCCGCCGGTCGTGCAGGTCAGCGCCACCTACCCCGGCGCAGATGCCGAAACCTTGGCCGAAACCGTGGCCGCACCCATCGAGGAGCAGGTGAACGGCGTCGAGAACATGATCTACATGTCCTCGGTGAGCACCTCGAGCGGCGTCTACACCCTGAGCGTCAGCTTCGAGATCGGCACCGATCCCGACATTGCCCAGGTCAATGTGCAGAACCGACTGGCGCTCGCCCAGCCCAACCTGCCGGCCATCGTCAACACCCTGGGCGTGAGCGTGAACACGCAGCAGCCCGGCTTCCTGCAGGTGGTGGCGATCTATTCGCCCTCCGGCGCCTATGACGAGCTGTTCCTGTCGAACTTCACCTCGATCAATGTTCGCGACCCCCTCTCCCGCGTGAACGGCGTCGGCAGCGCGTCTCTCTTCGGGGAGATGGACTATTCCATGCGCGTCTGGCTCGACCCGGTGAAGATGGCCTCGCTCGCCATCTCGCCCAACGATGTGGACCGGGCCATCAAATCGCAGAACGTGCAGGCCGCGGCCGGCCTGATCGGCGCGCCGCCCATCGCCGACCAGCAGGCGCTGCAGTACAACGTCACCGCCCTCGGCCGCCTGTCCACGGCCGAGGAATTCGGCAATATCATCCTGCGCACCGCCGCTGACGGCGCCGTGGTGCGTATCCGCGACATCGCCCGCGTGGAGCTCGGCTCGGCGAGCTATTCCTCCACCAGTGCGTTCAATGGCCGGCCAGCCGCGGTGCTCGCCATCTACCAGGCGCCGGATGCCAATGCGCTGTCGGTCGCGCAAGGGGTACGTGCCGAGCTCGACCGCCTCAAGAGCCGCTTCCCCGGCGATCTCACCTATGAGGTCGTCTACGACTCCACCGCCTTCGTCTCCGCCACCATTCACGAGATCATCGAGACCCTGGTGATCACCGCCATCATCGTGCTGGTGGTGGTTTTCGTCTTCCTTCAGGATCTGCGCGCAACCCTTATCCCTGCCTTCACCATTCCGGTTTCGCTGATCACCACCTTCGCGGTGCTGCTGGCGCTCGGCTACTCCGCCAACACGGTAACCCTGTTCGCCCTGATCCTGGCGATCGGCCTCGTGGTCGACGACGCCATCGTCGTGGTCGAAAACGTCCAGCGCTTGATGGAAGAGAACCCCAACCTCGACCGCAAGCAAGCAACCCGCGAGGCCATGCGCCAGGTCACCGGCCCCATCATCTCCACCACCCTGGTGCTCATCGCGGTCTTCGCACCGGTCGCCTTCCTGCCCGGCGTCACCGGCCAACTCTATCGCCAGTTTGCGGTAACCATCACCACCGCCGTGACCCTGTCGGCCATCAACGCGCTAACGCTCAGCCCCGCCTTGTGCGCAACCGTTCTGCGTCCGCCGCGCGAGGCCAGAGGCGGCCCGTTCAAGTGGTTCAACGCAGGGCTCGACCGCACCCGCAACGGCTATGTCCGCCTGGTCGGAGCCCTGGGTCGACGCGCGGTCATTGCCGGCGTCATCGTTCTTGCGGCGGGCGCTGCGGCCGCCTGGCTGTTCGAAAGGACGCCCACCGCCTTCATTCCGACCGAGGACCAGGGCGCCCTGTTCGTCAACGTCCAGCTGCCGGACGCTGCATCCCTCCCCCGCACCACGGCCGTGCTGCAGCGGGTCCAGGAGATCGCGAAGGAAACGCCGGGCGTAGCAAACGTGATCACCGTGTCGGGCTACAGCATGCTGGCCAGCGCCCTCTCGACCAATGCCGGCCTGGCGGTCGTGGTCTTCAAGCCTTGGGATGAGCGCGACACGCCGGCGCTCCGCCTCGGCGGCATCTATCAGCATCTCAAGGGCGCCTTTGAGCAGATCGTCGAAGCTTCGGTGCTCGCCTTCCCGCCGCCGGCCATTCCTGGCGTCGGCTCGACCGGCGGCTTCGATTTCCGTCTCGAGGCATTGTCCGGTCAGTCGCCCGACGAATTGGCCTCAGTCATGCGTTCCTTCATCGTTGCCGCCAATGGCGATCCGCGCATCGGCTCGGCCTACTCCACCTTTTCCGCCTCCGTCCCCCAGCTCTACCTCGATGTGGATCGAGTGAAGACAGAGAGCATGAAGGTGCCGATCTCCGACCTGTTCTCCACGTTGCAGGCCCAGCTCGGCTCTCTGTTCGTCAACAATTTCAACCTGTACGGGCGTACCTACCAGGTCAATATCGAGGCCGACCAGCAATTCCGCACCGTCCCGGACGACGTCCTCAACCTCTATGTGCGCAACACCGATGGCGACATGGTGCCCGTGCGCACATTGGCCAGCATCGACACGACGTTCGGGCCGAGCCTGCTCAGCCGCTACAACCTGTTCACCGCCGCGACCATCAATGGCGATGCGGCACCGGGACATTCGTCCGGCGAAGCCATGGCAGCCCTTGAAGAGATCGCAGCCAAGACGCTCCCCCAGGGCTACTCCTATGAATGGTCGAGCATGTCCTACCAGGAGGCGACCGCCTCGGGTCAGGTGATCGTAATCTTCGCCCTGGCCCTCGTGTTCGGCTATCTCTTCCTGGTTGGCCAGTACGAAAGCTGGACCATCCCCCTGGCGGTGATCACGTCCGTCGTCGTGGCGGTGCTCGGCGCCGTGGCCTCCATCCATTTCGTCGGCCTCGCCAACAACATCTACTGCCAGATCGGCCTGGTGCTGCTCATCGGCCTTGCCGCCAAGAACGCGATCCTCATCGTGGAATTCGCCAAGGAGCAGCGCGAAGCTGGCCTGTCCAGGCTGGAAGCGGCCATGGCTGGAGCGCATATGCGCTTCCGCGCCGTGCTGATGACCGCCATCGCCTTCATCCTCGGCGTCGTGCCCATGGTGCTGGCCACGGGGGCAGGAGCGGCCAGCCGCGTCTCCATGGGCGTGACCGTGCTCGGCGGCATGACAGCCGCCACCCTGTTCGGCATCATTTTGATCCCGGCGCTCTACGTCCTGTTCCAATGGGCCGGCGACAAGCTGAGCGGTGTGCAGGACGAGCCGCACACGACGCCTCCCGCAGGATCGGCATCGCCGCCGCAGGGCGCCAAAGCCGGCTAAAACCGCATGCGGGCCGCCTTTTCGGGCGGCAGGATCCGACCGATGACCTCGAACAGCTCGCGGCGGCGGAACGGTTTCGGCAAGACCGCATGCGCCCCAAGCGCTGCCGCATAGCGCAGGAGGTCCCCCTCCTGCTTCAACGCGCCGCCGGAGATGGCGAGGATGACGACATCCGGATGGCGCTCGCGCAGGCTCAGGATCAGCTCTATCCCTTCCACCTCGGGCATGACGATATCGGATATGACGAGGTCGGGCCGCTCCACCTCGAGCAATGCCAGAGCTTCACGGCCATCGGCCGCGCTCTCCACCGCAAAGCCCGCCGCCTCCATGATCGACACCAAGGTCTCCCGCACCACCCGGTCGTCATCCACCACCAGACAGCGCAGCGGCACGTCTTCGGAACGAGCCGTCATGGCAAGACGTCCTCCAGCTGGCCAGCAACGGCTACGCCGTTTCGAGGCAGGATGACTTCGAAGGTCGTGCCTTGCCCGGGCTGGCTCGTGACGGCGATTGACCCCTCATGGGCGGTGACGATGCCGTGCACCACCGAGAGCCCGAGACCGGTGCCTTTGCCGATTGGCTTGGTGGTGAAGAAGGGGTCGAATATCCGGCCCATCTCCTCCGGCCCGATGCCGCAGCCCGTGTCCCTCACCCGTAGGCGCAGCTTGTCGCCGCCATCGCCGCCCACTTCGTCGAGGCCAATGAACAGCCGGCCGGTTCCCGCCATAGCATCGGCTGCGTTGCTGGCAAGATTGAGCAGCACCCGCGACAGCAGCGCTCCACTCATGTCGACCAGGCCGAGGTCCCGCTTGATCCGTGTCCTCAGGTCGATGCCGGGCGGCAAGACGGCGCGGATCATCGGCAGGGTCGACGCAATGACCTGTGCCGGGTCGCAGCACTCGCGCGATCCCGCCTTTTCCCGGGTAAAATCGAGAAGGTCGCGCAGCAGCGCTGCGCCCCGCTCGGCGCCCTCGAGAATGGTCTGAGCGTCCTTGCGGTCGGCCCCCGGCGGCAATGTCTCTGCAAGGCGCTCGGCCAGCACGATGACCGGCAAGAGAATATTGTTCAGGTCATGGGCGATGCCGCTGGCCAGCCTGCTGACGGCCTCGAGCTTCTGCGCGGTGCGCAGCCGCTCTTCCTTTTGTCGAAGCTCCGCGAACAGAACCCGCTCCGCGACGATCTGCTTTTCGAGCTGCTCCTTCGCTGCGCTCAGCTCCGCCTGCAGCCGATAATCCTCGGTGATGTCCTGGACTGTACCGATCGCCACGTCGGGCCGGCCGCCGCGGCCCGCCACCCGCTCGCCGATCTCCCGGCAGATCCGCACGATGCCATCGCGGGCGAGCACCCGATAGACAACCTCATAGCGCTCCCCACCATCGTTGAAAGCCTGCTCGATGCGGGTGTATTCGGCAAGGTCGTCGGGGTGGATGAAGGCCTTGCCGCTCCTGTTGCTCTCCATGAATTCATCGAGCGTGACGCCGCAGATGCGGGCCAGGGTCTCCGAACATTCCAAGAAGCAGTCGCGCTGAAGATCCCAAACCCAGTAGCCGAGGCCCGCAAGCTCCGCCGAATGGGTGAGATGCCGGTTTGTGTGGCGGAGCTCGATCTCCGAGCGGGCCAGCGCCGAGACGTCGCTGGCAATTCCGCGATAACCGCCAGGTCGGCCGTGATCGTCGCAGAGTGGCAAGCCCGAGAGGCAGATCCACGTCTCGCCGTCGAGCGCATCCATGTAGCGATAGATGATGTCGGAGAAGGGCGCGCGGCGCTGCAGCGCCACGTCTATGGTGAGTTCCTGCAGCGGTTCAGCCGCGATCGCCTGCAAGATTTCCCCCAAGGTCGCGCCCAGGAGATAGTCCGCCAGGTCCACCGCCTCGACGCGCGGACTGTGCCCTTCCTGCCAGACAAGTCGGCCGGCCGCGTCGGTCTCCCACATCCAATGCGCCGAGAGCCGCGCGAGATCTCGGAAGCGGCTGGACAAGTCCGGCAATGTCGCAACTTTGCGGGACCGCATTGGCCGCATCTCCCTCGCTGGCGATACGGAGCGGCCAATCGCGCTCCAGCCGGATCTTCAGGAACAGGTCTTAACCAATCGTGAAATCCTGGGACAGGCGACGGATGGAACCGCAGGCAGCCGCCAGCTCACCCGCAAATTGCAGCCTCTTCGGCCGGCGCGCCGGCCGTTGCCAGGAACCGCCGCTGGCTGCCTTCGAGCACCAGGCTGGTCAGGCGTCCCGTCTTGAAGGCGCCGGTGTCGATTCCGATGCGGGCCGGCCGGACGACCGGCTCTGGCACGCGCGTGTGCCCGTGCACGACCACATAGGGGAGCGCGCCGTCATAAGAGAGAAACGGCTCACGGATGCTGATCAGGTCAACGGGGCTCTGACGGCCAAGCGGCAGGCCGGGCCGTATGCCCGCATGCACGAACAGGTAGTCGCCGATCACGGAATAAAGGGCGAGGCGTTTCAGGAATTCCAGATGGTCAGCCGGCAGCGCCTTCAAGAAATCCCGATGAAGCTCACGGTCGGGGCGCACCCGTCCCGCTGGGTCGGCGACCTGGACACCGTAGGAAGCCAGGGTGGCGCTGCCGCCGTAGCGCAGAAAAGTCGGCAACAAGCCCGGATCATCGAGATAGTTCAGCAGCAGCGCATCGTGATTGCCGCGCAAGAAAACGTGCCGGGCACCAAGCAGGGGCTGTGCTGCCAACCTCCCGATGACCTCGCGCGTTCCCGGCCCGCGATTGAGATAATCGCCCAGGAAAACAACGGTGCAATCCTCTCCGCCGAAGCTGTCCATGTCGGCCGCGATGAGCGCGAGCAGATCCTCCAGCAGGTCCGCACGCCCGTGAATATCGCCCACCGCATAGACGCGGGTCCCGTCCGGCACGCGGGCCGTCCCCTGCTCCGGCACGTCCGACGGATCCGTCGGTGACGAGGCTTGCGATGCGTTTTTGCAATTCAATGGAGCAGTACGGATCATTAAGTCGGTTGATGATAGTAGGACTGATCTAGACAATTCTTGAAAACCCTGGAAAATGAAGGCCTACGCCTTATGTTCACATGAAAACGCGCCAGCGTTAAAATCGTCGCAAAATTGCCTTTTCGAAGCCGGAACTCGGCCATTTCCCTAAGCTGCAATGGCGGCAACTCTGAACCGGCCCGCTGCAAAAATGGATCACTACCAGCTAACCGACTGAGTAACAAAGAGATTTTCGAATCGAGACACGCGACTACTAGCCTTGTATGCCAGTCTCAGAACAACATCTTTATAAGACTTCCGCATCATCCTGTGGCATGCTCCTAATGTGCAGGAAATCTGGAAGTCGACCAGAGCCTGTGGTTTTGAAAAGCGCAGACGACGAGCATTCATGAGCCAGACACTGCAAAGACTCCTCATTGTAGACCCAGACCACGAGGCTGGGAAGCAGCTGGTTTCGCTCGCGGGCCGCTATGATATTGAAGCGCGCGCTTTGACCACCGCTGCCGAATTCATCGAGCATTACTCCGGCTGGCAGCCGACGCTGATTTGCCTGAGCCTCAACCTCGTCGACATGGACGGAATCGAGCTGCTGCGCTGGCTGTCCAACAGCAACGACGAAGCAAGGGTCATCATAACCGGCGATGTAGACAAGAAGGTGCTGAACACCGCAGCGAGCCTGGCCGCCGCGCGCAATCTCGACGTGGTCGGCACGCTTCGCAAGCCCTTTGCCACTGACGACGTGTCCGCGCTGTTCGAGGCAACCCAGATGAAGCAGGAAGCGGTGACACTCCGCGAGATCGAGCAAGCCTTTGGACGGGGTGAGATCGTTCTGCGCTACCAGCCGAAGGTCAGCCTCGGCGATGAACGGGATCTGCCACTGCGAGGGGTGGAGGCGCTGGTTCGCTGGCATCACCCGGTCAGGGGCATTCTTTCTCCCGACCGCTTCCTCGGCGCCATCGCCGAGTTCGGATTGATGGGCCGCCTGACGGACCGGGTGATCGAGATCGCCTTTTCCGATCTCGCCCGTTGGACCTATCTCCCGGCCGACTTCACGATGGCGATCAACGTTCCGGGCGACCTGCTCAGCGATCTGGAGCTCCCGGACAAGATCGAGCAGCGTGCCCGAATGGCGGGCATCGATCCTCGGCGCGTGGTCATCGAGATTACGGAAAGCGTGGCGCTGGACGATCAGCCCACTACGCTCGACGTCCTGACCCGCATGCGCCTCAAAGGCTTTGCACTCGCCCTGGACGATTTCGGCACGGGCTATTCGTCCCTGGTCGAGCTTTATCGAATGCCGTTCAGCGAGATAAAGATCGACCGCTCCTTTGTGAGCCAGGTCGAACGAGACCAGGATGCACGCACGATTGTGCGGTCGATCGTCGGCCTCGGCCACAACTTGGGTCTGCGCGTCGTGGCCGAGGGTGTCGAAACATCCCGCATCCTCTCCTTCCTGAAGGAGATCGGCTGCGAAGAAGCCCAGGGCTACTTCATCACCGTACCCCTGTCGGCGGAAGGCTTCGAGAACTTCACGAGGCGATGGGCCAAGCGCAAGCCACCTCTGCGCGTCATCAGCGAGAACCCTGCTCGCCGGTCCAAGAACGCCGCTTACGCCTAGAACAAACAGATGGAAAAGGGACGCGTGGTCGCCCACGCATCCCTTGTTGCCGACGGCCGGAGAGAAGCCGGTCCACCGCCAGCCTTTGAGGCCGCGGTGCAACTGCGCGTCCCCTCGGACCGGCCGCTCAGCTGTACGGGCTATAGCACCGGTGCCTGCGACCGTCATAGCCCATATAGCTGTCGGTCGACGGATCATAGGACCGATAGCGGTCCTGACACCAGGCCACATGCGCACTCGAGCCGGCCGCGCGACCCGCCGCCCCGGCGATCGCACCGGCTATGCCGAGCCCCACGGCGGGGCCCACCCACCAGGGCGTGCGATAGTAATAGCCGCGGTGATAGTAGCCATAGCCCGGCCGCCTATGGCGATAGCGCGGT
The DNA here is from genome assembly GCF_005281615.1 of Rhodoligotrophos defluvii. NCBI lineage: Bacteria > Pseudomonadati > Pseudomonadota > Alphaproteobacteria > Hyphomicrobiales > Rhodoligotrophaceae > Rhodoligotrophos > Rhodoligotrophos defluvii. The sequence goes on along the minus strand of NZ_SZZM01000008.1, from coordinate 99,300 downwards.
CCATGGTAGCGACGGTGATAGTCGCGATACCTGCGGCGGGACTGCACATGCTCAACCATGCCGTTGAACTCGCCAACGGTTGAAGCCTGGTTCAGCACTGCCCCTATGGGAGCAGCCGAAGCCTGCGGAGGCGTTCCGCCGAGAGCGGTAACGCCAGCCAGCAGCAGGCCTGCGGCGATCGTCATCGTTTTTCTAGCCATCCTCGGCTCCCTTGAGTAGGTTGCGTGATGCCCAGGGAAAGAGCGGAGGAATGGATTGGTTCCGCTTCTCGCCCATGCTGCCCACGTTCCTGAGAGCCAGCCTTAAAAAGCGATGACGCCGTCCGCCGCGTGTTCAGCGGATGGCCAGCAGCCACACCAGCATGAGCGCGCCAAGCGCGATGCGGTAATAGGCGAAAGGCGTGAAGCCGTAGCGTGAGATGAAATCCAGCACCGTACGCACCACCAGCAGCGCCGCGATGAACGCGGCGATGAAGCCGATGGCGATCACGCCCATGCCGTCGAGCGTCAGCACGTCCCGGTTCTTGAACAGGTCATAGGCGGTCGCGCCCAGCATGGTCGGAATGGCCACGAAGAAGCTGAATTCGGCCGCCGTTCTGCGCTCCACGCCCATCAGCAGCGATCCCAAGATCGTGGCGCCCGAGCGCGACACGCCCGGCACCAGCGCCAGGCATTGGAACAGGCCTATCCTCAGCGACAGCGATGCCGGAAAGTCCTCGACCCGCCGCCATTTCGGGATGTGCACCAGCCGCTCGACCGCCAGTATGGCAAAGCCCCCGAGAATGAGCGCGACGCACACCACCACCGGGTCGAACAGCACCGACTTGATGAAGCCGTGAATGGCCGCCCCAAGGATGGCCGACGGCAAGAAACCGAGGAAGATGGCGATGGCGAAGCGGCGTGCCGCAGCTTCATAGGGCAGGTCCACCAGCACGGCCCACAGCTTGTGGAAATAGACGCAGACCACCGCCAGAATGGCACCGAGCTGGATCGCCACCTCGAACACCCGGCCCGGCGGGCCCTGAAACCCCATCAGATCGCCCACCAGGATGAGGTGCCCGGTCGATGAGACGGGCAGAAACTCGGTAAGCCCTTCCACGACGCCGAGCAGAAGCGCTTCCAGCATGAGACTGATATTCACGGCACCCCCGAATCTACCCGGCCCCGAGCCAGCGCTGAATAGCCCGAGCATTCCCGTTAAACAACGCGTAAGATCGCCCCACGGGCCGCGGCGCCCGCAGGATAGAATGCCTGTTTACCGGGAACGAATGATTGCTCCGCTACGTTCTCTTCTGTCACCCAGGGAGATGGCCTGTGGCACCACGCGCAAACTGGAAGGGCTATTTGCAGATCGGCGAAGTGGTCTGCCCGGTGGCGCTGTATACGGCCGCCTCCACCTCGGAGCGTGTCTCCTTCCATACCATCAACCGCAAGACGGGTAACCGCGTGCGCCGGCAATATATTGACGAGAGCACGGGCAAGCCGGTCGAAACCGAGGACCAGGTCCGCGGCTATGAAGTGAGCAAGAACGATTACATCGTGCTCACGCCGGACGAGATCGCCAGCGCCGTCCCTGAAAGCAACAAGACGCTCGCCGTGGAGGCCTTCGTGCCGTGCAGCGAGGTGGACGAGGTCTATTTCGACCGCCCCTATTACCTGGCGCCCACCGGCCGCGCGGCGGAGGAAGCCTTTGCCGTGATCGTGGCGGGCCTCGAGGCCAAGAAAGTGGCGGCGCTCGCCCGCACCGTGCTGTTCCGGCGCCTCAGAACGGTGCTGATCCGCGCTCACGGCCCCGGTCTCATCGCCAATACGCTCAACTTCGATTACGAGGTCCGCTCTGCCGAGAACGCCTTCTCCGAGATTCCCGACGTCAAGATCACCAAGGATATGCTCGAGCTTGCCCGGCACATCATCGACACCAAGTCGGGCCACTTCGATCCCAAGACCTTCGATGATCGCTACGATGCCGCGCTCGCCGAGCTGGTGAAGGCGAAGATCGAAGGCAAGCCCCTGCCGAAGGCGAAGCCTCGCGAGGCCGCCAAGGTGGTGGATCTCATGGAGGCATTGCGGCAGAGCGCTGGACTGGCGGGCGGGAAGGCCCAAGCCGCAGGCAGCAAGCCCCGGAGCCGAGCCGGGAAGACGAGGGCCGCGGAGAAGCCCGCGGCGCGGCGGAAGGCAAGCTAAATGGCGCTCGAGACCTATCGGCGCAAGCGCGACTTCAGCGCCACGCCGGAACCCAAGGGCCGCAAAGCCAAGGCCGGCGGCAACAGCTTCGTGATCCAGAAACATGCGGCCAGGCGTCTTCACTATGACCTGAGGCTCGAGCTGGACGGGGTCCTGAAAAGCTGGGCGGTCACCCGTGGCCCCAGCCTGGTGCCGGGCGACAAGCGCCTGGCCGTGCAGGTGGAGGACCACCCGCTCGACTACGGCGATTTCGAGGGCACCATCCCCGCGGGCGAATATGGCGGCGGCACTGTTCTCGTATGGGACCGCGGCACCTGGACCCCTCTGTTCGATCCCCATGAGGGTCTGAAGAAAGGCCATCTTGAATTCGAGCTCAAAGGCGAGAAGCTCCACGGCCGCTGGCATCTCGTGCGCATGCACCGGCGCCCCGGCGAGAAGCGCGACAACTGGCTCTTGATCAAAGGCGAGGATGAGGCGGCACGCGAGGAGAACGATCCGGATATCCTCGAAGAGCAGCCGCAATCCGTGCTCACCGGCCGCTCCATTGACGAGATCAGCACCGAGCCGCCGGGCTGGTCCTCCAAGACCGGCCGCATCCGCCGTCACACCGGCAACGGAGCCGCCGAGGCTGAGAAGACGCCCCGCAAAAAGCGGGCGGCAGCCCAAGCAAAAGCGGCCAAGCCCGTCAAAAAGGCCGCCAAGGCCCGGAAAGCCGAGATGCCGGATTTCATCGACCCGGTGCTGGCCACCCTCGCCCCGCGCCCGCCCGGCGGCGATCGCTGGGTGCACGAGGTGAAGTTCGACGGGTACCGGCTGCAGGCCCGCATCGACGGGGAAGAGGTGAAGCTGCTCACCCGCCGCGGGCTCGACTGGACCGAGCGCTTCGGCGATGACCTTGCACAGGCTTTCCTCGATCTTCCGACCGAACAGGCTATTGTCGACGGCGAGCTCGTGGCCGAAGGCGCCGCCCGTGGCGCCGATTTCGCGACCCTGCAGGGCGATCTGAGCGAGGGACGCACGGACCGCTTCGCCTACTACGCCTTCGATCTGCTCTATCTCGATGGGCAGGACCTCCGCGACCGGCCGCTCATCGAGCGGAAGCAGACCTTGGCCGAGCTGCTGGCCAACGCGCCCCCAATCATTCGCTATAGCGACCATTTCGAAGAGAGTGGCGAGACGGTGTTGCGCCATGCCTGCCGCATGAGCCTCGAGGGCATCGTGTCGAAGCTGCGCGACGCGCCCTACCGCTCGGGCCGCTCCCGCATCTGGATCAAGGCCAAGTGCTCGGCACGGCAGGAATTCGTGATTGGCGGCTATGTGCTCTCGACCACCTCCCGCCGGGCGATCGGTTCGCTCGCCCTCGGCGTCTACGAGAATGGCGAGCTGCGTCACGTCGGCCGGGTCGGCACCGGCTTCACCGGCGAGCGCGCGGCCGAACTGTTCAAGCGCCTGCAGCCCTTGCGCATAAACAAGCCCGCCTTCGCCGGCAAGCTGGCGGCGGAGGAAGCCCGGGGCCTCATTCCCGTGCGTCCGGAACTGGTGTGCGAGATCGAATTCCGCGGCTGGACGGGCGATGGCCATTTGCGCCATGCCGCGTTCCAGGGCTTGCGCGACGACAAGGCGCCGGAGGAGGTGGTGCGGGAGGATGGCGCGGCACCCGCCCCGGACCTGCCGCACAGCACGGTATCGCTGACCCACCCGGACCGGCTTTACTGGCCGGACATGGGCGTGACCAAGCAGGGTCTTGCCGACTACTACGCGCAAGTCTGGACCTTTATGGAGCCCTTCGTCGTCGGCCGGCCGCTGGCGCTGCTGCGCTGCCCCGGGGGCATCCGCGAGGAGTGCTTCTTCCAGAAGCATGCCTGGAAGGGTCTGAACCCCAACATCGTTCTGTTCGATGACCCCGAGGACAAGAGCGACGAGCCGCTGATCAGCATCGACAGCTTCGACGGGTTGGTGGGCCTGGTGCAGGGGGGCGTGCTCGAAATCCATCCCTGGGGATCGACCGTGAAGGACCTTGAGCGGCCGGACACGATCATCCTCGATCTCGATCCGGGTCCGGGCGTGCCTTGGAGCGAGGTGATCGCTGCGGCCGAGGAGGTGCGCCAGAGGCTGATCGATGCCGGCCTCGCGCCTTTCGTCAAGACCACCGGCGGGAAGGGTCTGCATGTCACCGCGCCGCTGAAGCCCAAGGCCGATTGGACCGCGGTGAAGGCCTTCACCAAGTCCATCGCCGATGCCATGGTCGCCGATGCGCCCGAGCGCTTTGTGGCAACGATCACCAAATCCAAGCGCCGCGGAAAGATCCTGGTGGACTATTTGCGCAATGGCCGCGGGGCCACGGCGGTTGCGGCCTATTCCACCCGCGCCCGGCCGGGGGCCGCCGTGTCCATGCCGCTCGACTGGAGCGAGCTCACCCCCGCCATCGGGCCCGCCCATTTCACCGTGGCCAACACCCCTGCCCGCGTGAGCGCATTCGCCCCTGACCCCTGGGCCGATTTCCGCAAGGCCGCCGTGCCGCTGGACGTGAAGCGCAAGAAGCGGAACTGAGTCGAGTTGCGCGCGTCAGCGCTTGCTTTTCTTGCCCTCGGTTTCCAGGCTGCGCCGCAGGGCATCCACGATGCTCACCACATTGTCGGGCGCGGGCGCTTCCGGCTCGGCCTTGGCCTTGCGCCGCGGCTTGGCGGCCTGCTTCCGGCTGCGCTTCTTCTCCTCGATCATATCGAGCAGCCGATCCTGCACGGGGTCGCTCATCAGCTTCGCATCCCACGCCGTGGTGCGCTCTTCGATCAGCTTCTGCACCAGCCCCATGGCTGTCTTGTCCACGCGCGGCTTCTCGAGCTCCCCGAAATAATTGGCGGGATCGCGCACTTCGTCCCCATAGCGCAGGGTCCACAGCTCGATGCCCCGCTCGCGCGGCTTGAGCATCACCGCCCGCTCCCGCCGATAGAGCACGAGCCGGGCTATTCCCACTTTGTCGGTTGCCGCCATGGCATCGCGGATAACGGCGAAAGCCTCCGCGCTCACCTCGTCGTCGGGCCGCAGATAATGGGGCTTGTCGTACCAGATCCAGGGAATGTCCGAGGACGGTACGAACATGTCGATGTCGATCGTGCGCGTGCTCTCGAGCGCAACGGACTCGATCTCCTCGTCCTCCAGCAGCACATACTCGTCTTCGCCGCGCGGATAGCCCTTGACCGTATCCTCGTCCCCCACTGGTTTTCCGCTCTCCGAATCCACATATTGGCTGACGAGACGGTGTCCCGTCTTGGCATTGATCATGTGGAACCGCACCCGCTCGCTCTCGCTGGTCGCGGGCACCATCGCCACCCGGCACGTCACCAGGGAAAGCTTGAGATAGCCGGTCCAGAACGAGCGTGGCGCCATGATGGGCTCCGGATGGACGAGATTGCGTGCCAGCGAAATGCGACGGCACCGCGACGGGTTCCGCCGATCGGGCATGGGCGAGCGGACGCCCGGATCCGGGCGATTGTGGCTTGAATTGCTTTTCGTGTCGTTATCTTTCTTGTGTGGAGCCAGTCCCCTATTGACCCTCCGCGCCTGATCTCCTACCACTCACCCCGCTGGAGACGTGGCCGAGAGGCTGAAGGCGGCGGTTTGCTAAACCGTTATACGGTCAAAAGCCGTATCGAGGGTTCGAATCCCTCCGTCTCCGCCATTCCGGCTTCCATTGCGGCGAATTCCCTACGGTTTCGTAGTTTCTCCTCTGGAACTGGTACAAAGCAGCCATAAATTTGCCCCGCAAAACACCGCCCTACCTCTATTGCCGTAGCGTAGACGTTGCCCTAGGAGTATAGCCCGCACCTGGTGACAACGTATCCGCAACCCTATAAAGTACCAATATGCGCCAATTGCTAAGGCTTCATCCGGATTCATACTGTTCTGCGGCAACACGCATCGAAGTAGAGATTACGCGTCCGCATCCGACTATTCTGACCCTGTCCTATTTTGTCACCGGAAAAATGAGCGATATCCGTGTTTTCCCTGTTATTGAAAGCGCGCGCTGCGATGAGCTTTGGCGGCACACTTGCTTCGAGGCATTTGTCCGCGCTTGGTCGGGCAGCGAGTACTACGAATTCAACTTTGCACCTTCGACACAATGGGCGGCCTATCGGTTCAGCGACTACCGAAGCGGGATGGTTGTGGCGGACGAGATCAGCGCGCCTACGGTCAAGGTGCAATCTGCGCCGGACTGCCACACATTGCAGGTCTCGCTAGAATTGGATCGCTTGGGCTTGCCGCGTGAGAACCCATGGCGACTCGGTCTGTCGGCGCTGATCGAAGACATGAGTGGCCTCAAGTCATACTGGGCGCTGGCGCACCCACCCGGAAAGCCTGACTTTCATCACAAGGACTCCTTTGCGCATGAATTTTCTCCAGTGATGCAGCAACCATGAAATTCGGCATCGATCGCCTCATCGCAGAACCCGCTTTGCGCGCAACGCTCGCCGGCAGGCGCGTGGCGCTGGTCGCGCATCCCGCTTCCGTCACTGACGACCTGACGCACGCGCTGGATGCACTGGCAGCATGCGGCGACATCGAGCTCACCGCGGCCTTCGGTCCGCAGCACGGTCTGCGCGGCGACAAGCAAGACAACATGATCGAGTCGTCGGATTATAACGATCCGGTGCACGGCATTCCGATCTTTAGCCTTTATGGCGAGGTGCGAAAGCCGACGGATGCGATGATTGATGGATTAGATGTGATCCTGGTCGATCTGCAGGATCTGGGTTGTCGCATCTACACGTTCATCACGACGCTGCGCTATGTGCTCGAAGCGGCAGCGCAACATGGCAAGGCTATTTGGGTGCTGGACCGGCCTAACCCGGCGGGCCGGCCTGTTGAGGGCCTAACGCTGCGCCCCGGCTGGGAAAGCTTTGTCGGCGCCGGGCCGTTGCCGATGCGTCATGGGCTTACGCTCGGCGAGCTGGGTCTGTGGTTCATCAAGACGCTCAAGCTTGATGTCGAGTATCGGATTATCGATATGCAGGATTGGCAGCCCGACGCCGCGCCGGGTTTCGGATGGCCGTTGGGCGAGCGCGCCTGGATCAACCCCAGTCCCAACGCGCCGAACTTGTGGATGGCGCGCGCCTATGCGGGGACGGTGATGCTGGAGGGCACGACGCTCTCGGAGGGGCGCGGCACCACCCGGCCTTTAGAACTGTTCGGCGCGCCCGATATCGATGCGCGCGCAGTTATGAAGGAAATGGACTCCCTGGCTCCGCAGTGGCTCGGTGGTTGCCGCCTCCGTGAATGCTGGTTCGAACCCACGTTTCACAAACATGCGGGCCAGCTTTGCCACGGCGTGCAGATCCACACGGAAGCTCCTCATTACAATCATCAGACGTTCAAGCCCTGGCGCCTCCAGGCGCTCGCCTTTAAGGCGGTCCGCCGATTGTACCCGGACTACGCTCTGTGGCGCGATTTCCCCTACGAATACGAGCACGGCAAGCTCCCCATCGATGTCATCAACGGCGGCCCGTTATTGCGGGAATGGGTTGACGACGCGTTGGCGACGCCGCACGACCTCGACGTACTGGCGCAATCGGATGAGCAGGCGTGGGTCGCCCAGCGGCAGGAATACCTGCGCTACTAAAGCATTTTCAAGCGAAGTGGACACCGGTTCGCGTGAAGAAAATGCGACCAAGCAAGGACTTAGAGCGGTTCCGCGATTCGAAGAAAAGCGGAAACGCTCTAAAGGCCCGCGGACTTAATCGGTGCTGCCGCCGAGCCAGGTCGCAATCACTGTGAATTCCTCAGTGAGAGCAACGAGATCGGCCCGCGCGCCCGAAACAATCGCTCCGCGCTCGTTGTCCAGGCCAAGGAATTGCGCGGGTGTCAGCGAAGCGGCCCGCAGCGCGTCCTCTACGGGGACTTGGGCCAGCTTGACCGCGTTGCGCACCGCCGAGGCCATATCCAGGTGTGCGCCCGCCAGAGTGCCTTCTTCCGTGGTCAGCCGTCCGTCGGTCCGTTTGATGGTTCGGCCAGCCAGTTCGAAATGGTCCAACGACGTGCCGACCGTGGGCATCGCATCGGTGACCAGCACGATCCGCTCGGAACCCATCGCCATAAATGCGGCCTGGACCGAAACGGGATCAACATGGGTTCCGTCGACGATCAGACTCGCCGTCAGCCGGGGTTCCGCCAGCGCTGCGCCGATAATCCCCGGGGCGCGCGCGCTCAATGGTGGCATGGCATTGAACAAATGAGTGACGCCGGTTGCGCCGTCCGCGACGGCTTGCATGACAACGTCAGCGCTCGCCTCGCTGTGCCCGATCGAAATTCGCACACCAGAGGAGGCCAGCCTCCGGACAAAACCCGCCGGGACGCATTCGGGCGCCAAAGTCACCAATGACCTGCCGACGTCGGCGAGTTCGCACAATTGGTCCAGGTCGCCCGCAGCAGGTTGCGTGATCCGATCTGACGGGTGGGCGCCCGGACGCAGCGGACTGATGAAGGGCCCTTCCAGGTGCAGGCCGAGGATCCCTTCCCGGCCGACCGTCGCGCTAACCGCCGCGACGGCAGCCTTCATCTTCTCGCGCGTATCGGTGATCAGGGTCGGGAGGCACGCCGTCGTGCCATAGAGACGGTGCGCCCGGGCAATGGCGCGCACACCCTCGACGGTCGGCTGATCATTGAGGAGAACGCCGCCACCCCCGTTCACCTGCAAATCTATGAAACCAGGGGCAAGGAAGGCGCCGGCCGGGAGGCGCGTCTGCGGCCAATCGGAAGGAACCTCGCCCGGCGCCCCGAGCCCAACGATGCGGCCTGCCCGGATCAGCACCGCGGCGTCGGTGTGCCAGCCATAACCGTCAAAAACACGGTCGGCCAGGATGGCATGGCCGTCGGTGATTAAAGGATTGTTTCGATCTCGGCTCATATATTGTCCAGACGGGTGGATTGGTGCGCATCGAATCCATCTAGGATAAAGGATGCTCGTCGAAATACCCAGGGCCGGCACCATGTGCTGATAGGATACGAGCCGCGGTGCGATCAGACGCAAAGGCGGTTGCCAAGCTTCTGATTGTTAAGGCGACGAAGAAAACAGCATGGATCGATTGGTCATTCGCGGCGGCAAACGCATTGAAGGCTCGGTCCAGATCTGCGGAGCGAAGAACGCCGCTCTGCCGCAGATTGCCGCTTCGCTGCTCAGCTCCGAACCGCTGGAGTTGAGGAATGTTCCCGAGGTGACCGATGTCAACACCATGCTCTCGCTGATGCGGGAGTTTGGCGTGGTGGCAACCCATGGCGCTGGGCGGAATCTGGTGCTGGATGCCGGGGGTGCCCGCAACGCGCAGGCGCCCTACGAGCTGGTCCGGCGCATGCGCGCCAGCATTCTCGTGCTGGCGCCGATGCTGGCGCGTTTCGGTTCTGCGCGCGTGTCACTCCCCGGAGGCTGCGCAATCGGCGCGCGGCCGATCGACCAGCATCTCAAAGCGCTGGAGACGCTCGGAGCCAATGTCGAAATGGCAGGCGGTTACATTCACGCGCGGACCAATGGCAACGGGCTGCGCGGCAACCGCATCGTGCTCTCTTCGCCATCTGTGGGCGCGACCGAGACGGCGCTGATGGCGGCGGTCCTCGCACGCGGTGAAAGCGAGATCCTCAACGGGGCGCGCGATCCCGAAATCTCTGACCTCGCACTTTGCCTGGTTGCGATGGGGGCGCTCATCCAAGGGGTCGGGACGCATCGGATTTTGGTGCAGGGTGTGGATGCGCTCCATGGCGCCCGCCACGAACTGATCACCGATCGCATCGAGGCTGGGACTTACGCAGTCGCTGCGGCGATAACCGGCGGCCATCTTGAAATCCTCGGCGCCCATCTCGAGCACCTTGGCTCGGTCGTTGCGGTGCTGGAAAGCGCCGGCGCTCAAATCTGGCCGACCGATCGCGGCTTGATGGTCGTGCGCTCCGGCGCGCTAAAGGCCGTGGACGTGTCGACAGAGCCCTACCCGGGCTTTCCCACGGACCTGCAGGCGCAGTTCATGGCCTTGATGGCCATCGCATCGGGCGCATCGGTCATTCGCGAGACGGTGTTCGAGAGCCGGTTCATGCACGTGCCCGAGCTAGGGCGGCTCGGCGCCAACATCTCGCTGCAAGGCTCGACGGCGCTGGTCCGTGGGGTCGAGAGACTGCACGGCGCGGAAGTGATGGCAACCGACTTGCGCGCATCGGTGAGCCTGGTCCTCGCCGGCCTGGTCGCCGAAGGCGAAACGACCGTCAACCGTGTCTATCACCTCGATCGCGGCTATGAATCCCTCGACCGCAAGCTGGTGCAATGCGGTGCGGATATCCGGCGGGTCGCGGGATGACGGCGGCTTCGCAATCTCCACTGTTCATCGGCGTCGACGGTGGCGGCACGGGATGCCGTGCGCGCATTCAGAACGCGGAGGGACTCGTACTTGGGACCGGCATTGCCGGCCCGGCAACGTTGCGCGTCGGGATCGACCGCTCTCTTGCCGAAGTGGAAAAGGCTTGCCGCGCTGCGCTCCAAGAGGCCGGGCTCGGCTCCGACGCACTGAACTGGTTGCATGCTGGCGTCGGGCTTGCGGGCGTTGGCCGCAAAGGTGCGCTCGAAGAGCTCATGCATCGGCCGCATCCCTTCCGGTCCGTCGTTTATGTCAATGATGCGACGATCGCCTGCATTGGAGCCCATGGAGCCCGGGATGGCGGCATTGTCATCGTGGGAACGGGCAGCGTCGGCTTTGCTGTTGTAGGAGGACGCGAATTCCGGGTCGGCGGCTATGGCTTTCCCATTTCCGATGAGGGTAGCGGCGCCGACATCGGACTGCACGCAATCCGCTTGGCGTTGCGCGCCTATGACGAGCGTGCAATCGACAGCAGTCTCACGCGCGACGTCATGATGCGCTTCAATAATGATCCGTTCGAAGCCGTTGCCTGGATGGATCCGGCGACGGCCACGGACTATGCGACCTTCGCACCTCTCGTGATGCGACACGCGGATGGGGGAGACCCGGTCGCGCGACGGATTGTGCGGTACGCCGCGGAGCAGATCGACGAACTGGTGCGTCGGTTGTCAGAATGCGGTGCGTCCCGCATCGCCTTGCTGGGCGGACTCGCATCTCCGATGCAGCCGTGGCTGGCGCCAGATGTACAGCGCCGGCTGGTTCCCATCGAGGGCGATGCAGTGGATGGCGCCCTCGAGCTCGCCCGGCGGACCGCCATGGAGGCTTTGTGTCCCCGAACCGTTGGATAGGAATGATGCCGGCTGCGTTTACAACATAACCGGACAGGGTAATGCACACCGAGCAAATCAGTTCACGCTACGTTGACCTCGATTCTTGGTCTACAGCCGAGATAATCACCGCCATGTATGAAGGGCAGCTTTCTGCGGCGGCTGCGGTTCGCGGCGCCCTTGGCGCAATCGGCGCAGCCGTGGAGGACGCGGTCCCCGCACTGCAGCGAGGCGGCAGGATTGTTTACGCCGGAGCCGGCACGTCTGGACGGATCGGCGTGCAGGACGGAAGCGAGCTGCCGCCAACTTATGACTGGCCTCCCGAGCGTCTCGTGTTCGCCATGGCGGGGGGGCTTGATGCGCTCGTCCGAAGCGCCGAGGGAGCGGAAGACAACGAGGCCGCCGGCGCGCAAGCCATGACGGAAGCGAGAATTGTCGCTAACGACGTCGTCATCGGCGTCGCGGCGAGTGGCACAACGCCCTTTACGATCGGCGTCTTACGGGCGTCCAGCGCCGCGGGCGCCGTGACGATCGCGGTTGCGAATAACCCGGCCGCTCCTCTGTTCGAGGTTGCGCGCCATCGCATCCTCGCCGACACCGGAAGCGAAGTGATCGCCGGCTCGACCCGGATGAAGGCAGGCACCGCCCAAAAGATCGTGCTGAACCTATTCTCAACCGCCGTGATGGTGAAGATGGGCCGCGTCTATCGCGGGCTGATGGTGGACATGCGGGCCCGGAATGCCAAGCTGAGCCGGCGCGCAGAAGCCATTGTCGGCGAAATCGTCGGCTGCGGGAAAGGCGACGCCGCGCGCTATCTTGAACAAGCTGACCGAGACGTGAAGACGGCCATCCTTATCGGCTTCGGGATCGGCCGCAGCGAAGCCTCGCAGTTGCTCCAACGCCACGGGGGCAATCTGCGCTCCGCGATCAAAGAATGCACGGGGCAAGGATGACTGATCCGCAGATCGCGAGCGCGATGGCACGCGAAACCGCCGAAATCCCCGCGGTGGCCGAACGTCTTTTGGCCCGTACCGATCTGTTCAACGCGTTCGCAAGACGGATCAAGGACGCCAAGCCGCGCATTGTCGTTTTCTGTGGGCGCGGCAGCTCGGGTCATGTCGGTGTTTACCTGCGCTACCTGTTCGAAGCGCGCCTTGGCCTGCTCGCATCTGCCGCGGCCCCCTCTGTCGTGACCGCCTACCAGCGGTCGCCGGACATGAGTGGCGCCCTGTTCGTGGTTGTGTCGCAGTCCGGGCGCAGTCCCGATATTGTCACGGCCACCGAAATGGCACGCAAGTTTGGCGCGCTTACGCTTGCCATCGTCAACGACGAAAATTCTCCCGCAGCCGCTGCGTCAGAGTTGATCCTGCCGATCGGCGCGGGAGCGGAGCACTCCGTCGCGGCGACGAAGTCGGTCGTGCTGTCGATGATCGCGGGGGCGCGGTTGGTGGCGGCTCTAGCGCGCGACGACGATCTTACGGATTGCCTCCGTCATTTTCCGGGCCGCCTCTCCGCCGCGCTCGCGTGCGACTGGTCGCCATGGGCCGATTCTGTCGCTGGCGCGCCGGCGGCCTTTGTTGCTGGCCGGGGTTACGGTCTCGGTTGCGCTCGCGAGATCGCGCTCAAGGTGGCCGAACTCTTGCGGGTACCGGCTCTGGGCTATAGCGCGGCCGAGCTTCGACACGGGCCGCGCGCATCGATCACGCCATCGACCCCTGTCCTGATACTACGACAGAACGACCAGGCCGCTACCGCCGTCGATGACCTCGTCCGTGACCTGACCGACGCGGGCGAGAAGGCATTTATTGCCGGAGGAACGGAGGGGACGCTGCCCTGGATAGGCGACGGTCATCCGGTGGGAGATCCCGTCCTGATGCTGGTCCCAGCTTATCGCGCCATCGAGGCGGCGGCGCGACGGCGAGGCCTCGATCCCGACAATCCGCCCCACCTGAACAAGGTGACACGGACATTCTGAGGAGCGCCTAGCGCATCGACAACGCTAAAGTTTGGGCGAGCTTGCAATTAGCGCTCTGACCACGCGAGCCGACGAACAAAAATCAGCCACAAGTCGGTGATGGTGCATATCAGGTCTTCGTCACCCTGACCCCGCCGCGGACCTCGTGTCGGGTTCTCATCAGCGAACATTCGATCCGAGAGGGATGGAGTCATCAATAAAGTGCCGGATGCCCCGCGTCGTAGACTGAGTAGCACTTTAAAAAGCTGGTATATAGGGCATGTACTATGTCAAAAAGCTATCTGTGTTAACAAGTACTTAGGTTGGCTAGGTTGGCAGGTCGAATCCCTCCGTCTCCGCCACAACCTGTTTGAGCCCATCCTCGACCCTATATCCCGTCGCTTCGGCATTTCGCATAGGCCGCAAGTCGGTGTTTACCGCCTTGCGGGTAGCCTCGGCTGCTGCCGTTCTGGTGACCCGGCCAGCGAGCGGCGAGACAAGGGGGTCGTGAAATGCCGAAGCGCCAACGGCTTGGCGTCGCGATTGGTGGATTTGCCCTGGCGCTGCTGACCGCGAGCGCCATGGTGTCCGAGCCGGCTGCTCAGCCATCTGCGAAAGCGTCCTGCACGACGGGGTTTGTGGCGATCACCCCCGCTGCCCCGGCCTGCGGGGTCGCCTTGAGCAAATCAGGCAGGTTGACGGACCGTGGACGGGTCCTCGCCGACCCGCTCGCCGCATCCTTTGTGGAGGACGCAAGCGGCACACGGCCGGTCGCCGCTCGCAAGGTCGTGCTGTTTCCACCCTCCCCGTCCGGCCGCTTTCGGGTGATCCAGGCTTGCGATGGCGAGGGGTCCGATGCCCTATGCTGGTCGGTATTCGCCATGGATGCGAAACGCGCTCGGCTGCACAAGATCCAGGCCGGACATTATGGCCCGCTGCCTTGGCAAAGCTGGAGCCCGACCGAGCAGCATGTGGTGCTCGCCAGCAGCGAGGAGGGCGCGTGGTGGCTCCATGTGGTCGAGCCGGCGAGCGGCCGGTCGCGGAGCTTCCCCGACGAGGCAGCCCAGGTGGACTGGACAGTCGAGCCAAAGACGCTCGCCTGGACGGGGCCCCGCAGCTTTACCGTGGTCGCAAGGACATGCGGGCGCTGCCCACCGGTGCGGCAGGAGATCCGCTTCTAGAGCATTTTCGAGCGAAGAGGAAACTGGTACGCGAAGAAAATGCGACCCGCAAAACTTGAGACGCGGATCCGCGCTTCGAAGAAGAGCGGAAAACGCTCTAAGCCGGCTCAGGCTGGCGGGCGAGCGATGAGGCCATCAGCCACAGGTCGTGCCCGCCACGCCCCGGAGGGTGTCGTCCATCCGTTCGATCACCGCGTCATAGGCGCGCTTCTGGTCGCGCGGATAGCGCAGATGGAACTGATGCGCCATCGGAACGCCGCACACCTGCTTGAGCAAAACCTTGTAGTAGACGATCTGGCCGTCCCAATGCCCGGAGAACACGAACCAGCTCTTGCCACCCGCAATGTAGGTGATGCGTGTCCCTCGCGCCCTGGCGCCATCCGTCAGTTGCCGGCGGAACGCAGCAAAGCTCATGGAAGGCAGCGGCACGCTGTAAACAGCAATCTCGCCTGAACCATCGGCAGAGACCAGGCGGAGACCATCATTCCCCGCCTCGGGATCGGCACGAACGAAGCCGCGGGCGGGCACATCCACGCTCAGCCCCAGGCGGCCGTCGACATGCCGGCGCCACTCCGCCTGCGCCGCGGCGGGGACCACCGTGCCAAGGCACAGCACGGCAGCGAACAGCCAAGCACTCCAACCCGCGCAGGAATTGCGCGCCAACGGCACGGCCATCGTTTCCTCCCTACCAGAATGTCGCATGCAGCCAACGAGCAGCCCTCGCCCGCGGTTCCCGGCCCGGCAGTCGCTAGTGCGTGACCCAACCGAAGGTCCGCGACATTGAAACCAGGAGCCCGTTTTCGGAGACGCCTTCGATGCACCGAACATGCGTCGATATTCCGCCACATTCTCCTCTATAGAACGCACCTGTTTTGAACGTAGAGATTGAAAATGAAAAGCATTAATAAGACAGATTTAGATACACAAGCCGATAGCGAAAGTGAATACACGCCTGAAAAAGCCATTCAGATCGCAAAGGATTTTTGCAAATATTTCAAGACCAATCCAAAATATTCCGAAGCATGCGGCCACCTCCTCAAGCTGCCGTCTGCTTCTCAAGAGGCTGGTGCCGAGCCCAAGGGTGCAGAATCGGGCACTGATGCAACCGACTCATCCTGGATGAGCTAGCCTAGAACCTCTTGATCTCCGGGCCTGCGAGCCTGGATGTGTCCAGCGCACGCAGCCGAGCCCGGCCATGCAGCCGGGCTCTTCGGGCCCGCGGTCCATCCGGCGCGTCGCTTGCGCCGCTGCTGCGCAATCCCGTCACCTCGCGTATGGTGAACCTGCTGCTGGCCGCGGCGCTCGTGGCCGCAATCGTCGGCGGGTTCATGGGGTGACCCGGTGACCTTCCAGCAGCACCGCCTGGAGCCGATCATGAGACTTGTCCCTATCACCCTGAGCGAGATCGACCGCATCGAGCCCCTATGGCTCATGCTGCATGCGCATCACCAGACCGTCGCGCCCGAGCTTGCCCCCTATGTCAGCGCCGCGGATTCATGGGCGCAGAGGCGGTCGCAATACGAGGTGGCGCTGTCCAATGGCGGCATCTGCTTTCTGGTCGAGCGCGCCGGCGAGGATATCGCCTATGCCATGGCCGCGCTGCGTCCGGAGTACCGGCCGGCCACTTTCGCCACGGACGGCCAGATTGGCGAATTGCTCACCCTCATGGTGCGGCCCGGCCATCGTGGTCAGCGCATCGGCGAAATGCTGTATGGTGCCATTGCGGAGGCACTACGCGCTGCAGGCGCCCGCCATCAGCTCGTAGGGGCCATACCCGCCAATCAGGGGGCAGTGCGCTTCTACATCCGGCAGGGCTTCGCGCAGGCCTGGCTGACATTGACGCGCTTCGGCCGAATGCCCGGCGGCCCGGCGGCCGGGCTCGGCACGATGGCGAAGCCGGTCAAGCCTGCCGAGGTCGATCAGCTCGAGCCGCTCTGGCTCACCCTGCATCACCACCACCAGAGCGTCGCACCGGCGCTCGGCCCCTTCGTCCGGGACGCGGCATCATGGGCGGTCATCCGCAAGCTGTTCCTTGAGGCAAGCGAGCGCGAACTTCTCCTGCGGATCGACGAGGCTCGCCAGCTGGTCGCCTTAGCCTGCACAGTCGTGTCCGAGGACAGGGAGGACCTGGCCGACACCTGGCAGACGGGCCGGCAGGTGGCCGAAATCAAGATCCTGGTGACAGCCGCCCATATGCGCGGACGAGGGCTCGGGTCGGAGCTTCTGCACGATGTGCAGCGGCGCCTTTCCGCCAGGGGAATCCACGACCTGATGATCGGGGCGATCCATGCGAACCACCGCGCCGTCCAGCTGTATCAGCGCCATGGCTTTCGCCCGGCCTGGACCGAGATGATCCGGTTCCCGCGTTAGCCTCGCGGCCGGGCCGGCAGCAGAGCTTCGGCCAGGCTTACCCAATAGGAGGCACCCACGCTGAGCACCTCGTCGTTGAAGTCGTATCGGGACGTATGCAGCATCGGCTCGTTCGGCCCCCTGCCCTGGCCGAGCCAGATATAGTTGCCCGGGCGCTGGAGCAGCATGTCACCGAAATCCTCCGCGCCCATGGAGGGCGGCACGTCGGTCCTCACCGCATCGGCCCCGACCACGTCCGCCGCCGCCGCCCTGGCCCATTCCGTCTCTTGCGGGCTGTTGATGGTGGCCGACATCTGCCTGACATAGCTCAAGGCTGCAGTCGTGCCGTGAGCCTCGGCCATGCTTGCGACGATCTCGCGGATCCTGCGCTCGATGAAGTCCCGCGTATCCGGGCGGAACGAGCGCGCGGTGCCGCCGAACGTGGCCTCTGCCGGAATGATGTTGTGGGTGGTGCCGCTGTGGATCTGGGTGACGCTGACCACCGCGGTGTCCACCGGGTCGACATTGCGGCTGACGATCGACTGCAGCGCGCTCACCATGTTCACCGCCGCCAGCAGCGGATCGACGGCCAGATGCGGCATGGCCCCGTGCGCGCCCCGGCCCCGCACAGTCACATCGAACCGGTCGGCGGCGGCCATCACCGGGCCGGACCTCACCGCAAAGACGCCGGCAGGCAATTGCGGCCAGTTGTGCAGGCCATAGACGCCATCGCACGGAAACCGCTCGAATAGCCCGTCGTCCAGCATGCGCTGCGCCCCGCCCAGGCCCTCCTCCGCCGGCTGGAAGATGAAATAGACCGTGCCGCGGAACTTGCGCTGACCCGCCAGGTATTTCGCCGCGCCCAGCAGCATGGTGGTATGGCCGTCATGGCCGCAGGCATGCATCTTGCCGGGCACCGTCGACCGGTAGGCAAGTTCGTTCTCCTCCTCGATCGGCAGCGCATCCATATCGGCCCTGAAGCCGATCCGCGGCCCGCTATTGTCCGCCGGCCCGCCCAGCCCGTGGAGCACGCCGACCACGCCGGTGCCGCCCACACCCTCGACCACCTCGTCCAGGCCGAACGCCTTGAGCTGCTTCGCCACGAAAGCGCTGGTCCTGGCCTCCTCGAAGCCCAGCTCGGGATGCGCATGCAGATCCCGGCGCCACGCGCGCATCTCCGCATCGAACTCGGCAATTTCGGGCTTTATCGGCATGGGCTATTCTCACGATGAGGACCAGCGCTACGGTTCCACCATTTCCCGCCGCCGTCAAAGCCTAAACCCGTCATTCGACCAGCAGCATCGTCATCCCCGCCCCGTTCAACGCGACCGGTTCGATTGGCACCTGGTCGACGGTCATCGGTGGCCCGTCGATATCGTCTGGTTCCGGTCGTGGCGCGTCGCTCCGGGCCGCGGACGGGAAGACCTTGGGTGTTTGCATCGGCACGCCGCAGGCCTCGTCCGGGTCGTGCACTCTATCCTCGTGACCATACTGCTGATCGCCATCACCGGCGGCGGCGCCCTCCTCATAGGCGGCCTCCGGGTCGTTGACAGCCGCCGCCCGGCGAGACCGCCCGGAAGGTCTGCTGGCATCATCTTGTGTTGCATCATCGATCTCTGCCCCAATGTCGCGGGCCGGCTCGTCACGATGGGCGCTGCTCTGCCGTTGGCCACCAGGGCCCGAGCGTCCCTCTTCCGATGCAGGCACATGTCCGCGCGTGCTCGCCTCCGAGGCCTCCGTGGCGGCCACGCCCTCGGCAGCACCGGCTTCCGGTGCGCTGGGCCCTGTATAGGGTGGCGGTGGCGGGGGCGCACCAGGATATTCGGGCACCGGAACCTGAACACCCGCCACATGATGTCGATCCATCTCCACGGCCACGCTCTCCAGCGAATGCCGGGCGACAAGGTCGCGGTCTACGGCGGGAATGAAGACCGCCGCCGTCTGGACAGGCGTTTCGACATACTCGACCCGAGCCACACCGCTTCCATTCGATCCGAAGGTGAGCTTGTGTGCCTTGGCGAACACGACACGGGCGCCTGTGCTGGCGTCCCTGTCGAAGGCAGCATTCCAGTTCGCCGCTTCCCGCTGTGCGGAGAGCGTGCTGGATACGCCCGAGCCGTCAGGAAACCTCAGGAAGCCGTGCCGGAACCGGAAGACATTCTCGTGACCGGGAACAGGCGCGCATACGCGCTCGATTTCCTCGCGGGAAAGCGTGCCGAACGAATGATCGAAGACATCGAACTCCGTCGTGAGGTCATCCGCCCTGAGGTCGTAGGCCGGCACGCGCTCTCCTCTAGGGGGTGCAACATAGAAAACCGACGCTTCCTGCCCATTTCGGGTGATGGCTTCCGCCCGCTCCTGGTTGTTGGCACCGGAGGGTCCAGCCCTCTCGCCCGCGCCTGCGCTAGCCCCAGATCCCCGCTCATCGGGGGCTGGCGCGCCTTCTCCCCGCAGGTCTGAGCCGCATGGCGCTCCGCCCTTCAGCCCCGGGCAGCGGCGCATGACATCGATGCCCTGCTTCTCGTCGCGAAGTTTCAGATAGACCTCGCCGTCCAGCGGCCTGTCGGCCACGAGATCGAAAGCCCGGAACCGGTCAGGCGAGCCGGGCAGGCTGACCCAAGCCTTCTCCTGCGGGGTTCCTGCGCCGGTCTTCAGCACGAGGCCAAACCGCGGGTGGTGGACCTTCTCATCAATCCTGAGCACCTCGGAAGGTGCCGGCACCGGCGAGCTCGGCTTGATGGCGAGCTCGGCCGCACTTGCATCGGTCCGCAGCGCCGTGCCCGATTGAGCGAGCAGTGCATCCGCCTCGGTCGTCTCCAGCGAACGGGCGAGGCCCTTTTCGGTGACCTCGGTCACCGTTGACCGTGTGAGGGTCGTTAGCCCGGCTTTCCCGATCTTTGCGGCCCACCCGATCCCGACGCAGTCAAGGACGAGAAACAGGGCGCCGGTCCAGATTTGGCCTGCGTTGTCGCTGCGGCCACCCTCGTATATCGTCTTGATCGGGCCGACGATGGGAATGAGAGACACGGGATCGTTCTTGATCGTATGGATGGCAGAGTTCACCATCATGGTGGTTTGGGCTGTGATCGGGCTTTCGTTCCTGTCGAGAACCACGCTTCTGTTCCTCCAGTCATGATGGACGTGCATCAGCGGGCCACGCGCCGATGTCGAGGCGGGCCGATGGCGTTCTGTTGACTTGATTGAGGTAGAGGTTATTGCCGTCTCACGGTTGGGCGCGATGGGTCATGCGCCGCGACACCTTATTGCGCGCCCTTGTAGTGCCTGATGATTTCCGATGGCTGAAGGCGGCTGGTCGACTTCGCCCCCAGGAAGTAGACGCCGCTCGCCCCATCGACTGCGAATTCCGCCGGAATGATGCGATCGAGATATTGGGTCCAGAACAACAGGAGCTTGGCCGCCTTGCCCGCTTTGGCCGACCGGAATACACCGCGCGCGAGATAATCGGCCGACCACATGAACTGCAGGCCGGGGCCCCCGCTGGCGCCGGACGAGATCAGCTCGAAATCGCGAAAGAGGTAGCGGTGCCCGCTTTCGGTGAACCGGGTGAAGTCATAGGCGCCCTCGTGCACCTGCTGCATGAACGGCGTTTCCGCATAGACCAGGCCAGACGGCTTGAGCACGCGCCAGATTTCATTCACCACCTGTTGCGGCTGCAGCACATGCTCCAGCACCGCCTGCACGACCACCGCATCGAAGCTGTCGGACGCGAGTGGCATCTGATGAGCATCCGCAATGAAATGGGTAAGCTCGGAGCGATAGATGTCGAAGCTGAACAGCTTGATGGACGGATGCTCGTAAAGCGGCGCCATGCCCTGGCCGACGCTCCCGCCGCCCACCACCAGCACCCGTGACGAGCCCAGGCGCGCCAGATGCGAAACGAGCTGCTGAACGTTCCTGCGGGTCGAAGCCTTCTGCGGGGAAACCAGGCGCTTGACCCGCGCCGCGGCGCCGCTATAGCGCGGCCGCTCGATGGCGCTGGTGCCGGCACGCGCCAGCACCTCCTCTTCGGTCAGCACCGAATTGGCGAAATCGATCAGGACGGGGATCCCATCGATGACGGGATAGTCCGGCGGCGGCTTGGGACCGTCGGCTTGCGCGACGAGCTTGTCGCCCACCCTGATGAGGGCGCTGCCGGTTCGCGGACACCTGAGCAACTCAAGACATTCGGACTGGCTTGCCAGCACCGGCGCTGCTCCCTGTACAAACGCAACCGGCAGGGCTGCGCATGTTCACCGAACGTGACGAACGACCATTCTTGTACAGGGGCCTTGTGGAGTTGGAGGATTAAGATCCTGACGCTCGCAGCGGGAAAACCTGACGAAATCGACTTGCGCGCAGTAGAGCATTTTCGAGCGAAGTGGATGCCGGTTCGCGTGAAGAAAACGCGAGAAGGCAAGAACTTGCGAGGCGGTTCCGCGATCCCAAGAAAAGGGGCAGTGCTCCGGCAGCGCTCACTCCCGAAATTCCGCCACGTCCGGCACATCCGCCCGCGGTGCCTTGAAGCTGTTCGCCGGGTGGGAGAGATCCGGATAGCCGAAGGAAATTCCGCAGATCAGCACCCGGTCGTCGCCGATGCCGAGCCGCTTGCGCACGAAGCTGCCGTAGGAGGCGATCGCCGCCTGCGCAATGGAGGCGACACCGCGGGACAGCGCCGCCAGCATGAAGCTCTGGATGAAGCCGCCGCAGTCGAGAATGCCATAGACCCCGAGCGCGCGGTCGGTGGTCAGCAGCGCCACATGCGGCGCGCCGAAGAACCGGAAGTTCTCCAGCGCCTGGAGTCGAGAGCCCTCTCGGTCGCCCTTCTTCACCCCAACGGCGTCGTAAAGCATCCACCCCACCTCGCGCCGGCGATCGAGATAAACGCCCTGATAGCTGGGCCACGGGATGTCCGGATCCGGCTCGGGGTCGGACGCCGCATAGGCGTAAAGCTCCTGCCGAAAGCGCGAGGTCTCCTCGCTCGACATGACGGTGAGCCGCCAGGGCTGGGTGTTGCACCACGAGGCCGTATGCTGCGCGGCGGCGATAATTGATGCGATCGTGTCGCGCGGTACGGGGTCGGGCCGAAACGCGCGGCAGCTCCACCGCTCGCGCATCAGCCGATCGAAGGCCTCCGCGGCGGCCTCGTTCGCGACATCCAACCTGTCCAAGTCTGCCCTCCTGGGTAGGCGCAAAATCTCCCCCTGAGTAACCGGTAAACACGCGTGGAGGCAAGGCGCTCGCTCGCGCGCTC
This sequence comes from Rhodoligotrophos defluvii, assembly GCF_005281615.1. Lineage (NCBI taxonomy): Bacteria > Pseudomonadati > Pseudomonadota > Alphaproteobacteria > Hyphomicrobiales > Rhodoligotrophaceae > Rhodoligotrophos > Rhodoligotrophos defluvii. The sequence continues at coordinate 77,165 of NZ_SZZM01000008.1, read as the reverse complement.
GGAACGGTTCAGGCAATCCGGCTGCTACATGCTGTGGGCGGAGAGCTTTGCCGCGGCCTCGCGCACCAGCCGCTCCACGTCGGCAACCTCATCGCCATGTGCGAGGCTATAGGCCTGCCTGCCGGCGCGGTTCTCTTCGAGGATCCTCTCGATGCCGGCCACGCTCAGCGGCCGGCCGAAGCCGGGCAGCGGCTGCACTGCGCCACCGGTCGCGCCGAGCATGCTCGCGATCATCACCTCGCCGGTTGCCGGGGTGTAGCGGGCCGAATTCCAGTACCACATCATATCCTGGCGTTTATCGCCCCAGTCCGGCACCTCTTCCGTGGTGACAGAATTATAGCCGCTGAAATCCCAGATCTCCGCCTGCGCATTCGCATCGGCTACGGCCGCAAGGTCCCGCAGCCAGGTCTCGTAAACCGGGTAGATGCCCTTGGCCACGATCGCCTCCAGCTGGCGCGCATGGATTGGTGACACGAACACCCGCACCTGCGTATCTGTCTGCCCGAAGCGCTGCAGCAGGTCCGCCAGCAGCCGCACCCGGCCCGGGTCATAGTCGAAATCCGCATAATGCCAGTCGCGCACCAGGAATTCCCGCGCCAAGATCTCCGTGAAAGCTTCGCGGTAGTCGAAATCGGGCGTCTTGTTCATCCCCTGAAAGCCGTCGTCCCGCGTGCGTTCGGGCACGCCGCGCATGTTGTGATAGACCGTCTGCAGCGCGTCGATCAGCGCCTGCGGCGAGCCCAGCGCGCGGGCATAGACGGCCGGCATCCAGTCACCATCGAAGCCCGACTGCTCGAAGTCCTTGGCTATGGTCCGGTCGGCTTCGAACATCGAGAATTCGAGGCCAATGACAAGCACCTTGGGCCGCCCGTGGTTCAGCAGGAACTGCCCCACCGCATGGATCTCCGCCATGGTCGCACCCGGAATGGCGGCATTATAGGCGTTGAGACCCGCAAAGGCCGGACTGTCCGGATTGATGCCCATCAGAGCCGAGGTGCTGCCCAGGATGACCGCGTCGTGGTCCTCGCGCCAGAGCGCCAGCGACTTCTCGACCCGCCCACCCCCTTCCAGGCGCTGGGTCTTCTGCGCATTGATGCCCGGTATGGAGACGATTTCCGTGACCCCATAGGGGTCGACCACGGCCACGAAGGCGAGCACCAGCGCATAGGCTGCCGCAACCGATCCTGCGAGCCAGCCGACCCGCTGGCCAAGCCCGGCATGCGTGGCACGAATGGCGGCCCGTGTCGGTAAAGACACGGCGTCGGGGCGCCTCTCCCACGTGCCGGCCAAGTCCTTGCGCACAAACACCTCATCATAGTGGGAGGCGACGGTTGGCTTGGACGAGGCGGCAAGACCGAGCGCCGCCAGCTCGGCATAGAGGGCTTCCGGCGTCGATCCATACCGCCCGAGCGAGCCTGCATCGACCTCGATGATCGCTGAGACCACCTGCAGTTGCTGGATCAGCTGCCGGATTCCCTGCACCACCTGAAGCTCGAAACCCTCCACATCGATCTTGATCATGGTCTTGCGCCGGCCGCAAAAGGCGGCCGCCGCAGTAAAATCCTCCGCCACCCTGACGCCGAACACCGGAAACGAACCTTCTTCGCCGCGGGCACGGATATGATGCCTTCCGCTGTGTGCCGTTGCGTGCGCCGAGAAGGCCACCCGTTCCGTTCGGTCAGTCACTGCCAGCTGCAGCGGCAGCACGTTGTGCACGCCATTGGCTCTGATATTCCGCACGAGATAACCATATTGCTCGGGCGATGGCTCGAAGGCGATCACCACGCCGTCCGGCCCGACCCGCTCGGCTGCCATCAGCGTGAACAGCCCCGCATTGGCCCCGATGTCGATAAAGCACATGCCGGGACTGAGCTTGTCGATCTCGCGTGCGACATTGTCATAGGTGCCGAGAATGCAGAACTGGTTGGTCCTGTCCTTGCGGTTGACATGCATGCGCACGCCATAGCGCGTCCGCACCACATGGCCATCGCAGAACAGCGCAATGAGGCGGAAGATCTTGCCCCGGCGCGCGAAGCCGGGCGCATAGGCAGCGAACAAGCTGAGCACATAGGCCGCCAAGGCAGAGATTATGGGCAGGCGCGACAACATGCGGACCCCGAAGCCTCGAGCCCCCGACGGCAGGACTGGCTGCCGTTACGGCGCGTCCTCAGCATAGTCCAGAAACTTCGCCATGACGAATACTGCATCCACAAAGGTAGCGCTCCGGATCCAGCCGTCCTCCACCCACCGCCCTTGCCCATCGAGCGTTGCAACCAGCGCGCGCGTCCTCTCCTCCACCTCGGACGGCGTCATCCGGTCGGCGACCGATGGCCACGGCGGCCGCTTGCGCACCGGCTTGCCGGCGTCGATCTCTTTCACCAGCGCAAGGGCTTGCGGTACGCTCTGGCGTCCTTTCATCCCGTAGTGGCTGAGAAGGTCCTGAGCCTCATAGGTGAGCTGCTCGTCGTTGCTCATATAGAGCGCTCTGTTGGTGCCGAGCTCGTAGAACCGCGCCCAGTCCCCGTCCGGCAGTTGAACCGAACGCAGCCAGTCGGCCGCTTCCTTGGCGCTGTCCAGCAGCCGCGCATCGCCGGTCCGTCCGTAAAGCTCGATCAGACAGGCGATGGCGCCGGCCGTCTCGCGGGATGCCACCGCCGGCGGCTCGAACTTCCGCCCCCACACCGGCTGCATCTTTTCATCATAGGTCTGCGCCCAACCCCGTTGCGGCTTGGGCAGCTGTGCCTTGAGCAAGAACTCGCCGGCGCGCGTTGCGCTCCGCAGAAAGGCCGGATTGTCGAAATGGCGCTCCGCCTGAAGGAACAGGTAAACCGTATCCCGCACCAGATTGTCGTTGAGAATGTAGTAAGGCCCGCCCTCCGGCTTCACCCATGTGCGCGGCCAGGTGTCCGGCAGGCTGGCGGCTGGCGCAGGCGGCACGTCCTTCATCTTCGGCCGCTCGTCGAACATCACCGGCCAGGCACCGCTCGGATACTGGGCCTGCGCGATCTTCTCGAGACCATAGAGCAGCGCGTCGTGAACGGCGCGATCCTTGCCGCCCAGCGCGCGGTCGAGCTCTATCAGGAAGAGCAGCGCACTCTGGCTGTTGTTGTCGTCGAGCACGGTTCGGTTGCGCACGCGGTTTTCGCCCATGGCCTCGCAGGCCTCGGGCGTGATCTGCCGCGCCCGGTAGCACCATGCCGACTGCAGGGTGCGGTTCGTCTCGATGGAATAGTACCAGCCGCCGGATATCAGCTGCGTCTCGACCAGAGCCTCGCCCGCCTTGCGCGCAGCATCCAGCCATCGCGCATCGCCGGTGACCTCGAAAACCCGCAGGAATGCCGCGCCGACGGCAGGCGTCCCGGGCGGCTGCACCCATCCGGTGGTGGGGCTTGCCTTTCCCTCGCCCTTTCTCACGCTGAGATCCGCGGCATAGTCCCAGACGTAAGAACCGCGCACGGACAGCCCGGAATAGAACGTCGCGGCGCGGACCAGCGCGTCGCGCGCCTTGGCCGCCAGCCGCGCATCCGCAGCGCCGGCGGGCACGGCCGTCGTGAAAAGGCCGGCAGCTAATACGGCGGCCCCGAGCCGGACCGTCCTCGCCCAGTGCTTTGCCGGAACCACTCCCATCAGTGCAGCACGTGCTCCGCCTGCCGCCGGCTGCGCTGCGGCGCGCGGTCGGTGAGTTCCTCCCGGAACCGAGGCAATATCCGGCGAATGGCACGGAACAGGCCGTCGCAATCGCCCATCGTCGCGCAGGACTGAAGCAGCGCGAAAGCCTCATGCAGCACCGGCAGCGGCACCGGGGCCGGCACTGCGCCCAGCACGCCGGGCACCGGCGGCGAGACACGCCTTTCCGACGTATCGAACAGCTCCTCGAACAGCTTCTCGCCCGGCCGGCAGCCGACGATCTCGATCTTGATGTCCCGATCGGGCGTGTAGCCGGCCAGCCGGATCATCCGTCGGGCAATGTCGATGATCTTGATGGGCTTGCCCATGTCGAGAACGAAGATCTCGCCCTGCCCCAGGCGCTTTTCGAGGCCGTAGGCCGAAGCCTGCAGGGTCAGCTCCACCGCTTCCCGGATGGTCAGGAAAAACCGCTCCATATCGGGATGGGTGACCGTCAGCGGGCCGCCACGGGCGAGTTGCGCCTTGAACAGCGGGATGAGCGAGCCGCTCGAGCCCAGCACATTGCCGAAGCGCACGGTCATGAATCGCGGCGATCGCGGATCCGACAGGCCCTCGATGTCCAGCGCCTGGCAATAGAGCTCGGCAAGCCGCTTGGTCGCCCCCATCACGCTGGTGGAATTGACGACCTTGTCGGTGGAGATCTGCACCATGGCCGCGGCGCGCCAGCGCTTGGCCGCTTCCGCCACGTTCACCGTGCCGCACACATTGGTCAGCGCGCCCTCGCAGGGGTTCAGCTCGACCATGGGCACATGCTTCAGGGCGGCGGCGTGAAACACGAGCTCCGGTCGCGACCGGGCGAAGATCTCGTTGACCCGGCGCAGGTCGCGCACATCGCACAGATGGGCCGAGCGCGGCACCGCCGGGAACCGGTCGTTGAGATCGAGATCGATTGAGTAGAGATTGAATTCGCAGTTGTCGAGCAGGGTCAGGTTGGCTGGCCCCAGCGCGGCGATCTGGCGGGTGAGCTCGCTGCCGATCGAGCCGCCCGCACCGGTCACCAGCACCCGCCGGCCGGAGATGAACCGCTGCAGAGCGGGCATGTCCAGGGCCGTCTGCGGCCGCTCCAACAGATCGGTCAGCTCGATCGGGCGCAGTTCGAACTCACGGCTGAGCTTCGGTGTCTTGAGTTCTGTGGCCGAGCTCAGGCGGGATGCCACCAGGCCGCGCCGGTCCGCCGCCTGGATCAGCCGCTCGGCCGCACCGCCCTCGAAAGATGACAACGGCATGGTGAAGATCAGGTGGCGCGGTCTGCGGCCCTGGTAATCGAGCTCCACGAACACCGCGTCGAAATCGTCCGTAGTGCCTAGAATGGGCACGCCGCGCAAGGTCGTGCCGACTCCGCTGGCCGAATTGTCGAGAAAGCCGACCGGCCAATAGGTTGCGTTCCGGTCGCGCTGAAGCGCCCGCAGATAGATATCCGCCTCGTGACCCACGCCCACCAGCAGCACCGGCACGAGCTGCTCGTGACGGGCTACCGTCCTTTGCTGAGCCGCGTTGAAGATCTTGAGGTCGTCCTGCCGGAAACCGAGCCGGGTCGCCGCAAGCGCCGCGACCAGCAGAGTGATCTCGATGGCAATGGTCGAGCGCGGCACGAACGCCAGCCGCGAATAGAAGAACATGCCGGTGATCAGCACCAAGGAGGCGATGAGAACGGCCCGGACCAGGCTTAGATAATCGAGGATGGAGGCATATTTCCATTGCCGGTTATAGAGGCCCAGAAGCGGAAAAGTCACGCCGCAGATCGCCGTGAAAGCGCAGGTCATGGCGGCCAGGGCGCGGGTCCGCTCCTCGGCCGCCAACAGCTCCTGCGGACCGATGCGCAAGACGGTCGCCAGCACCAGCGCTCCGGCGCTCAGCGCCAGGTCCAAGGCATAGAGCTCCCGATTGCGCACCGTGGCGCTGACGATCGCACGCAGCCGCGTCCGCGCGATCAGCGTGCGCAGGGCCGCCGGTGCCTTCTTCAGCCGGCCCGCTCCCGCGGACAGGACGGTCTGGCCGCGTCCGTTGGCCAGCAGTAAATTTAGCTTGGATGCATTTGCGAGAGTTTTGGAAGGATTTTGACTTGCGGTTATGTTGTCATCCAGCATAGCAAGCCGCCCCGTTTTTATATCAAACGGTTTTCCAAGAAAACCATCCGGTGAATTTTGAAAAACAGCCAGCAATGGGCACGATCATTGCGAACGAGCCCGCCATAGCGCCTCGCTATTTTCCAGAGCGTCGGAACAGGACGTTTAGTTTGCTAAAATGCGGGGTGAATGAAAGGGAGCGAAACCGCAAGGAGCGTCAGTAAAACCCGTAGATTGCACTGCTGATAGACATCGCCATTTAGGGAAAAGCCTGCCCGCCTGAACGGGAACCTTTTGCGCTGTTGAGCCACTGCGACAAGTCGCGCCCCACGAGGCGGCCGAGGCGTTCCACATCAGCTGCGTAGTGTTCCTCCAGCCGGCGACGCAGACTGTCCGACAACGGGCTGTAGCGGATCTCGGAGGCCAGCACCCGATGCACGCCGCGGAACAGGGCGGTCTGTCGCATGGGCGCGACCACAGGCTTCACCGGCGCGAGCCAGCGCCGCAGCGCCGGCGCCAGCATCGGCGCGGTCTTGTCTTTCACCTTCGCATCCACCCCACCCAACGAGACCTCTTCGTTGAGCGACAGGAAACGCCGTACTGCCGCGAGGTGCCCCGCCGGATCACTCGCCACCGTCTCATAGAAAGTCACGTGAATGCGATCCGCCGGGAAGTGATCGTAGAACGCCTTCAGCTGCTCGAAATAGTACCCGGCGCGGAGCAGGCGCGTGTCCTGCGGATTGCGTGGATCGAGATAGGCGCCGATATTGCGCCCCACCTCGCCGCGTCGATACATCATGCAATAGTCGGAATAGGCCCGGTCGACCGGGTTGCGCAGCTGCGCGATCAGGCGGACATTCGGCAGGGCCCGCGCGATCCGGCGGGCGGCGTCGGCGCTCTCGAGATAGGAGTTCGACTTCTCCCCCAGCAGCCGCGTTTCCAGCCCCTTATGGAACTGCGCGAGATACCAGTCATGCCCGCGCTCATGGAACCGGCTGAAATAGTGCAGCTCCGGGTCCGGCATCGATACGGCCGGGTCGCGCTGCAGAGCGCGTTGCAGCCAGGTCGTGGCGCTCTTCGTCGCGCCGATGATGAGGAAGCCGATATCATCGAGTGTCATGCTGGGCACCCCAGGCGGGCGTCAAGGCGTTCTCGTCCCGGCCGGGCCTGAGCGCCTGGTATATGGCCGTGAGCTTGTCCACATGCGCCTTCACGCTATAGCTGGCATAGGCTCGTGCCCTCGCTTCCTCCGTGATCCGCTGACGGTGAGCCTCATCCGCGAGCAGGCGATGGATCGGCGCGACGAAGGCTTCCGGCTGGTCGGGCGGAACCAGAATGCCGGTCTTGCCGTGCTCGATCGCCTCGGAATTGCCGCCGTCATTGGTCGCCACGACCGGCGTTCCGATGAACATCGCTTCGATGAGCGTGCGGCCGAACGGCTCGCGCACCGCCGGAACCAGCAGCACGTCCATTGCCGTCATCCACGGATCGACCGGCTCGCGAAATCCCATGAGCCTGATCCTGCTGCTGATCCCCAGGGCCTGCGCGCGCTCGAGCACCAGCCGGTCGTAATGAGGGCTTTCGCTGCCCGGCACGCCGAACAGCAGGCCCATCACCGGAATGTCGGGATGGCGCCTGCAGAAGGCCGCCACCACCTCCACGAAGGCCAGGGGCCGCTTGCGCTCGATCAGCAGGCCGAAATAGCCGAGGAAGCGGGTATTGTGCTCGCAGCGGAGCACATGCATCACCATGGCCCGCGCCGTCGGACGGCTGAGGGTGGCTGCCGGCGGCTCGAACGGGCTGTGCACCACCGAGAGCTTGCGCTGCAGGCTCATGATCGGCCGCCGCGGGCGCGCGAAACGCGAAACCGTGACCATGTGATCGGCAACCAGGGGCGCCAACAGATTGGCGCCGCGGGCATCCGGGTCGCCGCGATGGTGCCACACATGGGCCGCTCCGGCCAGCCGCGCCGGCATGGCCCATTGCGCATGGATCCGCCCGTCATTGGTGTGGACGATATCGACCTCATGATCCCGTAGAAAGGTTGCCAGCGGCACGGCTTGCCGCAGGCAGTCGAAACCTGCCTTCATCCGGCCCAGCAGGGTGTCCGTTTTCAGCAGATGGGGATGCGGCACGAAGGTATAGGGCAGCCGCCGTGCCGCCAGATACCGCGCGAGCGGCCCGTCCCGTCTCTGAAGGGCAATGATCGGCCTTACCTTCTCCGGCGGAAGCGCCTCCACCAGCTTCAGGGCCGAGATGTGGCTTCCACCAATCTCGTCGCCAATGAACGGGAAGCAGACCGTAATGGGCTGTTGGCGCATCGTTTCTTCCCTGCTGCAGCACCTCCTATTGGCAATGCGGCGCGCCCGCTCGGGAAGTCAGGAAAATCGGAGCTTTCGCGCGACCGCATCCCTGGAGCATTTTCGAGCGAAGTGGACGCCGGTTCGCGTCAGGAAATGCGACAAGCAAGAACTCAGAGCGGTTTCGCGATTCCAGGAAAAGCGAAAACGCTCGGGTCTGCTGGCGAGCATTCCGCCATCATAGGCAACAACGGATCCATCATGAGCCTTGGCCTGACCAGCGTGCCTTCCCTGCGCGGCGAGGGTGTGCTGGCGGCGTCCGCCAGGCGCGCCCCGCGCATTGCGCTGGTATTGCCAGCCCTGGGCGCTGGCGGCAGCGAGGGCGTGGTGAGCTTTCTTGCCAACCAATGGGCATTGCGCGGTTGGCAGGTGGCGATCGTCACCCCGGAGGCGGATGGGACGGCTCCCTACTATGCCCTTTCCCCAAGCGTGGAGCTGCGCCGGCTGAACGTGCCGGTGCGGCGTTATGGTCCCATGCTGGGCGCCGCGATGACGGCGCGCCGCCTGCACCTCCTCCGCCGCACCTTCCTGGAGCTGAGACCGGACCTGGTGGTGAGCTTCCTCACCCGCACCAATGTCTTGTCGGTGCTGGCGGCCAGAGGCACCGGCATCCCCGTGATCGTGTCCGAGCGCAACAACCCGGAGATGCAGAGTTTCGGCCCCGTCTGGAGCCGTCTGCGCAGCTGGAGCTACCCCAAGGCTTATGGGCTGATCACCATGACCCAGGGGGCCATGGACTGCTTCCCACGCGAGCAGCGCCGCCGCAGCTGGGTCATCCCCAACCAGGTTCATTTGCCCCCTGATATCGTTCCGCGCCGCAACGGCAACACGGTGGCGGCCGTCGGCAGGCTGGTGCCCCAGAAGGGCTTTGACCTGCTGCTTGAAGCCTTCGCGCAGATTGCCGATCTCCACCCGGACTGGAAGCTGGTGATCTGGGGCGAGGGTCCGGAACGCGAGCGGCTCACCGCCCAGCGCGACGCCTTGGGGCTGGCCGGCCGGGTCCACCTCCCCGGGGTGAGCGAGCGGCCCGGTGCCTGGATCGAGACGACCGACGTGTTCGTCCTCTCCTCCCGCTACGAGGGCTGGGGCATCGTTCTCATGGAAGCCATGGCGGCGGGCCTGCCCGTCGTCGCCTTCGATTGTCGGTTCGGGCCGCGCGAGATGATCACCCACGGTGAGGACGGGCTGCTCGTGCCCGACGGCAATATCGGCGCGCTCGCCGCTTCCCTGTCATTGCTTTTGCGGGACCACTCGCTTCGCCGCAGTCTCGCCGCCCATGCGCGCCTGTCCGCCAGGCGGTTCTCCAGCGAGAACGTGATGGCCGCCTGGGATGACGTGGTGGACGCCGCCCTAAACGCGCGCCGGCTGTGAGGGCAGCGCGGTGCGATAGATCATCGACAGGCCGACGAGCCACACCAGCGCCATCACCACATGGGCGATATTGCCGCCCATCGCCCCGATGAACGGAATGGTGCTGAACGCGGTCAAGTGAAAGGCCACCGTGGCGATGCTCACCACCCGCAAGACCGAGGGTTGCCGGCCCATGGCCAGCAGCGCGGTGCGCACCGCGCTGCCGCTGAGAGTCATGGTCACGGCCAGCATCTGCACGACCGCCAGGCTCGCCGCATCCGCAAAGCTCGGCCCCGCCGTCCACGCGAGCACCGGCTGGGCGACAAGGGCAGTGGCAATAACGAGCGCGACGCCGATGCCCGCCAGCATCACCTCGATCTGCAAGACGGCGCGGCGGAATTCGTTCACTGCGTTATCCGCCCATAACCGGGCCACGTCCGGGTAGAGCACCGCCTGCACCTGCACGCCCAATTGCAGCACAAGGCGCCCCAAGCGTTTGGCAATATGGTAGAGGCCGGCCGCCGCAGGCCCGGCCAGCATGCCCACCAGCAAGGTATCGAACTCGTTGGCGCTCGACCGTAGCGTGAGCTCGACATTGCTGCCCACCGTGAAGCTCAACAGCCCCTTGAACCGGCGGGTCACGCCCGTGAGAGGCGCCCACAGCAAGCGGCGCACGCCCTGCCGCCGGATCTCCCAGAAGGCAAGCCCAAGCAGGGTCAACGCACCGATGATCTGCGTGACGGTCCAGACGATCACGAAATAGCGCAGGCCCTGGCCTGTGATGAGCCCGACGGCGCAGAAGCCCAGCCGCAGCACGCTGCTGATCAACGCCCCATAGGCGGTCAGCTTGAACCGCCCGGCCAGCCGCATCACCGCGGTTGGAAATCCGCTGATCTGGAACAGCAGCACCGTTGCATAGATCAGCACCTGGTCGACGTTTTGCGCGCTTATGCCCACCAGCGGCCCGAACAGCAGCGCAAGGCCGATGGCGGTCAGATACGCGGTTGCCGCCGCCCCGATATCCACCAGCAGCCCGAATTTCAGCAACGCCCGGTAGTCGTTGAGGTGCTCGCGGCCGCGCACCTCCGCGCCATACTTGATCAGCGGCTGCCAGGATTGAAAGGCGATCAGCCGCTCCACCGCCCGCACATAGGCCAGCGTGAGCGCGAGAATGCCATAGTCGGTCGGCCCCAGCGCCCGCGCAGTCAACACGAAGGCGACCAGGCCGATGGCCGACCCGAAGACATTGCCCGTGAGCAGATGGCCCGTGTTGACGAGGCGCCTGCGCAGGGCCGCCTCTTCGCGCCAGAAGCGCCGCGCCTGGCGGCCGAAGCTTCGCACAGCGGCCGGAGAGATCACGTAAGGCTCCACCTTCTCGGCCTGTTAGAGCAGGCCTCGATACTCTCACCAGATCCATCGGCCGCCAAAGGACGCAATGCACGACGGCCTGTCAGGAAAATCCTTGCCGCCCGGGCGGAGGCCAGCTCGTGCAGGCAATCCTGCAGCTCGTCGAGCGAGCGGATCCGCATATGAGCCTCGTGGTCGGCACCCGGCGCGGCGTGGTCGTGCACCCGCTCCGGCCGCGCGATTTCCACCGTCATCCACCCCCGTGCCTTGGGCGTGACGAAATCCTTGCGCGGATTGTCGGCCACATAGACCAGCGGCGCCTTGAAGGGAGCCGCCCAGGCCTCCAGACACCTGAACGGCCTCGAATGCGGCTTGCCGAACCCCTCGCCCAGCGCTGCCGTGCACAGCACGAACCCGAGCGCTTGGTCGAGGCCCAGCGCCCTCACCTTCGCCTGCTGGGTGAGAAGCAATCCGTCGGTGATCAGCCCATGCCGCGCAGGATTGGTGGCAAGGAACCGCTTGGCATCATCGGTCAGGGCAATGGCTGGGTCGTGGCTTCGGTAGACACGGATCAGCTGCGCAAGCAGCGCCTGGTCGCCACCAAGCCCGAGCGCGTCGAGAGCGCGGTCGAAGGTTAGTGTCCGCTGCCCCGCCTCGAACAGGGCAAGGCAGACCTGCTCCAGCCCCTCAACGCCCTTATTCCGGCGCAGCCATGTGTCCGCCGCCTTGAAGCCGCTGCGCACGAAGTCGCGCTCGAGATAGAGCGTGTCGTCCAGGTCGAACACGATGGTGAAAGGCAAGCTCACGCGGGCCGTCTCCTCACCCCTCGAAGAACGCGGCGTCGTAGCGGAGCATCAGCACTCCGTCGCGCCAATCATCATGCGGCCGCGCGGGCAGGCCCGCCACCTCCTCCAAGAGCCAGCGTGCATATTCCGCGCCCGCGTGGTGAGCGAGCGGATAGCCGCCGCCGAAGCGTGCGTTCACCTCGAACACCCGCGGCCCCAGCCGCTCGTCCAGGATGGCCTGGAAACACATGACGCCCCGGGCTTCCGGTAAGGCCCGCGCCACGAGAGTAGCGAGGTCATAGAATAGCGGGTTGCGCTCGGTTCGCCCCTTCTCCACCTCGCCCGCGCGCACCTGCAGCCGCCGATGGGCAATCGCGCTGCACATATGGCCCCTCTGATCGATGAACATGTTCACCGTGTATTCCGGGCCGCGCAGCAACTCTTGCAGCACCATCGGCTCCTCCGGGTTCGCCGGCAGCTCGTCCGGATCGTGAATGATGCGGATGCCGCGGCTGGCGCTGCCGCCCGCAGGCTTCAGGAACATCGGCCAGGTGAGGCTCCGGCGGCATGGCCCGAGCTGGTCGAGCGCGATGGTCACCGGCACCGGCACACCTGCCGCGCCCAGAACCTCCACCGTGCGCAGCTTGTCGCGCACCACCTCGATCACCGGTGGCGGGCTCACATGCACCCGCGCCCCAACCTGCGCGAAGCGCTCCGCGGCGACAGCCAGCGGCGCAAGCTCCGGATCGATGGTGGGCACCACCAGCCGCACGCCGAACGCCCGGACGATCTCCAACATCGCGTCGGAAAATTCCGGGTGGGTGCAGGCGGGCACCGGAAAGCACTGGTCGGCAGCCCAGCAGGCGGCGCTCATGGCGGGGTTCTGGTCGCAGGCCAGCACGGTAGGGCTCAGTCCGGCGCGCCGTGCGGCATGGCGGAAGCACTCGATGAGCCCGACACGCCGCCCCGCCGAAGAGATGAGCACCGTCAGATCCATCGCGCCGAGCCTTCAGGCCACATAGCGCGAACGGGTCCGCGCCGAGGCCCCGCCACCCGCAGCCTCGGCCATGACCTCCCTTACCACCGCAGCCACCCGGCGCATGTCCGCCTCGCTCTGGCAGGGATCCACAAGGAAGGCCAAGCTCGTCTCACCAAGGCTGGCCGCAACCGGCAGCGGCGCCCTCGGACCGAAGCCGGCCCGCGTGAAGGCGAGCTCCCGGTAGATCTCCGAACAGCTGCCGGTGAAGCACGCAACCCCGCGGCTCGTTATGGTCTCTAGGATCCGGTCCCGGTTCCATCCCGGCCTCAGCCGGTCCGGCTCGACGAAGGTGTAGAACCGATACCACGCGTGGCGCACATGCGGCGGCGGCACCGGCGTGCGCAAGCCCGGCAGCGACCGGAACGCTTGCATCAGAATGGCTGCATTGGCCGCCCGCTGCTCATGCCAGCGCTCCAGCCGCTCGAGCTGGCAAAGGCCGAGGGCAGCTTGCATCTCGGTCATCCGGTAATTCGAGCCGAAGCTTTCATGCAGCCAGCGGAAGCCCGGCTTGTGCGTGCGCCTGAACACGGCGTCATAGCTCTTCCCATGGTCCTTGAGGCTCCATGCCCGCTGCCACAGACGGTCGTCGTCCATGGCCAGCAGCCCCCCTTCACCCCCAGTGGTGATGATCTTGTCCTGACAGAACGAGAAAGCGGCGATGTCGCCGAAGCTGCCCACGGGACGGCCGTGCAGCATGGCCCCATGGGCCTGGGCGCAGTCCTCGATCACCAGCACGCCATGCTCTCTGGCCAGCGCCATGATCGCGTCCATCTCCGCCGGCCAGCCGGCCAGATGCACGATGATGATGGCCCGGGTGCGCTCGGTGAGCGCCGCCGCGATGGTGGACGCGGTCATCGCCTGGCTGTCCCTGTCCACATCGGCAAAGACCGGCACGCCCCCGGCCATGGGCACGCAGGCGGCCGAGGCCACGAAGCTGCGCGGGGTGACGATAACCTCGTCCCCCGGCGCGAGGCCGATGGCCTGCAGCGCCACGTCCAGGGCCACGGTACCGTTCCCCAAGGCGATGGCATGGCGCCGGCCCAGAAGCGCCGCATAGGCTTCCTCGAACGCGGCGATGCGGGTGCCGGTCCAGGCATTCACCCTGCCCGACCTGAGCACATCAGCCACTTCCGCGATCTGCGCCTCGTCATAGTGCGGCCAGCGGTTCATGTTCAGCCTCCCTTGATCCGGTCCGACTCTTCGCCTGGCGCGCGCACCACGTGCCGCACCAGCACGAAAGCCTCAGCGGCATGGCAATGGACGGCAGCCCCGCGCAGCATGGCCAAGGCCTTGAGCGCCTCCGCCGAGCGCTCATGCGGAAAATCCCGCAGCTGCGACGCGAACATTTCCATGGCATCGAGCTTCAGCTGCAGCGTGTTTGAGATGTCGATGAACACGTTGGGCTGGAAGCCGGGGCTCAGATACGGAGCATTCCAGTTGGTCTCCGACAGGGTCTCGTAAGCCAGGATGGTCGCGGGAAACTTCGCTTGATGTGGCCGCGCCGCCACCAGCGCCGACAGGAAGGTGAGCTGGTGGTCGCGGTGGATGTCGCCCACGAATGGCACCAGCAGGGTGGCGGGGTCGAGATCGGCGATGACGCCCCGAATGGCGGCATTGAGGGCCGCGTGGGGCGTCTCCGACAGCTCCGCCGCCGGCTGGCCCAGCCAAAGGGTCTCGCGCACGCCGAGCGCGCGGTGCGCCTGCTCGGCCTCGTGCCGCACCCGGGCAACCTGGGCCGCGGAATAGGCTGGTGGACGGCCGCTGGTGACCACCGCCACGGTCACCTCCATGCCGGCGCGCGCGAGCCGCGCAATCGTGCCGCCTGCCCCCAGGATCTCGTCATCCGGATGGGGGGCGATCACCAGCGTCCGCCCGAAGCTGTCGAGCCCGAAAGTCATGGGGTGATGTCTCCCAGCTTGGCATGGAGCTTCGGCCGCTCGGCGCTTCCCTCACACCGCCAGCCGGTAACGTGGATTGAGGCCCCATCGCCGCAGCGCACCGCGAAGCCGTCGGCCGTATGGCACTGCACTTGGCCGGGAAGCCCGATATAGCGGTGCCCGTCCGGCAGAAGCACGGCCTCATCGACGAACAGCTTGCTCCCGTCATAGGTGGAGAACGCGCCGGGATAGGGGTCCCCCACCGCACGAATGAGCCGCAGCACATGCTCCGCCGGCTCGCGCCAGTCGATGCGGCCGTCCTCCGCCGTGCGCTTGGCGCAATAGGTGGCGGCGGCGTGATCCTGTGGAATGCGCGGGGCCGCGCCGTTCCGCACCAGCGCCACCGCCTCCGGCAACAGGCGGGCGAGCGCTTGGGTCTGCTTGGCATAGAGGCTGCGCGCCGTCTCGTCGGGTGCGATCTCCATCTGCTCCTGCCGCAGGATCGGCCCGGAATCGACCCCGTCGTCCAGCCAGAACAAGGTGGCCGCCGTGGTCGTCTCGCCCAGAAGGATCGTCCAGGGGATCACGGCACGCCCGCGCATCCGCGGCAGCGGCGCCGGGTGAAAGCCGATAGTGCCCATGCGCGCGACAGAGCGGAAATCCGCCCCGCAGATCTCCGACCAGCCGATCACCAACGTCAGGTCGATCTCGCCCGCACGCATGGCTTCAATCACCTCCGGCCGGTTCACATGCCTCGCATGGAGCAGCGCGCTTCCGCCAGCCTGGGCCAAGGGCGCCAGGTCGACGTAGTCCGAGTGGCGGTGGCGGGCTTCCGGCGGCAGGGTGATCACCAGGGCCGGCGCCATCCCCGCTTCGACCAATGCTCTAAGCGCGATCGCCGAGCCCTCCACCGCGCCAACAAAGGCCATCCTCATGGGCCAGCTCCACCGGATCCGCCCGCGAACCGCGCGGCAAGATGGGCCTGCGCCGCCGCAACCGCCTCGGCGCGCACGCGCTCCCCGCGAAGAAGGGTGGCGATGGTCATCAGCAGGATCTTGAGGTCCAGACGCAGGGTGCGGTGGTCGATGTACCAGATGTCCAGCGCCAGCTTGTCCGCATCGGTCAGCCGCACATTGCCGTTTACCTGCGCCCAGCCGGTGAGGCCCGGCCGCACCCGGCCCCGCGCGATACCCAGCGCGCGGAAACTGGCGATCGTCTCCGGCCGCAGCGGCCGTGGGCCAACAAAGCTCATGTCTCCCGCAACGATCGCCCACAGCTGCGGGATCTCGTCAAGCCGCCAGCGCCGGATCCAGCGGGTCAGGCCCGTTTCACGCAAGTGGTCGGGCAGGAGCGCGCCTGCTGCATCACGATGCTCGTGCATGGTGCGGAACTTCACGATGGTGAAGCAGCGGCCGCCCAGCCCGCTGCGCACCTGTCGGAACAGCACCGGGCGGCCGAGCGTCAGCCAAACGGCCAGGGCAACCGCCGCGGCCGGCAGCGCAGCGGCGAGCAGCGCGGCCCCGGCCGCGGCCCGCTGCAGCGCCATCCCGTGCTCCCGCACCGGCGTGGACCGTACCGCATTGTCGATCTCCGCCAGCACAGCGCGCTTCCTCCTATTGCACCGGCTGGTCGACCCTGTGCAGGGCCGCAATCGGGGCGGCCCCGGTGGCGGGCTCGATCTTCACCACCAGCACGTCGCCGGGAAACAACAGCGTGGACGGTTTGGCCGGCACATCGCTCACCACCTCGTCGATCTCGCGCCGGATGGTGAAGCTCAGCACCATCTCGCGCTGCGCCGCCACGTCTTCCGCCGTCATGCTGGCCAGGAGCATGAGCTGTTCCTCGCCCGCGCGGCGCGATGCGATCGCTTTCGCGAGGTCCGCCTGATGGGTCTGCAGATCCGTAAGCGCCTCCAGATGACGCTTGTGTTCGAGATCGGCCAGCTGGCTCCTCAACAGCCCGATGCCCCGCCGGTCATCGGACAGATTGGCCAGCACCTGGAGCTGACGGGCCTCGTCGGTCGCCAGCTGCCGCTCCAGGCTGAACACCTCGTTCATGGTCTTGATGCCCTGCTTCTGCAGCTTTCGCGCCCGCTCCAGTTCCGACTGGGTGAACGCAACGCTGTCGGCCGACCTCTCGGCCAGTTTCTGCAGCAGCACCAGCCCGCGCTCCGCTTCCGCAATGCCTTCGGTCAGGATCTGCTTGCGCTCGGTAAAGCCGTCGCGCTCTCTGGCCAGGATCTGCTGCTCCACCTGCCGCAGGGTCTCTGCCACCGGCCCGTCCACATAGGCTCGCGCCTCGGCCGGCACGTCCTCATCGAGAATGTCGGGCTGACCGGCCAGCTGCGCCCTGAGCCGCGCGATCGCCAGCGCCTCGCGAATGAGGCCGGCTTCGATCTCCTCCAGTTGGCCACGCAGGCGCGCTCGCGCCATGATCGGATCCTCACCGCCCGCGGCGGTGATCTGGCCGCCCGCAAGACCCAGCGCCTTTTCCGCGGTCAGTTTCGGCTGGAACGGGTAAGCACCGGGCTGGCGCACGTCACCCATCACGAAAACCGGCCGGTAGGTTGCCACCGACAGCGCGATCTTGGGCACGATGAAGATCCGCCGGGCGGCATAGGCCTCGGTCACCTGCCGCAACGCCTCCGCAATTGGCAGCCCCGCCACGTGGACCGGCCCCAGATAGGGTGCCTGGATGGTTCCGTCCCCGGCGATCAGCAGGTCCACCGGGTCCTTGTCGTCATCGAGGATGTCGAGCTTGAGCGTGTCGCCGGGAGCCAGCTGGAAACCGTTGCTTTCACCTGCGCTTGCCCTCGTCCAACAGATCGCGACGAGCAGCAGCACAATAACGGCCCCCATACAGGATTTTATTGTCATTTTTGAAACGTAATCCATGACCTATCCCCGAGATTTCTTTTCGAAATCTCTAACTCGTGCCAACTTATATATTCTCACAATATAGTTTTACTGTCCAATCTTTATCATGATAATAGAAGAAAACGCGAGTTTGTTCGGCTTACTTCGGGAGGAGCGCCCATGATCCGGCACGTCGACAGCCAGAGCATCCAGGCGGTCGCCACACCCGTCCGCACCGTGGCTGTGATTTGCAGCTACACGGCCTCGCTGGTGAACTTCCGCTATCGCCTGCTTGCCGCCATGACGGCGGGGGGCCACAGGGTGATTGCTTTCGGGCCAGAACATGACCCCGCAAGCGTTGCGGCGCTCAGCGCGATCGAGGTGGAGTTTCACCGGGTTCCCATGGCCCGCGCCGGCCTCAACCCGTTCGCAGACCTGCGCACCCTCGCCCATCTCTGGCGCGTGCTCCGCGCTCACGACCCGGACGTGGTGCTTTGCTACACCATGAAGCCTATCATCTACGGCCTGATCGCCGCGCGCTTGGCCGGCATCAGGCGCCGCTATGCCCTGGTCACCGGGCTCGGCTACGTGTTTAGCGACAGCGCGGCGAGCCTCCGCCTGCGCCTCATCCGCCGGCTGGCCACCCGGCTCTACCGGATCGCCCTGCGCGGCTGCCGCCGGGTCTTCGTCTACAACGACGCGGACGCGCACGACATCCGCGCCGGTCGCATGGTCAGTGGTGACACCCCGATCATCATGGTGGCGGGCTCGGGCGTCGATCTCGAGCGCTTCCAGCCGGCTCCCCTGCCGGCCGGGGCACCGGCCTTCCTGCTCATCGCCCGCCTCTTGCGCGAGAAAGGCATCGCCGAATTCGCCAAGGCAGCGCTCGACCTCCACCAGCGCCACCCGCAGGCCCGCTTCCGCATTCTCGGTCCGCTCGATCCAAGCCCGCTTGCCATCTCCCGTGCCGAAATCGACGCTTGGACCGCTTCGGGCGCCGTCGAGTATCTGGGCGAGACCAGGGACGTGCGGCCCTTCCTGCGCGATGCGAGCGTGTTCGTGCTGCCGTCCTATTACCGCGAGGGCGTGCCCCGCAGCATCCTCGAAGCCATGGCCATGGGCCGCCCCATCATCACAGCCGACAGCCCCGGCTGCCGCGAAACTGTCATTAACGGCGAGAACGGCTTCATCGTGCCGCCGAGAGATCCCACTGCGCTGGCTGCTGCCATGGAACGGTTCATCCGCGATCCGATGCTTGCCCGGGCCATGGGCAAGCGCGCTTTGGAGGTCGCGCGCACCCGCTTCGATGTCGAGGCGGTGAACCGTCACCTGCTCACCGAAATGGACTTGCTCGGCACGGCCGACGGCCGGTGATGCCCGCTTCCCGTCCATGGTCATCTCAATACCTCAGATAGGCCCTCGCCTGGCGCGGATAATTCGCCACGTTCAGCGGATGCCGTCCGGGCTGTCCCTGCGGCTCCACCCCGGTCAGCACGGTGCCGATCAGCGGCGCATGGTTGATGCGGAGCCGGGCCGTCGCGCTGGCCAGCTCCTGCTCTCTGGTGCGGGCGAACTCGGTGACCAGCAGCACACCGTCCACATGCGGGGCGAGGCTGTTGGCATCCTCGAGGATGAGAACCGGCGCGCAGCAGATAACCACGATCTCGTGCGAAGCCCGCAGTTCCTCCATCAGCCAGCGCAGCACCTTGGAGTGCAGGGAGGTCATGCCATCGGGGGCGGCCCGATCGTGGATCTTGAGCACGTCGAGCCCCGGAATGTTCGGAAGTGAATACAGGCAGTCCGCAAGCGAACGCTCACCGGACAGCACTGCACCCAAGCCCGGTATGTCATCGCGCTCCGCCAACGGTAGCGCCGAGCGAGGATCGAAATCCACCAGCACCGCCTTGACGCCATCCTGCACCGCCATGCAGGCGAAGCCCAGGGCGATCTCGGCCGCGCCCTCGCGGGACAAAGGCGCGGTGAACACGACCGCCGGCTTCGCCATGGGAAGCCGGATGCGGCAGGCGAGATAGAGTGACCTCAGCGCCTCCGTATAGCTCGAGCGCTTGAGCTCTGCCAGATGGCCCAGGGACGCCCGCACCCTTCGGCCGAGCCGCCGCGGCAATCTCGGGATATTGGCGAGGTTCGGCAGCTGCGCGACGTTGAAGATCCTCTCGCCCGAGCGGATCTTCGTATCCAGCGTCTCGATCGCGACCGCGAACAATATGGCCAGCAGCGCAGAGCCCACGAGGCCGCCGGCGAAGATCCGGCTCTTCTGCGGAAAGGCCGGACGGGTGGGTACCGCCGCGACCGACACCACCCTGGCGCTGGGCTGGGCGATCTCCGCATAGGGATCGAGCCCGCCAAGCCGCGCCACGACGACGTCGTGCAGCTTCTGATCCGCCAGCAGGTCCCGCTCCAGCTCGCGCTTTCTGATTTCCGCCAGCGCCTTTTCCCTCAGGCGCGTCTGCAGGTCGGCGATGTCATTCTCCAGCTGCCGCACGCGCTCGGCGGCGATCCGCTCTTCCCCTGCCAGATCCTCGATAATGTGGTTGATCTCGCCTTTGATCATCTCGGCAACGCTTGCAAGCTGCGCGTCCGCTTGCAGCACCTGCGGATGGTTGGGCCCGAGGTTCGAGGCATATTGCGCGCGCTCGCGCATGACGCGCGCCTGGTCGCCCTTGAGCGACGCCAGCAGGGGTGAGGTCAACGCCGCGCCATCCATGTCGGTAGCGCCGTGCAGCATCCCGATCGCCTGCTGCCGTCGGGCTTGAATCCCGGCCAGCTCCACTCTGGCGGCCGTGAGCTGGGTGTTGGTGCCGTCGATGCGCTGGCGCAGCACGTCGTCCCGCGCCTCGGAGGCCAAATCGTTCGTGCGGCTGAACTCGGCGATCTTGCGCTCGTTATCCGCGATCCGCTCGGCGATCTCGTCCGCCTGCTCCCGCAGGAACGTCACCGCATCGGTCATCGCCTGCTTCTTCACGTCCTGCAGCCAGGCGACATAGACATTCGCCACCGTATTGGCGAGGGTCGCCGAAAGCTCGGGGTCCGGCGTGGTGACATGCACCGAAACCGCCAGACTGTCGCCGCTTCGGCTCACGCTCAGCTTGGATAGGAAGCTGGTGATCGCCTGGTCCCGCTGCACGGAAACGGCAGGCATCCTCCTGACCGAGCCAGCGAGATCGAGCCCCACCGAGGCGCCGAGGCTCCCGATCCAGTCCTTGATGCGCGCGGCGATGCTGGTCTCCTCCCCCTCCTCCGGCAGATAGGTGTTGAACCAGGGATGGTCGATCAGGTTCATGGCATCGACCACGCGTCCCGCCAGCACGCGCGAGCCGATGATGTCCATCTCCGTCTCGATCGCCGAGCGGTCGCGCTCCTCGCTCTGCAGTTCGGTCACCGCCTCCAGCAGCGGCGCTTCCTTGCGTTCGAGCACGATCGCCGCCGTGGCCGTGTAGCTGTTGGGCGCAAGCATCAGCGCGATCGCCAACAGCGCAAGCGACACCGAGACGAACGAGGCGATGAAGAACCTGCGCCTGCGGATGAGCGCAATGGTATCGCGAAGACCGATGACATGAGTGGCCTGCGACGGCGCAAATATTTCTTCGCCGGCAGCGTCCGGTTTCGCCCCATCAATGCCTCGTCTCGCCTCCAACATTGCGCACCTTTTCTTTCATAACTAAGTCAAACGAAGCAAGAAATCACAATATTAGATCATTTATTTTTAAAAATATCTGAGTAATACTTACAGACATCGATGGAGAGATTGCGTCGATGACCAGCATTCCAACGATCCGCGAGTCCGGCCCTCCGGTGATCTCCAGGGGCATAAAGCTGCCCTTGTTGATGGCATCGCGCCGGATCGAGTTCGCGCTGGCCTGCGCCGTCGTGTTCTTCGCGCCGATCAACGTGTTGAGGCTCGAGGCCTTCTACTTCACGGTCAGCGATGCGCTGGCTTGCCTTTGCCTCGGGCTGATGTTGCTCAACCGCTCGGCCCAGCTGAGGCCGTTCGGCCCGGGCACCGCCTTCTGGCTGTTCGGCCTGGCGGTTGCCATGGGCGGCCTGATGGCCAGCAGCCTGCTTGCCGGCGCCGAGGATCGCGGCGTCATTCTCCTGCTGCAGTATGTCTTCGCCTATTTCGTGCTGCCGGTGATCTTGCTGGCTCGCCCCTGGAGCCAGGCCACGATGCTGATCAAGGTGTTCATCGCCTCGATCACCATCATGGTCGTGCACGGGATCTACGTGGTCGATATCGTAGGCGAGTACAACACGGTGTTCGTCAGCGGCAGCCGGCGTCTGCAGGGCTTCGTCGAACGGGAGAACGAGTGCGGCAGCCTCATCGCGCTCACGATCCCGCTGCTCCTGAGCTTGGTCGGCATGGGCGCGCTGCGGCCGGTCTATGCCCTCCTGCTCGCACCGCTCTTGACCTATGGCCTCATGCTGACCGGCTCGAACACCGCGCTTTATGCGATGCTTCTCGGCCTGGGGCTGATCTTCCTGGCCAATTTCAGCGTGAAGCGGCTGATCTTCGCCTTGTGCACCCTGCAGCTGCTGTGGCTCGCAATCAACATGCCCGCCGTCCAGGACCATCTGCCCGCCGCGTTCCGCAAGCGGGTGCTGACCGGCCTTTCCACGGGCGAGCTGTCCAGCGCCGGCACCTTCCGCGAGCGCATGGCGCTCAACGAGGAAGCCTTTCATCTCGCGGGCGATGCTCTGTGGCTTGGCTATGGCGCCGACCAGTACCGCGAGATCAGTGCCTGGAAGACCCCCGTGCACAACCTCTATCTGCTGATGTGGAACGAGGGCGGCCTGATTGCGCTTGCGGGTCTCGTGCTCATGCTTGCCGGCGCCGTCGTCGTGCTTGTTTCGGTGCTGCGCTACAGGAACAGCCGTCCGGTCTTCATCTGCGGCTTCGTCACGCTCAGCCTGTTTGCCATGCTCATGAATGCGGTGCCCCATGTCTATGGCCGCTTCTGGGCCGTGCCGGTCCTGCTCTCCATCGGCCCGGCCGTGGCCTTCCTCAACGCGCGGGCATCGCGCGAGGCCGGCCTGCGTCGCGCCGCCTCGCCCCGGCAGTCGCGATAAGGGCGTCCGGCCGCAACGGCGTGCGTCAGCGCTGCGGCTGCTGCGCGGCGAGGCGCGCGGCATCCATGCCTCTGCCATCCCCGGCAAGCTCATGCAGATACTCCTCGAAATTGGTCCAGCCGTCGCCGTCGAGATCCGACAGGCCGTCGGCCGCGCTGGTCGGTGAAAGCCCGACCGACAGCTCCCAGCTGTCGGCCATGCCGTCTCGGTCCTCGTCCGCGGGCGGCGGAGCAGAGGCGAGATGAGGCCAGCCGCCGACGTCTTCCGGATCGCTCTTCAGCAGGTGCCCTGACCGCGTGTGCACCGCCTCGACGATCCGGCGGTCGACCGCATCCCGCAGCGGTCGTGTGGCACCGGCCTTGGCCAGCACCTCGTCATAGGCTTCACGGGCGGGCAGAGCACGCACGTGAGCCACGTCGAACGGGGCCGAGACCACCGCACCCCGCTGCTCCTCCGCGACGACGAGATCCTCCGCCATGCCGTCATCCGGCCGATAGGTCTCGTCGATATTGCCGGCGAGGTGGATGGCGTAGCCCTTGCCGCCTTCGTCGAAGAGGTGGACGAGATGGTCGTCCTTCTCCTTCGCGCCGGCAATCTTGTAGTTGCCCACCACATTGGCCCTGATCTTGGCCGCGCGATCGCTGAAGCTGATCACGTAATCCCACACCGGCGAGTAGAGCACGTTGTTGACCACGTCCGCCGTGACCCCCCTGCCCTCCATCTGGATCTGGGGATTCCGGAATTTTCCGAAGGCGAACAGGTTGTGATGGATGGAGAAGTTACCGCCCATGGTCAGCAGCATGTTGCGGGCGCGGTTGCGCTTGCCCGGCCCGCCGTCCAGAAGCGGCTCCGAGATGATCCCCCACTGAATGGTGATGTTCCGTGCGCCTTCGGAATCGATGGTCTCGTCCGACCCCCAGCTCGCCGAGACATGATCGACGATGATGTCGGTGGCATCCTCGCCGTAGAAGCCCAGGGCGCCGGAGCAGCACGCCGCCTGCTCGTGCGGGCCCGGCCGCAGCCGCAGGTGGCGTATGATCACGTCGTGGGTGAGGATCTCCACCGATGGCCGCAGCTGACGCGGGCTGTTGCGGATCGCGATGCCACCGCCCGGCGCAGTCTCGCCGGCAATGGTGAGATAGGGATTGGTGATCACCAGCGACCGCTTCTTGAGCGTGATGGTGCCGCTCACCCGGAACACGCAGGTGCGCGGCCCCTCGGCCTCTATGCATGCCCGCAATGATCCTTCGCCCTCCTCCGCCGTGGTCGTGACGAACAGCACGGCACCGCCCCGGCCGCCCTTCGCCCCGGCCCCGAAGCCTTCCGCCGTGGGAAAGGCGCGCTGCCGGCCGTCCGGCAGCTTCGGGGGAACATAGGAAGCAGGCTTCTCCCGGTCGCCCGCACCCGGCAGATCCGGCAGGCTGAGCGCGAGACAGCCCTGGCTGGCCGCAACTGTGAACCCCAGCAGCACGAGCACCGCCGCAATGGCTGCCAGCCTCAACCCGTCCAGACCCGCGCGCCCGCTCATGGGTCAGCTCCCGGTCTGCTCGGGTCGGCCGCCAGCACCAGCGCCTCGACCTCCGCGCCTCGGCCCACCCGCGCGGTCACCCTGAAACGGCCATGCTCATCGAGCTCGAACAGGGTTCCGTCGTGGCCGGTCTCGACCGTCCGCACCACGAGCAGCAGCGCACCGGCCGCCCGGCAGTAGCGCCGGAGGTTGTCGACCGCCCGGCCGAGCTGGCCCGTCGTGAAATAGCCGGCATTCAATAGGTTGGCAGCCCGGATGAAATCGAACTGACCGACGAAGCCGGGCTCGCACAGCAGGACGTCGCTGTCGACGAGCTCGATCGCGCGGCCGGCGAGCGCCCGGCTCTCCATCCTGAACGGCTGCGACTGGCCCTGGACGATGCGCGCGCGCAGACGCGGCTGCAGCGCCATTCTCGCGAAAAACCGCGGCAGGGCCGCAAGCGTGACCAGGTCCAGCCGCCGCGACCAGGCCCGGATGCCGATGCCGCCCACGTCATACTGCAGCGGCCAGCCCTCCGGATCGCTCAGCACGCTGAGCCAGGGCGTAAGCTCCACCAGGTGAGCCTCGATGAACCGGTCCGTTGCCACCACCCGGCCGGGCCCCAGGCCCTCGGCGGCCAAGAAATCGACGAGCTCTATGGTGGTGAGCCCGGTCGACGCGCCCACGTCCAGTACCGCGCAGCCCTGCTTCAGCCTTTGCTTGAAGATGGGGGCGAGCCACGGCTCCAGTGCCGCAAACCGCCCGGGCTCGGTGTATTTGAACGTGCCGTTGCGCATCTTGAGGCGCGAGAAGAACGCGCATTCAAGCTTGAGGTCCACAGGGCCCTGGGCCCCGAGGAATGCTTTGGCCGTCAGCGGCAATGCCTGGAAACGCTCGGCATGAGCCATCCGCACCTCACGACGTTCCCAGGAATTGAGCATAGCGGCGAGCGATCTCGGGCAGCCCGTAATGATCGGCGATGCGCTTGCGTGCGGCCGCCGCCCATTGGCGGTACGTCCCGGCGCTCATGTCGAGCATGCGGCACATGCCCTCGGCCAAGGCGCAGCTGTCGCCCGGCGCCACCACAATTCCCGTGTCGCCCACGATTGCGGCCGCATCTCCGACATCCGTCGTGACGACAGGTTTGCCGAAGCTCATGGCCTCCGCCACCACATTGGGAAACCCCTCCGTCCGCGACGACAGCACCAGCACGTCGATCGCGCGATAGAACCCGCCCATATCCTGGGTTTCTCCGCGCAGGTCGATGGCCTGCGGCGGTAGCCCGGCGGCATCCCGCAAGGCAATGGCCTCCGCATTGTCTTCTTCGAGGCCGGCGCCCACCGCGACGAACCGTGCCTCTGGTCGCTGTCGGTAGACCTGCGCTGCCGCCCGGAAGAACGTGGCATGGTCCTTCTGCGGATGAAGGCGGGCCGCGATCCCGAACACCCGCGGCTGATGAGCCTGCTCGCAGGTGACCGGCATGGCCGGACCGAAGCCGTTGGGGATGACGGTCATGTTGCCGTTGCGAAAGCCGAAGTGCCGATGCAGGGCGAGCGAGCGCGAGGAGTTGAAGATGATGCCGCTCGGCAGATGCGAAAGATGGCGAGCGGCGCGCACGGCAAGCCGCGTGCTGCGCGAGAACGACCGGGGATCATCGAGCGACTGCCGCACGTTCCAGAACACCGGGACGTGCACCCCGCTCAGGCGCTGCGCAACCGTTCCGGCCACCATCGCGTGGTACATCCAGCACAGAATGGCAGCCGGCCGTTCCTGATGGATCAGCCGGGCGAGCCGCCGAATGCCCCGCGTCAGTTCTGTCAGCGAGCGCACGCCCAGCGCCTGGTGGCGGATGGGATCGCCCCTGGCGGCCCGGTAACGGGGAGAAACGTCGCGGAGAGACACCACCATGGCATCGGCTGGCTCGACCGTGAGCAGCCTTGAAAGCATTGTCTCCGCGCCAGCATTGGCCGAATAGTTGGTGATGACGTGCATGATCATCTTACGATGGGCCCGGCGCTTACTCTGCGGGACTGCCCTATCCGCCATCTAGCAAACGTTAACGAAGGCCCAGAGAAAGTTGGAGGATTAAAAACCTGACACGAGCGCGCCTATGCCTTACAGGCCGGGCCCATTGCTGACATTAGGTTAGGCAAGCAGATCTTCTTGTGAGCGAAATGACTTTCCCGATATAGAAACGACAAGAATCTGTAGCATACTTCATGCATCATTGTAATGATTTTCCGGAGCCCTCAGGGGGATAGCAGCTAAAACACAGAAATAAACAAACAACCAACCAAAAACACATGTGATTGGCGCCAGAGACTTCCGAATAAAAGCTTCGGGTCGCAAGTTTTTACGACGCAAAACCACTCCTGTACCAAAATGTGGCAGGATTTAACTATACTGTTGACAACGGCAATAGTTATGCGATTGTATAATCTTGGGGGTTGAGCAGAGGTCCGATGGAGGTCGGGCCGAGGAGGTCGTGCCGGAGACGGGGCTTCGGGACATATCCCTGGGGAGGGCTTTACATGACGACGGCGGATCGCTCCGACGACGACGTGCCTTCGCCAACACCCGACAAGGCAAGTGGTCATCGCGCAGCGCCCGATTTCGATTGGGAAAATCAGGCCGGGTCAAAGGCGATGAGCGTGCAGGAGGGCGCACGCTCATCCGGTCGCAAGCGTGCTAGAGCATCTTCGAGCCACGACGCGGCAGCCGAGCAGCCGAACGCTGCAATGGCGGGTCGACGACGCCAACCCTCGTCAGAAGCCGATCTGAACGCCGGCTCCGCGGCGGAGCACGCGCCAAGCATGGCCGACGACCAGCGCGAGCAACTGGCACGCGATATCCATGACCTCGCCGGCCAGCACATCGTCGCTGTGCTGATCAAGCTCTCTATCCTCGAGGCAACCTGCCGGGACCCGAACCTGCTGGCGCGCTTCGCGGAGATCCGGGCGATCATCACCCAGCTCAGCAAAGAGCTGCATGACCTTGTCGCAGGCAAGCGCGCGGGCATTCCAACCGGTGGCCGGCTTGTTCCGGTCCTGTCGGACATGGTGGCCCAGTGGGAGGCGAGAGTGGGCATTCCCGGCCGGTTCAGCCACCACCTCGCGCCTGGTACGATCATCGATGACGACGCGGCGGAAACCGTGTTCCGCATCGTGCAGGAAGCGTTGACCAACGTCGCCACCCATGCGCGGACCGCGTCCTTGGCCTTCGTCCGCATCAGCGCGAATAGCGAAAGGATCGAGCTTGAGGTCGAAGACGACGGGCCTGGCTTCGATGACCTGAATTGTCATTCCCATCCGCTTGACCGCAAGCACGTGGGCATCGCCGGAATGTCGGCCCGCGTCGCGCGCCTCGGCGGGCATCTCGCCATAAAGCCGCGCGAGGGCGGAGGCAGCCGCGTGCACGCCGTCATTCCAAACTCGAAACCGGGCACAACCAGCTCAACGGAGAGGGGAGACGATCATGACGTCTCAGATCCGAACTGTCATCGTGGATGATCACCCGGTCGTGGTCGCCGGGGCGCGCACGCTGTTGGAGGCCTGCAAAGACATCGTCTGCGTGGGTGAGGCCAATACCGGCGCGGACGCACTGGAGCTGATCGCCGGCACCAGCCCCGACGTGGCCATTCTGGACGTGTCCCTGCCGGACATGAACGGGCTGGCCCTGACTGAGCAGATCGTGGCGCGCGGCAGCGACACCCATGTGGTGATCATGACCCTCTATCACGACCGCAGCTACATACAGCGGGCGCTCCAGGCCGGCGCCAAGGGTTTCGTGCAGAAATGCTCGTCAGGTCAGAACCTGGTGCTTGCCGTGCGATCGGTCATGCTCGGAGCCCTGTTCTTCGATCCGCCGTCCGCCACCGAGATGACGGCCGCTCAAGACCACAACCAGCCGCTCACGAAATCGCCGGCGACGCACGGCCTGACTGCGCGCGAACAGGACGTGCTGCGCATGGTCGCGCTTGGCTATTCCAACAAGGAGATCGCCGCGCGCGCCAATATCAGCATCAAGTCGATCGAGACATATAAGGCCCGAGCAACCGACAAGCTGAAGCTCCACTCCCGCGCGCAGATCGTCCGGTTCGCGATCAACCAGGGCTGGATGGCCGACGCGCGGGAATGTTCCTGAGCTTTATGCCCGGCATTTCTCCAGGCGGCCCGCAGGGTGGACTCAGCTCTGCGGGTCGCGCCCCAGGAATTCCATGAACTCGATCACCACGCCGTCCGGGTCTTCCACGCAGAACACCTTGATCAGCGAGCCGCCGAGCGAAATCCGGATGGGTGGGCTATATGGCTTGTGACCCGCGCTGGCCAGACGTGCATGCACCGCTTGTGCATCACGGGTCTTGAGGCAGATGCGCGCCATGCCCGGTTGGGCGAGGCTCCTTCGCCGTTCATTGGGTTCTCGCGGCGATCTCCACTCGATGAGATCGAGGCGCATGGCGCGCGGGTCGTCTGGCGCCAAGGACAGGAGCGCCGCGCGCGCATCGCAGTCGTCAGGCAGCGCGAGGATCGGGCCGAGGCCGATCTCGCCGAAGCTGCGCCGCGGTCCCGGCCGATTGTCGAAATCCAACACCACTTCGAAGCCGATCAACCTGTAGAACGCCAGCGACCGCTCGAAATCGGTGCAGTTCACGTTGATGTGAAAGAACCCGTGCACGTCCTTCTGATCGGCTGTGGCCATTGCTCGCTCCATGTAGCCAGACCTCAGGGCTGTTGCCCTTTACCGGCGCAGTCAATGGCGCGGACCATGACTTCGACCGCATCGCCTTGTTCGAGACCGGTTTCGCGCACCAGCGTTCGCCATGTAAAAAAGCTGAGCGCCAGCCGCAGCATCGCATCTTGCTTGCGATCCAACCCCGCGCCAAGCACTTCGTGATAGCCCGCCATATAGGGCCCAAGGCGCAGTTCGGTGATTTCCTTCGTCAAGGCATGATGCTCCGCATCGCGGAGCACGCATGCCGCCATCTGAGCATTTCGTTCATACCAGCCGTAAACCGCACCAAGGCCGATACGAAGCCGTTGGCGCCCATCATCGATGCTCCGCCACGGGTCGGCCTCGGGTAGAGGATCGCGCTCCATCGCCAGGCCTGAACAAGCCAGATACAGGCTACGCTCGTCGGGAAAGTGGGCATAGAGCGTGTGCCGCTGAACGCCGGCCCGTTCGGCCACCATGCTGAGGCTCGTGTGCGCCGGCCCGAGGGTGCTGTGGAGCTCCACAGCGGCCTCGACGATCCGTCTCCTGGTCTCTGCCTGCTTCTCGGCCCGCCGCTTCAGCGTATAGGTTCGGCTCATAGCAATTTCATTACACAGAGTTGTGCATTCATATTGACAGGCAATCAAATTTTGACTACACACATATGTACTATGAAATTCAGCCGATGTCCACCGCCCGCCGGGCGGAACAACGGCCATATCGAGCATCGTTCAGGAGACCTCCATGGAGACTAGAGTCAACGAAATCGCCGACGGCATCTACCGCCTCTCGACCTTTGTGCCCGATATCGCTTCGCCGGCTGGCTTCACCTTCAACCAGTTCCTCATTCTCGGGGATGAACCGCTGCTGTTCCACACCGGACTGCGAAAGATGTTTCCATTGGTCCGCGAGGCTGCGAGCCGCCTCGTTCCGGCCGAACAGCTGCGCTGGATTGCCTTCGGCCACTTCGAGGCTGACGAATGCGGCGCAATGAATGAATGGCTGGCTGTCGCACCGCACGCGCAAATCGCGCACGGCCAGACCGGCTGCCTCGTATCGCTGAACGACATGGCCGATCGGCCCCCGCGGGTTCTCCAGGACGGAGAAGTCATCGACCTGGGTCGGGGAAAGAGAGTTCGTTATCTGGACACGCCACATACCCCGCATGGCTGGGACGCCGGCCTGCTCTATGAGGAATCGACCGAAACCCTGTTGTGCGGTGATCTCTTTACCCAGCTCGGCGACGGCCCGGCGTTGACGGACAGCGATATCGTGGGACCGGCGATTGCCGCCGAGAACCTGTTCCAGTATTCATCCCTCAGCCCGAACATGGGGACAACGATCCGTGCTCTCGCCAGTCTCGCACCACGCACGCTGGCGCTGATGCACGGTCCCTCCTACTCGGGTGATAGCCGGGCGGCGCTGAGTGCGTTGGCGGACGAATACGACCACCGCGCCTCCGATCGGACACTCGCGCCCGAGGGCCGGCAGAACTAGCCTGTCGTGAGAAGCAGCGCGTCTTCCGCGAGCCAGGAGGCATACAGACGATCGCCCCGCGTAAGATCAAGCGCGTCGAAAGCGTGTTGTGGCATCTGCACGCGGATGTTGCGCTCGGTGCCGGCGTCGAGATGCACGGTGACCATGGTGCCCACGAACTGCTCGCTGATCACCGTCACCGGCACCGCAGCTATGTCTTCCGGCTTGACCCGGGCAAGTCTCACCCGGTCGGCGCTGATCACAAGATCGACGGCGCGTCCTACGGCCAGGCCCGCGCCGGCCGGCGCCTGGAAGGACCCCAGCGTGGTTTCAACCGTGGCCATGCCGCCCGACAGGGCCGCGACACGCCCCTCGATGATGTTGTTGGTGCCGACGAATTCCGCCACGAACCGGTTGGCCGGCCGACGGAACACCTCTCGCGGCGTCCCGTTCTGCTGGATGCGGCCCTCGTTCATGATCACCACCCGGTCGGCCATGGCAAAAGCTTCGGACTGGCTGTGGGTCACATAGACGAAGGTGATGCCGAGCTCCTTCTGCAGCTTGGTCAGTTCTGCCTGCATCCGCACCACCAGATGCGCATCGAGCGCCGAGAGCGGCTCGTCCAGCAGCAGCACATTGGGTTCGGTGACCAGGGCGCGGGCGAGCGCGACCCGCTGCGCCTGGCCGCCGGAAATCTTGCCGATATTGGCATGCGCCAGCGGCGCGATGCCCAGTCGCTCCAGCCACCGCATGGCGCGCCCATCGCGCTCGGCCTTGGCGAGGCCGGACATCTTCAGCCCGAAGGTCACATTGCCCAGAACGTCCAGGAACGGAAACAACGCCAGGCTCTGCCAAACCATCGGCATGTTCCGCTCCCATGGCTTCTGGTGGGTGATGTCGGCGCCGTTGAACAGAATGCGGCCGCTCGTCGGCGCCTCGAGGCCAGCCAGCATGCGCAGGGTGGTCGTCTTGCCGCAGCCGCTCGGCCCCATGATGGCGACGAAGGTGCCGGCATCGATATCGAGGTCCAATCCATCCACCGCGGCCAGGGTGCCGAACCGTTTGGTCACGTCCACGAAACGGATCAATGGCGCGCTTGCTTGTCCAGCGCTGTCGCTCATTTGCCCCCGCCCATGATCCGCCCCCGGGGCCGGCCGGTGCGGGTTAGCACCAGGATCTGCGCCAGCACCACCAGCACGATCGAGACAGTGAAGGTGAAGCTGCCGATCGCGTTGATGCGCGGGCTGGCCTGCCCCTGCACGAAATTGAGCACGCGCACTGGCAAGGTCTCCTCCAGGCCCGAAATGAACCAGACGATCGCGAACTCGTCGAACGAGAGCGCAGCGGTCACGAACAGGGCGGCGAAGATCGCCGGCAGCGTGAACGGCACGACCACGCTCATCATGGCCCGCCATTCGCTGGCGCCCAGGTTCCAGGCGGCCGCCTCCAGTGCCGGGTCCATCTGCGCGAGCCGCAGGCGGATCACCGCCATGGCGAAGGGAATGCATAACACCGTATGGCCGATCACGATCGAATAGAGATGACCCGACAGCCCCAGCTGCGCCAGATAGAACAGCATGGCCAGACCCAGGATCAGGATCGGCACCAGGGGCGGCATGAAGCCTAGAGCCACATAGAGCGGCTTGAACCTGAAGCTGTAGCGGTAATCCGTATAGGCGGCACCAAAACCGATGGCCGTCGCCAGCACCGACACGATGATCCCGACGATCACCGTTCGCCGCGCCGCGGCGAGCACTTGCGGATCGTTCCACACCGCCTCGTACCACTGCAGGCTGAAGGCCGACAAAGGCAGCGAAGGAAACCGATCCGCGCTGAACGAGAAGATGAAGCTCACCACGATCGGCGCGAAGATCAGTCCGAAGATGATCACCACGTAGAGCCGGAGGAACAGGCCGATGATGCGGTCGTGATTCATCGCCCGGGCCGTCGGTAGGCGAAGGCCATGGCGGCGGAGACCACCACGACCAGCGAAACGATCATGACGAGGGCGATGACCGAGGCCCGCGGCCAGTGCGAGCCGGCGCGCACCTGATCGATGATCAGCAGGCTCACCGTCGGCGGGTTGGAGCCGCCCAGGATCTGCGGACTGACGAAATCGCCGAAGCACAGCACGAAGGCGAACGCCGCCCCGAGGATCAGGCCGACCCGCGCCGACGGGATCACCACCGAGAACACGGTGCGCAGCCGGCCGCAGCCGAGATTGTGCGCCGCTTCGATGAGGCGCCGGTCGATGAAGGCGAGGCTCAACAGCTGCAGCAGCGCCACCAGCGGCAGCACCAGGGTGAGATAGCCGACCAGCGTGCCGAAATAGGCGTTGATCATGGCATAGGGCCCGAGCCCCACGAACCCGAGCACGTCGTTTACGATGCCGCCGGCCCCCAGCATCGTGCGCCAGGTATAGGCGCGCACCAGATAGGAGGTGAAAAAGGGCGTGATCAGCAGCCCGGCGCCGAACAGCCTTGCCCGGTCCGATATCTTGAAGGCGAGCGTATAGGCCAGCGGGAACGCCAGGATCGAGGCGACCGCCGCCGCCACCGCCGAATACCATAGCGACCGGAGATAGCCGTCCCAGAAATAGCCGGTGTTGAAGATCCTGGTCCAGTTGGCCAGCGTCATGTCCGGCATCAGCCGGTAGTTGCGCACCGACCAGAAGCTCAGGGCGATCAGGAACAAGAGCGGCCCGAGGAAGAATACGAGTTGCCACAGGCCGAGCGGCGTAGCCCAGAACAGGGCAAAGCCACTTGGCCTCGCCCGGCCGGGCGTCTCGGGATCAGCCGCAGATTGGCGCAGCTTCATCGGGTCGCTGACATGTGCTTCTCAACGCGTATGAGATCACATGTTCTGGAATTCCGTCCAGACATCCTGCCATTCTTCGCTCGACTGATTGCTGGGCAGCTCGCGCAGCAGGATCAGGCCCGCGCGATAGTCATCCATCAGGTTATGCGCGTTGAGATCCATGTTGATCATCTTCGCCTCTTTCGGATTCTCCTTGTTCAGGAGCTCCCAGGCGACCTTGCTCGGGCCCGAGGCCATGTAGGACGACTTGAGCATCAACCGCCGCTGCCCTTCCGGGCTCACCAGATAGCGGATGAACTCCTTCGCAAGTTCCTCCTTTTTCGTGCCTTTCACGATCGAGGCGCTCTCGGTCCAGATGATGGCGCCCTCCTTCGGCACCGCGGCGCGGATGTTGTGCCCGTCGCGCTGCAAGAGGCCCACCATCCATTCGCCGGTGCCGGGCACCACCATGGCCCCGCCATTGGCGAACGAGTCGAACACGCCCGCAAAGTCCCAGAACCCGGCCACCTGCGGCTTCAGCGAGAAGATGGTCTCCTTCAGCTTTTCGAACTGCTCGTCGGTCAGATCATAGGGCTTCTTGTTGCCGAGATAGGCGCTGATGCAGCCCATGCACGGCAGGTACCAGTCGCGCATGCCGACCTTGCCCTTGATCCGCTCGTCCCACATGATCGCATAGCTCTCGACGTCCTTGGCCGTGAGCTTGTCGGCGTTGTAGGCCAGGCCGTTGATGCCCCAGCTGGTCATCACGGTGTAGAGCTGGTCATCGATCCAATGCAGCGGGAACTTCTGGAAATCGGGCCAGAAGTCCTCGATCGGATAATCCGCCGGGTTCATTGGCTCGATGAAGCCCGCCTGCTTCAGCTCGTTCACATAGGCCTCATCGCTGAGCACCACGTCGAACGTGCCGGGCGGCGAGCCATGAATCAGCGCCAGCAGCCGTTCGCCGCCGCTATATTCCTTGGCGACGATCTTGACCCCGTACTTGTCCTCGAACGGCTTGACCACCTCCGGCGCGCCATGGCCGGGATAGGTGAGCCATGACAGCACCTTGTCATCCGACTGCGCCTCGGCCAGGCGCGGATTGAAGCCGGACAGCGCTGCGGCACCGAAGGCGGTTGCACCAGACAGCACCTGGCGGCGCGTCGGCTTCATGCTCATGAAACGACGGAAATCCATTGCTCGCTCTCCCTCCGGCTGGGCCGCCCTCTTCCTCCAGCGGCTTTGCCTCTCACCCATGTTGGAGCGCGCGGCTTCTGCGAGCCATCCTGCGCCATGCCAACAGATTCGGACAAATCGGTTGTTTCGATAAATACCCATGTTTAAAACCAAAGTTCGGCTTCTGTTGAATGATCGGGAGGTGAGATGGCCACGATCGCCGACCTTGACCTTCGCTTGATGAAGCTGTTCCTCACCATCGTCGAGTGCCGCGGCTTTGCCGCCGCGCAGACGAGCCTCAATCTCAGCCTCTCCACCATCAGCATGCATATGAGCCAGCTGGAGAACAGGCTGGGCGTGCGGCTGTGCGAGCGCGGACGAGACGGCTTCCGGCTCACGCCCGAGGGCCAGAAGGTCTATGAGCTCGGCCGACGCTTAATCGGTACACTGAGCGACGTGAGCAGCGAGATCGCCGGCCTGCGCAATGCGCTGGTCGGCACTCTGCGCATCGGCCTTGTGGACAACGTGGCCAACAACCCCACGGCCAGGCTGCACGAAGCCATTGCCCGGTTCGACAGCCGCCCGCACGAGGTGCGCATGGATGTGGAGATCGTCTCGCCGCGCGATATCGAGCGTCATGTGGCGGACGGGCTGCTCGATGTCGGCATCGGCCCTTCCCTGGCCCGCCAAGGCAGCCTCGACTATGAGCCCGTCTTCGAGGAAACGCAGTATCTCTACTGCAGCTACAACCACGCCCTGTTCCCGCGCTGCCCGGATCGCGTCACCCTCAACGAGGTCTCCCGCGAGAAATACGCGGGCCACATCTGTCCGTTGCCGGACAACGTGCTGCTGCACGGCAAGCTGAGAACCGCCACCACCGGCCAGCACATGGAGAGCGTCGCGCTGCTCGTGCTTTCCGGCCGCTTCATCGGCTATCTCCCCGGTCATTACGCCAGGGAATGGGTGGCGGGGGGCCAGATGCGCCCCATCCTGCCCGACCGTCTGTTCTACGAGAACGTCTTCTATTGCATGTTCCGCAAGCGGCAGTCGCCCAACAAGATCATCAAGCAGTTCGTCCGCGATCTGAAGGAGGCCCACCGGCCCCTGGCGCTCGAGCCAGCTGCCGCCGGCCTAGTCTAGCCCGGATTGGAGGCAATCTTCGCGACCCGATCGGCCAAGTCGAGCGAGGCTGTCAGTCCCGGCGACTCGATCCCGAACAGATTGATCAGCCCCGCGCAGCCATGGGTGGATGGCCCCTGGATCATGAAATCCGAAGGCGCCTGGCCCGGCCCGGAGATCTTCGGCCGAATGCCCGCATAGCCCGGCAGCAAGGCGCCGTCCGGAAGCGCGGGCCAGTAGCGCCGCACCGCCGCGTAGAAAACATCCGCCCGCCGCGGATCCAGGCTGTAGTCCCTGGCTGTCACCCATTCCACGTCCGGTCCGAACCGCGCTTGGCCCGCAAGGTCGAGGGTGACATGGACGCCGAGGCCGCCATCCTCGGGCACGGGATAGACCAGCCGCTTGAACGGGCTGCGGCCCGCCAGCACGAAATAGCTGCCCTTCGCCATGAAGCGCGGCGGCAGATGGCTGACGTCATAGCCGGCGAGCGTTGCCGCAACCTCCCAGGCGTCCAGCCCCGCCGCGTTGACCAGCAGCTTCGCGCGCAGCCACATGGTCTCGCTGCCGGTCGTGAGCACCTCCACCACGTTCGATGCACGATCGATGCGGCCCTCGGCCAACCTTGTGTTCAGGGCGAGAACGGCGCCGGCGGCCTCCGCGTCCCAAAGATAGTTCTGCATCAGCGCATGGCTGTCGATGATGCCGGTGGACGGCGAGTGAATGGCCGCCACGCAGCGCAGGGCCGGCTCCAGCTGCGCCACCTCCGCCGGGTTGACCATGCGCAAGTCGGTGACCCCATTGGCGGCACCGGCCTGCATGAGCGCCTTCAGCGTCTCGACCTGCGCGTCCGACGTCGCCACGATCAGCTTGCCGCAGCGGGCATGGGGAATGCCACGTTCGGCTGCATAGGCATAGAGCGCGTCCCGCCCCGCCATGCATGTCCTCGCCTTCAGGCTACCCTGCGGATAATAGATGCCCGCATGGATCACCTCGCTGTTGCGCGAGGAGGTCTCGGTGCCGATCGCGTCGCAGGCCTCGACGATGATCGTCTCGCGGCCGGAGCGGGCGAGCGCCCGCGCCACCGCAAGCCCCACCACGCCTGCGCCCACCACAACGCAATCGACCGTTTCCATCACCCTATCGGCCGTCTCTCATGATCTCGCGCGCCGCATTGTAGCCGGCCACGCCCATCACCCCGCCACCGGGATGGTTGGACGAGCCGCACGTATAAAGGCCCTCGATCGGGCTGCGGTAGTTCGCATATTTCGCTGCCGGCCGCAGGATGAACAGCTGGTCGAGCGACAAGTCGCCCTGGAAGATGTTGCCGCCGGTGAGACCGATGATCCGCTCGAGATCCGGCGGCACCAGCACTTGGGCATGAATGATCGCGTCCTTCACATTGGGCGCGTAGTCCGCCCAGGTGTCGATCACCCGCTGATAGAACGGTTCGCGCTCCGTCTCCCAATCGCCGTCGCGCAGGTGATAGGGCGCATGCCCGCCGAAGATGTTGATGACATAGGTGCCCTCGGGCGCCAGCGTCTTGTCGAACACCGAGGGCGCAACCACCGTCATGTAAGGCTTTTCCGACGGTCGGCCGTATTTGGCATCATCATAGGCCCGTTCGAGATAGTCGAGGCTCGGCGCCACATGCATATAGGTCGGGTAGGCCCGGCCCGCCCGGTTGGCATCGAAAGCGGTGTATTGCGGCAGCTCGCGCATGGCCAGGTTGATCTTGAAGGTCGAGCTCTTGGTCTTGTAGTTGCGGATGTCCTCCAGGAAGTCATCGGGCAGCTCGCGCGCATCCACCAGGCGCAGGAAGGTGGCCTTGGCGTCCGCATTGCTGATCACCTTCTTGGCCTTGATCACCCGCCCGTTCTCAAGCTCGACGCCGACCGCCCGGTTGCCGCTGACCAGCACGCGCTTCACCGGAACATCGGTGGCGATCGAACCGCCATTCGCCCTGAGCGAGCTGGCGATCGCGTTGCTCACCGCGCCCATGCCGCCCTGGATGAAGCCCCAGCCGCCTGCCCCTTGCGAGGTGTCGCCCATCAGGTGGTGCAGCTGCACATAGGCCGAGCCGGGCGTGCGCGGCCCCGCGAAATTGCCGATGCCGCTGTAATAGGACAAGACGCCCTTGATCGCGTCCGATGTGAACCAGCGGTCGAGATAGTCGCTCACGCTCAAGGTGAGGAAGTCCGCCAGCCGATAGACGTGATCGCCCAGCCGGCGCACCTGCATGAGCAGGTCGAGCGTGTCCTTGAGGTCGCGCAGCTTGTACGAACTCAGATTTGGCGGCGTCGTCCACAGGAATTGCCGGAACGCTTTAGCCGCCTCCTGCAAGTGCTTGTCGTAAGCCGGAAACACCTCCGCGTCGCGCTTGGAAAAACGGGCGATCTCCTCGCAGGTCC
Source organism: Rhodoligotrophos defluvii (assembly GCF_005281615.1). Classification (NCBI taxonomy): domain Bacteria; kingdom Pseudomonadati; phylum Pseudomonadota; class Alphaproteobacteria; order Hyphomicrobiales; family Rhodoligotrophaceae; genus Rhodoligotrophos; species Rhodoligotrophos defluvii. The sequence continues at coordinate 39,522 of NZ_SZZM01000008.1, read as the reverse complement.
GCTTCAGATCATCGTGATAGTAGATCGCGTCCCCATTCTCCAGCGGCGTGAACAGGAAGTCGTTGGGCAGGAGCTTGTAGCCGTATTTGGCGAGCTCCAGATCCTGGATGATGCGCGGCTGCAGCAGGCTCATCATGTAGGAGGCGACCGAAACACGGATGCCGGGCCACAGCTCCTCGGTCACCGCCGCGCCACCGATCACGTGCCGGCGCTCGACCACCAGCACCTTCCACCCGGCCTTGGCCAGATAGGCGGCGCAGATCAGCCCGTTATGGCCGGCGCCGATGATCACCGCGTCGTAAGCATCCTGGCCGATGCCATCGGCACCCGCCTTGTTCGCGTCGATGGTGGAAGAAGAGGCAGAGGTCATGTCAGAACGTCCTTGGGGTGCTGATCCAGAGAAGCACGGCTGCTTCCCCGCCCGGATTGCGCCAGGCATGGATCACCGTGCTGGGAAAGTAGATGCTGTCGCCTTGGCTCAGCCGGTGCAGCTCGTCGCTGCCCAGCGTGATCTCGAACATGCCGGCAAGCACGTGGATGAACTCCTCGCCTTCATGTGCATAGCTGCCTTCCGATGCGGCGCCCGGCGCAAGCGTCCAGCGTTGGCAGTCGATCTTGGTGCGGCCCTCGGCCAGCTGCTCCACCTGGATGAGCGGCCCCAGGATAGGCACCCGCCTTGCGCGGCCCGCCTTGACCACCCGGCTCACCGTCTCCTGAGGCGGGGCCAGCAGATCGGTGATCGGCGTGCCGTAGCAGGTGGCCAGCGCCATCAGGCTCGCCATGGACGCACCACCCGAGGTGCGCTCCAAGGTGCTGATGAGCGAGATGGGCAAGCCGGTGCGTGCGGATACCTGCTTTAGGGTGAGTCCGGCCCGTTGGCGCAGCGCCTTTACCTTAGGCCCGAGCGCCGGCGGCGGTGCCGAGCGATCGTCGGACCCATTGCCCGCCGTGTTCAGCACCGCCCTGATCGCCGCAATGTTCAGCCGCTGGACCTTGCGTAGCCGATTGATCTCGCGCACCCGCTCGACATCGCTGTCCCGATAGACGCGGTGCTCCCCCTCCGTGCGGAATGGCGCGACGAGCCCATGGTTCTCCCACAGTCGTAGGGTTGACGGGCTGACGCCCACGAGCTTGGCGACTTCGGCAACACGAAACGTCTTGACCGCCGACAAGGGCACGTCCCCACCCCGAACTTACATTGTTTCTGTAACTCTTATTTGGCTTCCCTGCGCTTCGCAATAGCTGTTTGAGCCGCTGGCGCATGCGAAGCCTACTCCAAACAGCTTCGGTTTTTCCGAATCTCAACCCCAGAAAATTGTGGCTTGCCGGCTCCGCACCCCCTTCGCACTATGTCGAAAGGGTGACAAAGGGGACGGATCAATGTGGAAAAGACGAGACGTGTGCAAGACCGCCATCGCTCTGGCCGCGGCGGCCTTCATCGCATCCTCAGCGCCTGCTCAGGCCCAGGACAAGGGCACGGTCTATTTCCTGAGCTGGGGCGGCACCATCCAGACCATGCTGGAGAAGGAAGGCTGGGCCGATGAGTTCAAGAAGGACACGGGCTACACCGTGACTTTGGTGCCCAAGGCAACCTCCGCCGAGATCATCGCCACCGCCATTGCCCAGAAGAACAGCCCGCAGGTCGACGTGGTGATGTGCGACCTCGCCGCCTTCCAGCAGGGCATGGCCCAGCAGATTTTCGAACCGCTGGACGAGAAGGCGGTACCCAATCTTGCCAACATGGTGCCGAGCGCCAGGCTGGGCGACAGCGGGGTCGCGCCTTACGCGGATATCCTCGCGCTCGTCTACCAGAAGGAGGTGTTCGAGCGGAATGGCTGGGCCCCGCCAACGACTTGGAAGGATTTGTTCCGGCCGGAATTCGGCAAGACGCTGATCATCCCGCCGGTCTCCAACACCTATGGCATGTATCTGCTGGTCGAGCTTGCCCGCCAGAACGGTGGCGGTGAGCGCAACATCCAGCCCGGCTTCGAGGCGCTGAAGAAGCTTGCCCCCAATGTGGTGGACTGGACCACCACCTTCGCCAAGATCGCCGACCTCATGCAGCAGGAGACCGGTGCCCTCGCCGTGTTCGGCAACGCCTCCGGCTGGGAGATCGCCAAGCGCGGCGTTCCGGTCGACGTGGTGGTTCCGGAAAATTCCTATATGAGCCCCACCGTCGCGGGCGTGATGAAGGGTGCGCCCAATCAGGAGGGCGCACGCGCCCTGCTGAATTGGCTCATCAGCGAGAAGGTGCTCACCTATCGTGCCGAGCGCTTCGGCCAGTCGCCCCTCAATACGAAAGTGAAGCTCGAGGGCGAGGCCGCCCAGCGCGTTGTCACCGGCGATGCGCTCAAGGAACTGCAGACGGTCGACTACGACTATGTCGCCTCCGTGCGCAATGAGTGGAACCAGCAGTTCCAGCGGGAGGTGGAGCCCCTGCACTGAGCAGGCAGCGGATCAGGCCGGCCGCGATGCGTAATTCACCGCGCATCGCGGCCCTTTCCCATGCCGTGCCACCGGATGCGTGATGCTGGAACTCCAGGGAATATCCAAGTCATTCGGCTCTGTCGCCGCGGTGAAGGACGTCTCGTTTTCCGTCGCCCAGGGCGAGTTCTTCTCCCTGCTCGGCCCCTCCGGCTGTGGCAAGACCACCCTGCTCCGCGTCATCGCCGGGATCTATGAGAGCGACGCCGGCAGCATCCGTCTCAACGGGCAGTCCATCGACAACAAGCCCATGCGCGCCAGGGACACGGCCCTGGTGTTCCAAAACTACGCGCTCTTCCCGCATCTCTCGGTGTTCGAGAACGTCGCCTTCGGCCTGAAGATGCGGCGGGTGCCGCGGGCTGAGATCACCCGCCGCGCCGGCGAGGCGCTGGAACTGGTCCGCATGGCCTCCTTCGCCAAGCGGCTGCCGGGCGAGTTGTCGGGCGGCCAGCAGCAGCGGGTGGCGCTGGCGCGTTCGGTGGTGGTGCAGCCGAGCCTGTTGCTGCTGGACGAGCCCCTGAGCAATCTCGACGCCAAGCTGCGCGACGAGATGCGCGGCGAGATCCGCAGCCTCCAGCAGCGCCTCGGCATCACCACCATCCTGGTCACCCACGATCTGCACGAGGCCTTCGCCGTGTCCGACCGCATCGCCGTGCTGCGCCAGGGCCAGCTGCAGCAGGTCGGCACCGCGAATGAGCTTTACGACGCGCCCGCCAGCCGCTTCGTCGCCGGCTTCGTGGGTCACGTCAACCTGCTCGCCGGCACCGTTGTGGCACTGGCCGACGGCAAGGTGACGATTGCTTGCGGGAACGGGCTCGACCTTTCGGCCGCGGCCAGAAACCTGTCCTGGCAGATCGGCCAGCCCGCATGGGTGAGCCTGCGGCCGGAACGCATTCGCCTCGGCGCGGCCGATCTCGACGGCGGCACCTTCGATGCCAAGGTGACGGAGATCACCTATCTCGGCAGCCGCGTGCATCTCGCCCTCGATGTGGCCGGCACGGCGATCCGCGCCGACGTTCAGAATGTCGGGCAGGCGCTGCCCAAGCCGGGCGACAGGGTGCGCATCGGCTGGAGTCGCGGCGATGTCATCGCCCGACCGGAGGAACCGGACCATGGCCGCTGACGCCCAAGCCCGCCGTCTCGGGCCGCTTGCCCTGCTGGTGCCGCTGCTCCTGATCATGCTGGGCTTCTATGTCTGGCCGCTGATCCAGACGGTGATCAACAGCTTCCATCCCTATGAGCTGTCCGGCATCGATTTCTCCCGCTGGACGCTGGAGAACTATGCGCGTCTGGCCGACCCCTTCTATCTCGACACCTTCCTGCGCACCGCCCGGATCAGCGTCATGATCACACTCATCACCTGCGTGCTGGCCTATCCCGTGGCCATCTTCATCACCGGCCTCTCCAAGCGCGCCCAGGCGCTGCTCCTGCTCGTCTACATGGCCCCATGGCTGGTGAATGTGGTGGTGAAGGCCTTCGGCTGGAGCCTCATTCTCAGCGGCAACGGGGTCATCAACCGCGCCTTGCGCGAGCTTGGCCTCATCGGCGCGCCCCTGCAGCTCATGTTCAACGAGACCGGCATCATCATCGGCCTCGTGCAGGGCCACTTCCTCTTCGTGCTGCTGCCCTTGTGGGCGGCGCTCAGCGCGCTCGACCCGCGCCTCAAATGGGCAGCCGAAAACCTCGGCGCATCACGCGCGCAGGTGTTCCTGCGGGTCACCCTGCCCATCACCCTGCCCGCGCTGCTCGCCGGCGCCTTCATCAACTTCACCATGAACATGGCGGCCTTCGCCACGCCCGCCCTGCTCGGCGGGTCGCGGGCGCGGGTCATCTCCTTCGTCGCCTATGAGGTGAACCTGATCGAGCTCAACTGGCCGTTCGGCGGCGCCTTGGCCATGGCCCTGCTGATCGCCACCCTCATCCCCATCTGGCTGTCCCGCCGTCTGGCCACCATGCGCCAGGCCAAGCTGAGGGAGGCGTGACGCATGCTGCTCATCCTCAACATCGCCATGCTCGTCTTCATGCTGGCCCCGATCGTGGTGGTGATCTGGATGTCCTTCACCCCCGGCGCGGTCTTCGCCCTGCCCTTCTCCGAATTCTCCCTGCGCTGGTATGAAGCCTCCTTCGCCTATCCCGGCTTCCTCAACGCCTTCATCCTGAGCGTCCAGCTCGGCTTCGTCTCGGCGCTGATCTCCGCCATCCTGTCTCTGCTGGCAGCCTATGCGCTGCTGCGCGGCCGGCGCGTCCGCGGCCTGGAACTCGCTGAAGGCCTGTTCCTCTCCCCGCTCATCGTGCCGGCGGTGGTGTTCGGCATCGCCATGCTGCAATTCATGAACCTGTTCGGGCTCTACAACACCTTCTTCGGCCTGGTCATGGCCCATGTGGTCGTGATCACCCCCTTCGCCATCCGCACCATCCAGTCGAGCCTCAGTGCCGTGCCGATCGAGGTGGAATGGGCCGCCGAGAACCTGGGCGCGACGCGCGCCAGCGTGCTCTGGCGCATCGTGCTGCCGGTATGCAGCCGCGGCATCCTGGCCGCCTTCCTGCTGGCCTTCCTGATTTCCTTCTCCGAGGTGACGGTCACCATCTTCGTCACCGGGCCGAGCTACCAGACGCTGCCGGTGCGCATCTACAACTACCTGACCGACCAGGTCGACCCGACGGTCGCCGCCATCTCCACCATGCTGATCGTGCTGTCCATCGCCCTCGTGCTGGTGCTCGATCGCCTGGGCGGCCTCGTCAACATCCGGAAATAGAAAGGCGTATCCATGTACGATGAGATCATTGTCGAGCGGGCCGATGGGATCGCCACCATCACCCTGAACAAGCCGCCCTTCAATCTTGCCAGCTTCGCCATGCTGAACGATCTGCGCACCGCCTTCGATGAGATCGAGGCCGAGGCCGAAACCCGGGTCGTCGCGCTCAGGGGCGCCGGCGACCGCGCCTTCTCCGCCGGTGCCGATTTGGGCGACGAGAGCCGCCACACCGCCGAGACCGGCCGCTCGTTCCGCGAGCTCGGCCGCTTCCTGGTCGAGCGCATCGAGACCTTTCCCAAGCCGGTGATCAGCGCGGTGCGCGGCTGGTGCATCGGCGGCGGCACCGGGCTCGCCTGGGCGGCCGATATCCGCATCGCTTCCGACACCGCCAAGTTCCGCGCCGGTGACGTCTATCTCGGCATCATCCCCACCTGGAGCATCGGCATGGTGCGCCTGGTGCACCATATCGGCCGCAACCGCACCCTCGATCTGCTGCTGCTGGGCGAGGATGTGAACGCCGCCCGCGCCCTGGAGCTGGGCCTGGTGAGCAAGGTGGTGCCCGATGCCGAATTCGACGCCGCGGTCGCCGCCACCGCCAAGCGGCTGGCCAGCGGCGCGCCCTTGCCCATGCAGGCCATCAAGCAGGCGGTGCGCGCGCAATACTACGACGGGCCGGACCGGGCCGCCGTGCTCGAGGAGAAGTGGGCCCAGCGCATCCTCGCCACCAAGGACGCCAAGGAGGGCATGGCCGCCTTCCACGAAAAGCGCCAGCCGGTCTTCACCGGCGAATAGGGATAATCCCATGGATTTCGCCCTCTCCAAGCAACAGCAGGAGCTTCAGGCTCGCGCCCGCGACGCGGTCGAGACGGTGGTGCGGCCGCTCGCCGCCCGCATACCACCGGGGCAGAAGCTCACGGCTGAAGACCTGCGCGCGCTCTACAAGGCCCTGGCGCCCTTGGGCTATGTCGGCAGCACCATCCCCAGGGAGGCCGGCGGCGCCGGGCTCAGCTATGTGGATTACGGGCTGCTGCTGGAGGCGCTGGCCCCCTCCCCGGTGCTGCTGGCCGAAGTGGTGCCGCCGCGCTCGATCTACTATCTCGGCTCGCCCGAACAGAAGGCGCGCTGGTTGTCCAAGCTGCTCGCAGGCGACATGGTGGCCACCGCCGCGATCACCGAGCCGCAGGCCGGATCCGATATCCGCAACCTCCAGACCACGGCCGCGCGCGACGGGGACAAGTTCCGCCTGAACGGCCGCAAGCGCTGGATCAAGCTCGGCGGCGTGGCCGATGCCATGACCGTGCTGGTGGTGAACGACCCTGAGAAGGGTGCCGCGGCCGGCACCAGCCGGCTGTTCGTGGAGCGGGAACATTCGCCCTGGAGCCACGAGGAAATCCCGTGCGTGGGCATCCGCAATCTCTCCTTTGCCGAGGTCTGGTTCGAAAACGTTCCCGTTCCCGCCGACAGCCTGCTGGGCAGCCCGGGCGCTGCCTCCGAAGCCTTCCTCAAGGCCATCGAGGCCTCCCGCGCGCTGATCGCCCTGCAGGCCGCCGGCATTGCCCGCCATGCCCTGAGCCTTGCCATTGATTATGTCGGCCAGCGCCACGCCTTCGGCCGGCCTCTCGCCCGCTTTCAGGCGATCCAGACCGTGCTCGCCGATGCCGATGCGCAGGTGGAAGCCAGCCGCCTGCTCGCCCTCCAGGCCCTGTGGCGGCTCGACCAGGGCGAGCGCTGCCCGCGGGAAGCCTCGCTTGCCAAGCTCTATGCCACCGAGGCGGCGGTGCGCGCCTGCCACCAGGCCATGGATTGCATGGGCGCCTACGGTCTTTCCGAGCAGGCCGAGGTCGAACGCTGCTGGCGGGATGCGCGCATGCTCACCGTCATCGACGGCACCTCAGGCATTCAGCGCCTGGTGGTCGGGCGGGAACTGGTCGGCGCCTCGGCCTTCGTGTGATGTGGAGTTGATGGAACATGGAAGCGGTTAAGGTGCAGGGCTCGGTCGAACGCATCTTGAGGCCCCGGTCGGTGGCGGTGTTCGGCGCCTCCGAGGATCGGGGCAAGTTCGGCGGGCGCATTCTGCACTACCTGATGAAGCACGGCTTTGCCGGCCGCATCGTGCCCATCAACCCGAACCGGGCCACCGTCAACGGCATTCCCGCCTATCCCGACATCCGCGCCGTGGGAGAACCCATCGATGTCGCCATCCTCGCCGTGCCGCAGGACCGCATCGTGGCGGCGCTCGAAGGCTGTGCCGCCGCCGGCGTGGGCGCCGTCATCATCATCACCACCGGCTTTGCCGAGGCCGACGAGCAGGGCGCCCGCATCCAGGACGAGATGGTTGCCCTGGCCCGCGCGTCCGCCATGCGCCTGGTCGGCCCCAATTGCATGGGCCTCATCAACCCGCATCACAACTTGGCCCTGAGCTCGTCCCTGGTGCTCGAGGTGCCGCAACTGCACCGCGGCGCCATCGGCTTCATCAGCCAGAGCGGCGCGCTCATGGTGGCCGCCTATAACCGCGCCCATGACGCGGGGATCGGCTTCAGCGCCTGCGTCTCGCTCGGCAACCAGGCCGACCTCGAAATCTGCGACTTCTTCGAGTACCTGATCGCCGATCCCACCACCCGGGTCATCTGCATGTATATCGAGGGGCTGAAGGATGGGCCCCGCTTCCGCCACCTGGCCCTAAAGGCGGCCCAGGCCGGCAAGCCCGTACTGGTGGTCAAGACCGGCCGCACCGAAGCCGGTGTCAAGGCGGCCCGCTCGCACACCGCCAGCCTGGCCGGCGCCTATAGCGCCTTCGAGGCGGTGTGCCGCGACGCCGGGGTGATCACCCTGGACGACCCGGACGGCATGCTGCTGCTGGCCGACATGCTGGTGCGCTATGGTCCGCCCAAGGGCTCCGGCATCGGCGTGTTCTCGCCCTCCGGCGGCGGCGCCGGCATCGGGGTCGACCGCATCGCCGAGAGCGGCCTGCGCCTGGCCGAGCTTCGGCCCGAAAGCAAGCAGCGGCTGCGCGGCCTGCTCCTGCCGCCACAGGCCGACAACCCCATCGACCTCGGCGGCAGGCTGGGGCCTGATGTGCCCGGCTCATCCGACGAGATCATCGAAACCTTCACCGCCGACCCCGATGTCAGCGCCTCGCTTATCATGCTCACCACCACGCCCCGCTACGAGGCGGCGGCGGTGGAGATCGGCAGCGGCTTCATGGCGGCCGGCAAGCCCTTCGCGCTGGCGGTGATGCCGGGCAGCGCCGCTGACGGGGTGCGGCAGGAACTGCGCCGCATCGGCTGCCCCTTTGTCGACCGGGTCGACGATGCGGTCCGCATGCTCAAAGGCTATATGAGCCTGCTCGACCGCCAGCCCGCCAAGACAACACCTGTGCGGCCGGCCGGGCTGCCCAGCGCCGACCAGCACCTCGCCGGTCCGCTGCTGGAGCATGAGGTAAAGGATCTCCTCCAGTCCTATGGCGTGCCGGTCGCGCGGGAAACCTTCTGTGCCGACAGGCGCGAGGCCGTGAATGCCGCCGAGCGCATCGGCTTTCCCGTGGTGCTGAAGGTGGTCGCCGAGGGCCTCGTGCATAAGAGCGATATCGGCGGCGTCCGCCTCAACCTCACATCGGCTGAGGCCGTGCGCGCCGCCTGGGACGAGATCGAGGAGATGATCGCCGAACACGCGCCCGACAGCCTGTTCCGCGGCGGATTGGTCTCGGAAATGGTACGCTGGCGCGACGAGCTCATCATCGGGGTGAAGCGCGACGAGCAGTTCGGGTCCATGGTACTGGTGGGCTTCGGCGGCATCACCGTGGAGCTCGACCCCGATACCGTGCTGGCGCCCGCCCCGGTCGACAAAGCACAGGCGGAAAAGATGCTGCGGCGCCTGCGCCGTTTCCCGCTGCTTGACGGCTATCGCGGCCGCCCGCCCGCCGATCTCGCCGCCATCGCCGATGCGGTCGCCCGGGTTTCCTGGCTGGCGCACGACCATGCAGGCACCCTTCTGGAACTCGATATCAATCCTCTGGTGATCCGCGCCTCCGACGGCAAGCCGGTGGCGGTGGACGCGCGGGCGACGATCGCGCGCTAGACTACGCGTGAGCCCGGCCCATGGTGGCCAGGGCTTCGGCGAACATGTCGCGGCTGCCGAGCTTGCCGGATTTGAGGCACAGGGCCAGCGGCTCCGGAGCATCAGTCACGCATAGGCCGATGCCGGGCCGGGTGAACGGCGCCACCGTCATGCGGCGAATGCCCAGAGCCTCCACCACCGCGCCCGAGGTCTCGCCGCCCGCCACCACCAGCCGCCGCGTTCCGCGCTCGACTAGCTGCTTGGCGAGGGCCGCCAGGATCTGCTCGGCCCGGCGGGCCGCCCCGTCGCGGCCCAGAGCGCTCTGCGCCGCCGCAACGCTTTCCGCAGTCTCAGCGGTGGTGAAGCCCACCGCGGCGCTTGCCTGGCGCTCCGCCCAGTCCAGCGCCCGCGCGACACTCGCCTCCACGTTCTCGCTGGCGGTCAGATCGATGCCCAGCACCGGATGATACTCAGCAAACGCCGCCATCTGCGCCTGGGTCTGAGCGGCGCAGCTGCCCGCCAGCACCACGCCCGGGCCGTCCATGCCAGGCAGCGGCGCCGGCACCTTAGCCTGAAGCAGCCCGTGCCGCTGCCACAGGCCGGGATAATAGGCCGCAACGGACGAGCCCCCGGTCATCAGCGGCCAGTCCCAGGTCGCTTCCGCAATGGTGACGAGATCGCTCTCGCTCACCGTGTCCACGATGGCATAGGCTGTGCCCGCCGCGAACAGGGCACGCGCGGCCGCACGCACCGCCTCCGCGCCCGCCAGCACCGTGGGCAGCGCCACCAGCCCAACCTTGGTTGCGGTCTGCGCCTGCAGCACCTTCACCAGGTCCGGCTCGGTCATCGGCGTCAGCGGGTCGAGCCGCTTCGGCGAATTGGACACGAGCGCGCTGCCCACGAAGAGATGCCCCTGATAGACCGTGCGCTCCGGTTCCGGAAAGCTCGGGCAGAACAGGGTGCCGTCGGCCCCCGTGATCTCGCGCAGCACATCCGCGCAAGGGCCGATATTGCCGGCCGGCGTCGAGTCGAACGTCGCGCAGTATTTGTAGAAGATCTGCCGGGCGCCGTGCGCCTTGAGGGCTTCTCCGCCCTCGCGGAAAGCGGCGACCGCGTCCGCCGCCGGGATCACCCGGGTGCGCCGGGCGATGACGATGGCATCCGCCCCGCGCACCTCGTCCACGGCGGCCGCATCGGTCACCAGCTGCGTCGCGGCACCCCCGGCCGCCAGCATGCCGGCCAGCTCCACCCCGCCGGTCAGATCGTCGGCCAATGCGCCGAACAGCAATTTGCCCGCCACCTATTCGCTCCCGCAGAACCGATTGAGCACGTTGCGGGTGATCTGTTGCGTGAACGGCTCGTTGCGCGCAAGCCCCATCACCCATTCGCAGGTGGCGGCGGTCAGCACCTCGCCCTTGCCCCGCGGCATATGCACCATCATGCCGGCGCCGTATCTCGACTTGGCCATGGTCTCCGGGCTCACCTCGCCATAGACCATCTCGGCCTTCTGCACCTGGTCATTGTTGCCGATATAGTGGCGGAAGGCTTCGATGCGGAAATCGCCTTCTGTCAGCACCGCCGGCGACATGGCGAGGATTTCAACCTCCTTCGGCGTGCCATCCGCCCCGGTCGGGTAAGGCAGCCCATCCCGGAACGTATAATCCACCCCGTCCACCTCATAGGCGAAGATTTCCGCCTCCGCCCCGAACACGTCGCCATAAGAGAGGTCGGTGCCGGCGAAGATCCAATGCTCCGGGCGGTAAACGGTAAAGCCGCGATTGCCCCGCGGCACGAACCCGCCCCATGAGGCATAGACGCCGCCGAGCCCGTTCACGCCCACCGTGCTGGCCCCTGGCCAGGCCACGCGATGATCCTCCCAGGCGGTGGACAGCAACTGCCTATTCGGCCCGTCGCGCACCGGGTCCTCCACAGGCGCCCGGGTCTTGTAGCAGACCTGGCTGCGGCCTTCGTCCTCCAGCCGAATCTGCCAGGTGAAATTGGCGCCGAACCGGGCGAACCGGCCACCGCGCTCCACATAGGCCTCGACCGCAAGCCGCATCTCCCGCGACCAGTATTCGTCATGCCCCACCACCACCAGGGCCGGATAGGCATCGAGCAGCTCCGGCCGGTAATGGAGGTCGGTCTGGGTGATCATGTCGAAGGCATAGCCCTCGCGTTCGGCCCACACCGCGAAATGCCGGTCGAACTGCGCCCAGCCCGCCGCATGGCAGAAGAAGCCGTAGCCATGGGCATAGGTCCATTCTTTCATGTGATAGGTCGGCGGCTGGCCGAACCGCCGCATGGGCGAGCACAGCCGTGGTGAATCCGGCGCATGCCACACCATGCCCCGGGTCCATGGCCTGAGCTGGCTCAAGATCGGCGAGGCCTGGTCCCCATTGGGCCCATCTATGCCGATATAGTGGTTGGCGCCGCCCCAGTCGTTATAGGCCTCATACGTCGCCGTCGGCAGCAGCATCAGCAGCTTGGCCGTGGGCTGGCCGGGCTTGGGCCGCACCACGAAGAAATGGTCCTGCACGAAATGGCTGCCATCGGGCCGCTCGCAGCGCGACACCATCCGGTAGAACCCCGATGGCATATCCTCCGGAATGCGCCAGCGATAGGCTACCGGCCAGCCGCAGCCCGCCCTGTAGGCATCTCTCGGCATGGGCGTGAACCGGCCGGGCACCATCGCCTGGTGCACGCTACGGGGCACAAGGCCATCGCGGATGATCTCCAGCGACCACTCAGCCGCATGGGTGCTGCTGTGGAACAAGACCTCGTCGCCCGCCTCATAGGAGATCGCATCCGTATAGGTATAGACCTCAGGCGCGGCAGGGTCCTCGCGCGGCGCCTCGTACCAGCGCCGGTCGAGCCAGCTTTCATCCGCATGCATCGGGCCGATGCGGCGCGGGCGTGTATTCATGGGCGTGGTCATTGAGAATTGCTCGTCATTAGCTGAGAGGCCTACAGTTCCATGGACACGAGCTGCCCGGGATAGCCCAGGGTCACCCACAACAGTCCCTGGTGGATGCAGAGATTGGTCGGATCGCTCCCCCAGCCCATGTCGATCATGCGGATGAGACGCCCGGAGAGATCGAGCACCGCGATCCGATCACCGACGCTCCCGGCGAGATAGATGCGGTCCTCGTGCACCGCCATGCCGTCCGGACCGAACCGGTCATCGAAGCGCTGCCATTCCTCCGCCGCGCCGGCCCGGCCGCTCTCCCAGGAAAAGCGGAACAGCTTATGTCCGACACTGGTGCCCACCAGCAGCGATCCATCCGGATGGAAGACGAGCCCGTTGGGGAAGCCCTCCATCTCTGCCATCACCTCGACCTCGCCCTGAAGGCTCGCCTTCAGCAGCTGCCCGCCATGATACCGGTCGGGCGCGCTGCCCAGCGTTTCCCAATTCTGCGGGTCGGTGAAGACGATGTCGCCCTCCGGCGTGAACTGCAGGTCGTTGGGCCGCGACGGCTTCGCCCCTGGCAGATCCACCGCCACGTCGGCGACCGTTCCATCCAGCGCAACCCGCTGCACGCGCCCGGAAATCTCCGGCTCCGCCCGCATCAGCCCATGGGCGCGGCTGGGTCTCAGCCCCCCATTATTGCAGACATAGAGATGCCCATCCGCACCCAAGCGCATGCCGTTGGGCGAGCCTTCCAGCGCGGATAGCTCAGTCAGGTCGCCATCATGAAACCGGCGGATCTTCTGATGCGTCAGGTCGACAAAGGCGATTGAACCGTCCGGCAGCGACACCGGCCCCTCGGGAAACCCAAGTCCCTCCACTTCCACCTTGTACTTGGTCACGCGATCACCTCCTGGGAGCGCATCGGCAGCCCGCGACGGGCCAGCGAAATCGCCTCGCCCCGCGTCCTGGTCTCGTCGGGCGCGAAATGACAGGCGACCAACTGGCCATTATCCGCTACGGGCCGCAGCGGCGGCACATCTCTGCGGCAGATGTCGCGGGCAAGCGAGCAGCGCGGATGGAACCGGCAGCCCTGCGGCACCGCTGCCGGATTGGGCGGATCGCCCGGCAGCAAAATGCGCCGCCACGAGCGGTCGCGCCGCGCCTTGAGGGTAGGCGCCGCAGAGAGCAGCGCCTGGGTATAGGGATGCAGCGGCAGGTTCATCACCTGCGGCCCCGGCCCGGTCTCGACCACCACGCCCAGATACATCACCGCCAGCCGGTCGGCCATGTGGCCGAGCACGTCGAGATCGTGCGAGATGATCATATAGGCGATGCCGCGCGCCTTCTGGATCTCCAGCAGCGCATTCACGATCTGCGCCTGGATCGAGGGGTCGAGCGCCGAGGTCGGCTCGTCCGCGATGATCAGCTCCGGCTCCAGCGCCAGCGCCCGCGCGATGGCGATGCGCTGCAGCTGCCCGCCGGAAAACGCCGCCGGCCGCTTGGAGAGATCCACATCGGCCATGCCGCTCGCCTTGAGTAGCGCCCGGGCCCGCGCCTCGATCCCCTCCTCCGGCTTCAGGCCATGCGTTTCGAACGGCTCCGCCATGATCTGGCGAATGGTCATGTTCGGGTTGAACGACGCGAGCGGGTCCTGGAAGATCGCCTGCATGCGCCGCCGCACGGGCATCAGCGCCGCAGGCCGCGCCAAGGTGATATCCTCACCGGCGAAGCGCACGCGCCCCGCCGTCGGCTCGAGCAGCCGCAGGGCAAGCCGCGCCACCGTCGATTTGCCGCACCCGCTCTCCCCGACAATGCCTAACGTCTCGCCCCGGTTGACCGTCAGCGACACGCCATCCACCGCGCGGATCTCGCGGCCGCGGGCACCGCGCTGCCGGAACGCCTTCACCACCTGGTCGAGTTCGAGCAGCGCGCTCATGCCGGCACCGGCGCCTCCACCAGCGGATGGAAACAGGCCGCCTCACCGCCCCCCAGCGGCCGCAACGGCGGCTTCATCCTCCGGCAGTCCGCCTCGGCGCGCGGGCAGCGCGCATGGAACCGGCATTCCTCGCGCTGACCACCGAGGCCGGGCGCTGCGCCGGGAATGGCCCTGAGCGTTGCCTTGAACGGCGTCTCGGCGATGGCCCCGCTCAGCATCAGCGCTTCCGTATAGGGATGCGCCGGCGCCGTCATCAGCGCATCCGCCGGGCCGATCTCCGCCACCCGTCCCGCATACATCACCAGAATGCGGTCGGCGAGCTCCGCCACCACGCCCATGTCATGGGTGATGAGAATGACCGTCAGCCCCATCTCGTCGCGCAGCTCGGCCAGAAGCTCCAGCACCTGCGCCTTGATGGTCACGTCCAGCGCGGTGGTCGGCTCGTCCGCGATCAGCAGCTTCGGCCCGCAGGCCAGCGCCATGGCGATCATCGCCCGCTGCCGCATGCCGCCGCTGATCTCGTGCGGATAGGCCCGCGCCACCCGCTGGGGGTCGGGCAGATGCACCCGCTCCAGCAGCTCCACCGCGCGCTTGGCCGCGCCCTTGCGGTCCGCCAGCCCGTGCACCAGCAGCGCCTCGGCAATCTGGTCGCCCACCGGCCACACCGGGTTCATGGCGCTCAGCGGGTTCTGGTAGACGATGCCGATATCGCGCCCGCGCACCTCGCGCAGCTCCGCATCCGGACGGTTGAGCAGCTCGCGCCCCTGGAACCGGATCGAGCCGGACAGCCGCGCCTCGGGCGGGGTCAGGCCCACGATGGCGCTGCCGGTGAGCGTCTTGCCTGAGCCGGATTCGCCGATGATCAGGAAGAACTCGCCTTCCGCCACGTCGAAGGAGATGCCGTCCACCGCCCGCAATGGGCCGACCGCCGTGTCGAAGCTGATGGCAAGATCGCGCACCGACAGGATCATGGTACCGCCCCCGACGTCTGCTTCGGGGCGAAACTGTCGCCGATGATGGAAAAGGCGGCAGTGGTGATCATCACCATCACGCCGGGAAACACCAGATACCACCAGGCATTGCCGAAATAGTTGCGACTGTCGCGGATCAACAGGCCCCATTCCGGCGTCGGCGACTGCGCGCCAAGCCCCAGGAACGACAGTGCAGTCACCGCCACCAGCGCATAGCCGATGTCGGTGGTCAGCCGCACATTCACCTCCTGGAACACGAAGGGCAGAATGTGCCGCCGCACCAGCGTCAGCGTCGGCACGCCCAGCGAGCGCGCCGCCTCCACATGGGGCAATTCCTTGATGCGCATCACCTCGCCGCGCACCAGCCGGGCAAAGCCGGGCCACCAGATGATCGACAAGGCAAGGGTCACGCTCCATAAGCCCCGCCCCATGGCCGCGGCCACTGCCAAGGCCAAGACCAGCGCGGGAAAGCCGAAGAACACGTCCACGATGCGCATGAGGATCTCGTCGATCCATGGCCGCGCCATGCCGGCGATCGCCCCATACACCACCCCGAAGACAGCCGCGCTGAACACGATCGCCACCGCCACGCCAAGGGAATAGCGGGTGCCGTAGATCACCCGTGAGAGCAGATCGCGCCCGCCCTCATCGGTGCCGAACGGATAAGCGGGGCTCGGCGGCTTCAGCCGGTTCATGATGTCGAGGGCGATCGGGCTGCGTGGCGCGATCAGCTCGGGAAACAGCGCGAAGGCCAAGAGCACTGCCAGCACGCACCAGGCGATCGCCACCAGCACGCCGCTGGAACGCACGCGCCGCCTCGCCGGGGCGGCAGCGGGTTCGGCCGGCGTGCTCATGCCGCCGCGCTCCGCACCCGCGGATCGATCACCGGCGCCAACAGGTCGAGGATCACGTTGATCAGCGAGAACACCGCGGTCGAGACAATGGCCAGGGCCACCACCGGCGCGTAGTCGAACACCTGGAACGACTTGTAGGCATAGAGCCCGATGCCCGGCCAGTCGAAGATCACCTCCACCAGGATCACCCAGCTGATCATGTAGCCGAACTGCATGCTGGTGACGGTCAGCAGCGGCGAGAGCGCGTTGCGCAGCACATGCTTGTACAGCACCCGCGACGCTCCCACCCCCTTGCCGCGCGCCGTCTTCACATATTGCTTCTGATATTCACTGATGAGCGCGGCCCGCGACATGCGCGTGCCCACCGCCAGAAGGTTGATGACGATGGTCAACGCCGGCAGCACCAGGCACTTGGCCGCCGACCAGAAGGCGGCAAGGTCGCCCGCCAGCAGTGTGTCGATCAGCAGGAAGCCGGTCACCACAGGCGGCGCCACCTCGCGCAGGGGAAAGCGTCCGCTGAGCGGCAGCAGGCCCATCTTGTAGAAGAAGATGAACTGCAATGCCATGCCCAGCCAGAACACCGGGATGCCGCTGCCCAGCATGGTGAACAGCCGGATGCCGCTATCCACCGCGCCACCCTGGCGCCGTGCCGCCGCCACCGCCAGGGCGAAGCTCACCGCGATATAGATGATGAAGCTGACGATCAGCAGCTCGAGCGTAGCCGGCAGGAACTGGGCGAGGTCTTCGGCCACCGCCTGCTTGGTCCGGAGCGACAGGCCGAAATCGCCGCGCGTCAGCCCCGCGAGATAGTCCACATACTGGCTGAGCAGCGGCTTATCGAGCCCGTATTCGGCGCGGATCCGGGCGACCGTCTCGGCGGAAGCGTTTTGCCCCGCCAGGAAAGCCGCCGGATCCGCCGGCACCACGCGGCTCAGGAAGAAGGTGACGGTCGCCACCACCAGGAGGACAAGCAGGGCCCAACCAACACGCCTGACCAGAAACCCTGCCATCGCCCCTTACTTCTCGTGCAGTTCCCACAGCCGCACATTGATATATTCGGCCGGGTCGATCTGGTAGCCTTGCACGTGGTCCGGCACCGGCACCACGGTCGTTGGCCTCGCCGTCCAGATGATGGTGTGGCTGTCGACCACCATCTCCGCCGCCTTCTTCAGCGCCTCGTACCGCTCCTTGTCGTCCGTGATCGTCGGGATCTTGGCGACCAGCGCGTCGAGCTCCGGGTTGGAATAATTGGCCGCGTTATAGAACCCGCCCGTGAGGTAATGGGCCGCGAAGAACTTGGTCGGATCGGTCGGGCTCAGGTTCGCATTGCCGATGATGAAGCAATTGCTCTTGTTCGACTTGGCCGCGGTGATCGCCTCTACGAAAGGCAGAAGCTCGATCTCGACCGTGATGCCGATCTGCGCAGCAGAGGCCTGCAGCACCGTGGCCGCGAAGGCGAACTCGGTGAACTCCGACGGCACCGAGCATTTCATGGTCGGGTTGGTCACGCCGGCCTTCTCCAGCGCCGCCTTCGCCTTCTCGACATCCTGCTGAATGGGCGCCATGTCGTTCTCGGGACTGCCGGGCACCCAGGCCGGAACGGGTCCGCGCGGCGTCACCGATGAACCCTGGAAGTACTGGTTCATGGCGTTGTAGTCATAGACCTTGGTCAGTGCGTCGCGGAAATCCGCGTTATCGGTCGGCGCGAGCGTGGAATTCAGGTAGATCGCCGGCCACGCCCACAGATTGTTGCCTTCGACCAGAGTGAAACCGGGGCTCTTGCCGATGCGCAGCGCCTCGTCGCGCGGCACGAAATTGGCGAGGTCGTATTCGCCACCTTCCAGGCCACGGGCGCGGTTCGAGCCTTCGGTCACGAACCGGTCGATCACCCGGTCATAGGCCTTGTCGGGAAACGTGCCCCACCAGTCCTTGTTGCGCTCCAGGTCGATCTGTGCCCCGCGCGTCCAGCTCACCATCTTGTAGGGGCCGGTCCCGTTGGCGTTCTCGTTGAAATAGGCGTCCCCCTTGTCCGGCTCGCTGGCGTGCTTGGCAATGTCCTCCGCCGACATGATCTCGCTGCGGGCGAGATTGCCCGCCAGGAACACGTTCGGCGCCTTGGTCTCGATCTCCACCGTCTTGGGATCGACCACCGTCACCTTGTCGATGTCGGCAATCAAATAGCTCTGGCCCTGGCCGATGCGCAGGTCGCGCTCGATGGTGGCCTTCACGTCCTCGGCGTCGAACGGGGTGCCGTCATGGAATTTCACCCCGTCCCGCAGGGTGAAGGTCCACTTGGTGCCGTCCTGCTTCCAGCTCGTGGCGAGCCCCGGCAAGAGCTTGTCCGGCTGCTTGAGGTCGTAGTTCACGAGCCGGTCGAACACGTTCCGGGCGATGGTCATCTCGTGATTCACATTGACCTTGGCCGGATCGACCGTGGTTGGCTCGGCCGCATCCGCCCAGACGAACACCTCCTGCGCCTGCGCCAGGTGACCCATCGTCAGCGCCGACAACAGCCCGGCGGCCATGCTCATGACGCGTAGTGACATCCCTCATCTCCCCTGATGCGACCGTCGGACACGGCCCTCGACCCCCACTGCCGTCTCGGCCAGCGAGGCCAAGATCCATCTTGCGCCCCTCGCCAAGATCAATGTTATATCCTATACGATATCATTTGACTGGAGTCGTCAACGGCTCTGAAGATGGGCAGATCAGGAAGGCGGGGGAATGGCCCAGACCACGTCACAGGCCGAAACACCGGGCGACCAGGATCGGGCGCCATCGCGCCAGGAGCTCGACTTTCTCATCGACCGCGCCCTGTTCGTGCGCCTCGAAACCGTGCGGCTCATCTCCATCGCCAAGGTGGGCCATTACTCCTCCGTCTTCTCCTGCGCCGAGATCTTCGCCGCCCTCTATTACGATGTGATGCGCCTGCGCCGCGGCGAGCCGGAGTGGCCGGACCGCGACCGTTTCCTCATGGGCAAGGGCCATGCCGCCGTCGGCCTGTTCCCCATCCTCGCCGATCTCGACTTCTTCCCCAAGGACATGCTGGACAGCTACACGCGTCTCGGCAGCCCCTTGGGCGATCATCCCGACCGCCGCCTGGTCAAGGGTGTGGACTTCAGCTCCGGCTCGATCGGCCATGCCCTGTCCGCCGGCCTCGGCATGGCCCTCGGCGCGCGCATGCAGAACAAGGATTTTCTGACCTATGTGCTGCTCGGCGACGGCGAGATGCAGGAAGGCCAGGTCTGGGCCGCCGCCATGGCCGCGAGCCATCACCGCACCGCCAACCTCGTCGCCATCGTCGACCGCAACGGCGTTCAGCTCGACGGCAGCGTGCCTGACGTCATCGGCATCGAGCCGCTGGACGAGAAATGGCGCGCCTTCGGCTGGGAGGTGCACGAAGTCGACGGCCACGACATGGCGGCCCTTGTCGCCACCCTGCGCAGGGTCAAGGCGGACCGCTCGCGGCGGCAGCCGGCCTGCATTATCGCCAACACCGTCAAGGGCAAGGGCGTCAGCTATATGGAGAAGGAGCACGGCTGGCATCTCGGCTATCTCGGCCCAGAGGACGAGGCGCTGGCCATTGCCGAACTGAAGCGGGGACTTGCCCGATGAACGGACCGGTCGACCCGGCGTCCTGGCACTATCGGCAGCTGGCCACCCGCGCGCCCACCCTGGGTGTGCTGGCGCAAACACTGAACGAGCTCGCCGATGCCGGCCATCCCGTGGCGGCCATCACCGCCGACCTGCAATATTCCAACGGCCTCGCCGCCTTCGCCCGCAAGCACCCCGAGCGCTTCATCCAGTTCGGCATTTCCGAGCAGAACATGGTATCGGCGGCCGCAGGCCTCGCCACCACCGGCATCATGCCCTATGTGGCGACCTTCGCGTCCTTCCTCGCCCTGCTCTGCTGCGAGCAGATCCGCACCGACATCGCCTATTCCGACCTGCCGGTGCGGCTCATCGGCCACCATACCGGCATCGCCATGGGCTTCTACGGCACCTCCCACCATGCCACCGAAGACATCGCCATCATGCGGTCGATCGCCGACCTCACCGTGGTCGCCCCCGCCGACGGCGTACAATTCGCCACCGCCCTCAAGGCGTCTGTAAACTATCGTCAGCCCATCTATTTCCGCATCGGCCGCGGCCACGACCCGCAGGTCTATGACGACGCCGGCGAGTTCCGCTTCGGCAAGGCCGTCACCCATTGCGAGGGCGAGGAGCTCACCGTCATCGCCTGCGGCAGCACGGTGCACCCGGCGCTTCAGGCAGTGAAGGCCCTGCGCGCCGAGGGCCGCTCCGTCGGCTTCGTCGACATGCATACCATCAAGCCGCTCGATCGCGATGCCGTGGTTCAGGCCATGCGCTCCAAGCTCATCCTCACCGTCGAGGAGCACAACATCATCGGCGGGCTGGGCGGTGCGGTCGCCGAGGTCATGGCCGAGACCGGCGGCGAAGCGCGGCTGATCCGCCATGGCATCATGGATGAATACAGCCTGATCGCGCCGCCGACTCATCTTTATGCCCATTACCGCCTGGATGCGCCGGGCATCGAGGCGGTCGCCCGGGAGGCGCTGGCGAGCTTATGAGGATGACGCGATGATCCAGCGCCTGGAGCCCGGCAATCTCTCGACCCGCGTCTATTCCACCTTGCGCGAAGCGCTCATCTCCGGCGCCTTCGGCCCGGGCCAGCGTCTGGTCCTGCAGGATCTGGCGGACAAGCTGGGCACCAGCGTCACGCCCGTGCGCGAGGCTTGCCTGCGGCTCGTCAGCGAGCGTGGCCTCGAAATGCGCTCCGGCCGCTTCGTCACCGTGCCGGCGCTCGACCTGCCGCGCTATTTGGAGATCCGCACCATCCGCATCGCCCTGGAAGGCCTCGCCGCCGAGCGGGCCGCCGAACACGCCACGCCTGAGGACATCGGTCATCTCCGCGCGATCCAGACCAAGTTCGAGGCTGCCCGCAATGCCGGCGATGCGACCACCGCCAACCGCCTCAACCGCGATTTCCATTTCGGCGTCTACCGCCTCTCGCGCCTGGAAATGCTGGTCGCCCAGATCGAGAGCCTGTGGGTCTCCATGGGCCCGATTCTCAAGGTCTATCACGAGGATATCCCGCCGGATTACCTGATCGCCGACGAGCACATCCACCTGATCGAAGCCCTGGAGCGGCGCGACGGGCCGAAGGCGCGCCGCGCCATGGAGCAGGACATCCTGCGCGGCGGTGAAGGCATCGTGGCCTATCTCACCAAATCGGCCGCCGGCACGGAGCCCCTGAAGGCCGCTAGCCGCTGAAATCCTCTCTGTCCGGGCCCGAAGGCGTGCGTATTCGGGGCCGGGTTTCCTGGTTTCATCCTCATCCATCTTTGAGTAAGGACCGGGCCTTAGGCTGATTGCGGAACCGCGGGCCTTTCCGGCGCTTTCCATTGCAACGTTGCGCAGTTGCCGCAAGGCCGACAAGAAGTGGACCGACCGTGAAATTCTGCATGGAGCCAAACGCTTGCTGTGCTTATATGAGCAAGGGGACGGCGGTGCGGCCGATCCAGAGGTTCATGTCGCAGCCAATGTGTAGCCAGTTCAGTGAAGCGAGATGAGCAGACCCGCAGATTGCACGTCGCGCAAGGAGATCGGCATTATGTTCAAGAGGCACTTTTCGGGTTTGGCCGTCGCGCTGATCGTGGGCACCACCAGCCTGGTGGCCAGCCACGCCGCCGAGCAATTCATTCCCCAGGGTTTTGTCTATGGCCCCGGCCGCGATGAGCTGCCGCCGCTCAACAGCGAGCAGGACCGCATCGATGCCCGGGCCGCGGTGCGCGAGACCGAGATCTGGAAGTCGCAATACCGCGAGCGCTACCTCATCGAGAACATGCAGCGGCTGCTGGACCACGACTTCAGCACGCCGAACCAGCTGAATTCCGCCTGGTAAGCAGATGCGCCCGCCGGACCGGCGGGCGCTCGCCCGGTCTCTTCCTTAGGTCGCCGCCCCTCAGTGCCGCTCGAGCCACGCGCGCGCCTGCCGATGCGCCTCCGCGATCTGCTCCGGGGTCAGGTGCCTGGCCAGCTGGCGGCGGTGGCTGCGCGCCTCCACATTGCCCTGCAGGGCTGCCAGGATCATCCATTTGTGCGCGGCGACCAGATCCCGCTCTCCGCCTGCCGCCTGGGCCATGAGGCCCAAGCGGAGCAGCAGCTCGCCCGAATGCCGCTGCGGATGCTCTGGCCTTTCATTCGACACAACGAGGGTCAGATGAGCCATGACCCCACTCCCCCAACGCAACATGCTCACAACCACCCGGCTCGCGCCAGAACCGCCCGGGCAGAGCGGCTGAACCCCTTCCTGCCCGGGCCGAGATCATCTTGCCGGATGTTGCAGAATGCAGCGTTAAGAAACGTGGTTAATCAAAGCTCAAGGGCGGCGCTCAGCTTTTGACACCGAACAGGATCTCACGCGCCTTCTTGTCGGTCTGTAGCCGGTTGGGATCCCGCCGCTCGGCGCCAACCTCCAGTCCCTTCGAAACCGCAGGGCGCGCCTTCAGCGTGTCGAACCACCGGCGGAGATTGGGGAACTGGTCCAGATCCTGCCCTTGGTTCTTGTAAGGCACCACCCAGGGGAACGCCGCCATGTCGGCAATGGAATAATCGCCCGCCAAGAACTCGGCCTTGGCCAGGCGCTTGTCCATAACACCGTAAAGACGGGAGACTTCCCTCGTGTACCGCTCGATGGCGTAAGGGATCTTTTCGGGCGCGTAGTTGCGGAAATGGTGCGCCTGCCCCGCCATCGGCCCGAGGCCGCCGACCTGCCAGAACAGCCATTCGTCGATCTTGGCCTGGCCGCGCGGGTCGCTTGCATAGAACCGGCCGCCCTTCTGGGCGAGATAGCGCAGGATCGCGCCGGACTCGAAGATGGAGAGCGGCTCCCCGCCCGGACCATCCGGGTCGACGATCGCCGGCATGCGGTTATTGGGCGAGATCTCCAGGAACGACGGCTCGAACTGCTCGCCCTTGCCGATATCCACATAGTGGATCTCGTAAGGCATGTTCAGCTCTTCGAGTGCGATGGTGATCTTCCACCCGTTCGGGGTCGGCCAGTAATAGAGCTTGATCGGCTTGCGTGCCGCAGCGTCATTCATCGGCTTGTCTCCTCGAAACCATTCGGGGCCAATCCATAGCCGGATTGTTTTCAGCCGCGAGGATAATGACGGAACCCTCGTCCTGTCACCAGGACAAGGCCGCCAACACCGCCTAGGTGGGTTGCGCCGGGCGCATGCGTCTTCAGCGCGACGGATTTTGCGGCTGCACCCGCCGCCGTGGCGGCACCGTGCAGGTGTAGACGCCCGCAAGAATGATGGCGAGCCCCACGAACTGGAACCCGTGCAGCGTCTCGCCCAGGAACAGCACCGCCAGGATCGTGCCGTAGGCAGGCATCAGCGGGTACATGTAGCTCGCCATATTGGGGCTGAGACCCTTGATCCCCTCGCTCCAGAAGAAGAAGGAGCCGATCGAGGGAAACACGGCGATGAACAGCATGGCGCCGATCATGGCTGGCTCGAGGGGCGGCACCGCCTTGGCGTTGAGCAGGATGTCTATGGGGTAGACCAGCCCGCACAGGCCTGCAGACAGGGCGGCCGTGACGGTGAGGTGGGCGAGCCCGTCGAGGCGTGTCGGCCAGATCTTCAGCATGACCGAATAGAGCGCCCATAGGGGCACCGCCAGCAGGATCAGCAGATCGCCGAAGCCGAATTCGAGATGGAACAGGAACCCAGGATCGCCGCGGCTGACCACCACCAGCACCCCGAGCACCGATGTCATCATGCCCAGCCCCTGGCGAACCGTCAGCCGGTCGCCGAGCATGAGCCAGCTGAACAGGACGATGAAGAATGTCAGGCTCGAATTGAGCACCACGCCATTGATGGCGCTGGTGTGGTTGAGCCCCCAGAAGACCAGGAACGAAAAGCACACCCCGCCGGTGAGCGCGATCAGAAGAAGAGGACGCATCTCCCTGCGGACCACGGGCCACTGGCGCATGACGGCGGGCAGGCCGACCGGCAGAAGGATGAGCGTCGCGATGAACCACCGCCAGAAGTTCAGGCCGATGGGCGAGATGATATCGTGAACCCCGCGGCCCACCACCCAATTGCCGGCCCAGAACAATGGCGCGAGCGCCAGAAACACATAATACCGCATGAACGCACAGGAGAAGGAGAAGCGAAATCGGGCCGGATCATCGCAGAGATTGGACCCACTTCAGGTGGTCGGCAAGCTTTTTGGCCTCATTGCGCCGCAACCGCACGGTCCCGTTGCCCCGAGATCGCAAACTGGCCGACGACTGGCAGATGGTCCGATCCAGCGGGCTGGGTCGGCCGCGGCGACACCATCGGGCGCACGCCCTCGGAAATGAACATGTGGTCGATCGACAGCTGCGGCAGCGCCAGAGGCACCGCCGGCCAGCTTGGCCAATGCTGTAGGCCGGTGAGACCTGAGCCGCGCACGAAGCTCTGGAATATCAGCGAATAGGGCGTGGCGTTGAAGTCGCCGGCCACGATCAGCGGCCCCTTGCGCTGAGCCACATGGCGAGCAAGCGCCGCGACCTGCGCCTGCTGCTCGTAGATCCATGGCGCCCGCGACGTGTGCACGCTCACCACCGTAAGCCCGGCCAGCTCTGGCCCGAACCGGGCCTGCAGCACTGGGAGTCTGGGATGCAGAATGCTGATCTCGCTCGAGGCGATCGGATATTTTGCAAGCACCACCAGGCTGCAGGCGATCCGCCGCTCGCATCCGGCTTGGAACGGATAGAGGTCAGCGACCCGATCGAGCAGCGGCTTCTTCTGGGAAAAAAATTCCTGCATCACCACCACGTCGGCGTTTTCCGCGCGAAGCAAGCCTTCGATGGCGGCCAGATCCTCGTTCAAGACCCAGCTGTTGAACGACAGAAGCTTGACCTGCCGCTCCCCCGCCCTCAAGTCTCCCTCAGGGCTTGAGAGCTTGTCCGCCGCCAGCCAGGAGAAGCCCACGGCGAGATAGAAGAATACCAGGCCTGCCGCGGCGAGCGGCACCCAGAGCCGCCCGCCGGACACCGCAACCAGCGCGAAGACGACCGCTGCCGCCAAGGCGTGCAGCCTGAAGTGAGACAGCACATCCAGAGGCAGCCAGACGCCGCCGAGATAGCCGGCCACGAGAACCGCAAGGCTGATCGCCAGGCCGCATAGGGGTAGCGCCATATTGATGACCGATCGGATCATAAAACTGACATAGGCCGGAGGGTTTCATGGACCGGCGCGCCCCGAGGCCGCGCCTTCCTTAACAGAGTTCTTTATGCCGCACTAATGTTCTGATAAAAGAACTAAAGGTTCACTATCACGACCAAAGCCCAGAGGGAGACGCATCATGACGCTGCAACTTGGTGACACCGCCCCCGATTTCACCGCCGAAACGACCGAAGGCACGATCCGCTTCCATGAATGGCTTGGCGACAAGTGGGGTGTGCTGTTCTCGCATCCGAAGAACTTCACCCCTGTCTGCACCACGGAGCTCGGCTATACCGCCAAGCTCAAGCCCGAATTCGAGAAGCGCAATGTGAAGGTCATCGGCATCTCCGTCGATCCGCTGGATGCCCATGACAAGTGGGCCGCAGACATTCTCGAAACTCAGGGCCATGCCCTCAACTTCCCGCTGATTGCCGATCCCGATCGCAAGGTCGCGACCCTGTACGGCATGATCCATCCCAATGCCAGCGACACGACCACCGTTCGCTCGGTGTTCGTGATCGGCCCGGACAAGAAGGTCAAGCTGACCTTGACCTATCCGGCCTCCACCGGCCGCAATTTCGACGAGATCCTCAGGGTCATCGACAGCCTCCAGCTCACGGCCAAACACCAGGTGGCAACACCTGTGAACTGGAAACAGGGCGAGGATGTGATCATCGTCCCGGCGGTGAGCGATGATGAGGCGAAGGTGAAGTTTCCGCAGGGCTGGAAGGCCTTGAAGCCCTATCTGCGGCTGGTCCAGCAGCCGCGCACCTGATCGGCGAGCAGTTCATCCCTGAAACGGGTTGCAGGCGCGGGTTCACCCCCCGCGCCTTTTTCGTTGTGCGGCCTCATGAGCTTGGGCCTAATTGCTCGCATGAGCAAGAAGGCATGGATTCTGATTCTCGCCGCCGCCCTGCTTTCCCGCATCGCGCCGGCCGCCGCGCAGCTTGCCGCGCCGGATTTCCCGCTCGATGCGCTGACCTTCCAGGAAATCTCCCGCACGGTCTCCCTGCTCAAGCAGGCTGGGCTCGCCGACGACCAGACCCTGTTTCCCACCATCACCCTCAGCGAACCACCGAAGGCCGATGTGCTCGCTTGGCGGCCGGGCCAACCCTTTGCGCGCACGGCCCTCGTCATCATGCGCCGCGATGGGCGGACGACCGAGGCCGTGGTCGACCTGTCCGCCGACCGGGTGGCTTCCCACCGCGCCCTGCCGGACGTGCAGCCCTCGATCATGCAGGACGAGTGGGCGCGGGCTGCCGATGCGGTCACGAGCGATGCCCGCTGGCGAAACGCCATGCGCGAGGCTGGCATCGACGACATGTCGGAGGTGACCTGCACGCCCATGCCGGCGGGCACCTTCCCCCAGGAATCCTACGGGGGGCGCCGCATCCTGCGGGTGACCTGCTATGACGATCGCCATCCTCTGTCGCCCCATGCCAGCCGCTCGATCGAGGGCATTCTGGCCATCGTGGACGCGGATACCGGCGAGGTGATCGACGTGAAGGTGGAACAGCCCGTCGTCATCCCCTCGGCCATCTCTCCCCTTCCCGCCTCGGATCCCCTGCCCGCCCAAAAGCCCGTCGTGAATACCTCCCCGCAAGGCACCAATATCGCGATCACCGGCAACTGGCAGGTCCAGTGGCAGAACTGGTCCTTTCACCTGCGGCCAGACCGGCGCAGTGGCCTGATCGTGTCGCTCGTCCGCTTCAACGACAGGGGCAATGGTCGGCTCATCGCCTATCAGATGGCACTGGCCGAGCTGTTCGTGCCTTACATGGACCCGGGTCTTGGCTGGGCGACCCGCAACTATCTCGATGCCGGCGAGCTCGGCCTCGGCTATCTCGTCTCCACTCTGGCGGAGGGGCGCGACTGTCCGGCCCAGTCCTACTATCTCGACATGCTGATGCCCAGCGACCGCGGCGGCATGTTCAAGGCCGACCGCGCCCTGTGCATCTTCGAGCGGGCGACCGGCAATCCCGCCTGGCGGCATTATGACGTCACCACCGGCGAAACCGCCGCCCGCCCCGATGTCGAGCTGGTGGTGCGCACCATCCCCACCATCGGCAACTATGATTATGTCATCGACTATGTGTTCTCGAGCCGCGGCACCGTCACGGTGCGCGCTGGCGCCACCGGCATCGACGCCGTGAAGACGGTGGGCGCCAAAAACCTCGCCTCGCCGGAAGCGGCAGCGGACACCCGCTATGGCGCGCTGGTCGCCCCCGAGACGGTCGCCCCCTATCACGACCACTATTTCGCCTTCCGCCTCGACCTCGACATCGACGGGCCCGAGAACAGCTTCATCACCGAACGCTTCGTTCCCGAGAAAGCGCCGCCCGCAAGCCTGCGCACCAGCCTCTGGCGTCTTCAGCCGGAGGTCATGCGGACGGAAGGCCCGGTGACGGGCAGCCATCATGGGGCGGGCGAGATCTGGCGCGTAATCAACCCTAACCGGCGTACGGGTCTGGGCTATCACCCCGGCTACGAGATCATGCCCGAGCATGGCACGGCCACCTCCCTGCTCGATCCGCGCGATCCTGCCCAGCGCCGCGCTGCCTTTTCCAAGGCGACCCTCTGGGTCACCAGGGCGAAGCCCGACGAGCTCTATCCCGCGGGCGATTTCCCGGTCGCGAGCCTCGATGACGGCCTGCCGCGCTTTGCCGCCGACGGCGCGGCGATCGAGAACCAGGACCTGGTGTTCTGGTACACCATCGGCTTCCGCCATGTCACCCGGCCGGAGGACTGGCCGATCCTGCCCACCATGTGGCACGGCTTCATGCTGCGGCCCTACGGCTTCTTCGACAGTGATCCCTCGGCCGCGCTGAGGCCCGACACCGCCCAGTAGGCGCTCACCCGTACTGCTTCTCCAGCGCGTCCCATTCCTCCTGGCAGGTGCCGAAGGGAATCATGATATGCGTCCGAAACGCCGGACGCTCCTGCAGCCGGGCATAGTAAGCTTCGGTCCTGGGCAAGGTCGGCCGATCGATTGGCATGCGCATGTAGCGCGCCACGGACGCGCCGATCGGGATGTCGCCAATGGTCAGGCGCGGGCCGGCAATGTGGTCCGCCTCGCTCAGGCCTTCCTCGACCATGCGGAACACCGAAGCCAGTTTCTCGGCCGCTGCATCAAAGCCGGCCGGCCGCGCCGTCCCGCGCGGGGCCCGCACGGTGGCCATGAAAACCGGCGTCATCGCGGGAGAGAGTGTGGTCGCGCTCCAGTCCATCCAGCGGTCGGCGCGGGCGCGGGCCAGCGGATCCTCGGGCCACAGCCCGCCCGTATCGTGCTTGGCCGCGAGGTAGC
The DNA here is from genome assembly GCF_005281615.1 of Rhodoligotrophos defluvii. Taxonomy (NCBI): domain Bacteria; kingdom Pseudomonadati; phylum Pseudomonadota; class Alphaproteobacteria; order Hyphomicrobiales; family Rhodoligotrophaceae; genus Rhodoligotrophos; species Rhodoligotrophos defluvii. Next base: position 11,011 of record NZ_SZZM01000008.1, on the reverse strand, counting down.
GCACGATCGCGTTCGACTCCCACAGCACCGCGTCGCCATCCCTGACGGTCGGCACCAAACCGTTCGGGTTCATGGCCAGGTAGGACTTGTCCGCGGTCCCGCCAAAGCTGCCGCCGAGCGGCACGCGCTCATGCGCAAGCCCCAGCTCGCCAATGGTCCACAGCACTTTCTGCACGTTGATGGAATTGGCGCGCCCCCAGACTGTCAGCATTGCCCATCCTCCCTTTTTCGGCCTTCAAACGACAATCGGCCGGACTGTTATATCCGGCCGATCGCCTTTCGCGGAGAGTTCAATGCGCGAGTGGCTCAGTCGCCTGCCACATAGCTCGAGCCGAGATGGCTCATCGGGTCCACCGCCTGCGCGCCCTTCCGGATCTCGAAATGGACCTGCGGGCTGGAGACCGAGCCGGTGGCACCGGCCTTGGCGATCACGTCGCCGCGCTTCACCTGGTCGCCGCGCTTGACCAAGAGGTCCTTGTTATGGGCATAGGCTGTCACCCAGCCACCCTCGTGGCGGATCAGCACGAGATTGCCATAGCCCTTGAGCTCGTTGCCGGCATAGGCCACCACGCCATTCTCGGCGGCGCGCACGCTGGTCCCCTCCGGCACCGCGATATTGATGCCGTCGTTGCGCGAGCCATTGGGCTTATCCCCGAATTTGGAGATCACGCGCCCCTTCACCGGCCAGCGGAAGCTGTTCGCGCTGCTTGCCGGCGGCGGGGTCATCGGCGCTGAAGCGGTTCCGGCGGCCGGCGTCTGCGGGCTCGTTCTGCTCGCACCCATATCGGCGCTGGCCGAGGCGCCATTCGCCGGGATCTGCCCCAGCGTGCTCGGTCCCGGGGCCGGCGTTGTCGATGCGGGCGCCGATGGATTGAGCGATGCGACCTTGGTGCCGGCCGCCGCCCCCGTCTGCCCCGCTCCGCCGGGAATGCGCACGCTCTCGCCCACGCGGAGATGGTGAGTCATCTCGAACCCATTGGCGCTGGCAATGGCTGCCGGCGACACGTTGTATGTTCGCCCGAGGCTGTAGAGCGTCTCGCCGGGGCGCACCACATGGGTGCCCGAACGGGTCGCCGCCGCGACCGCGGGCGCCGAGCGGATTCCCGTGCTGCCGCCGCCATAGGCGCTCGCCGACGAAGTGTTGCCGCCGGGCAGCCTGAGCACCTGCCCTGCCCTGATGGAATAGGGCGGCGTCAGCCCGTTGACCGCCACCAGCTGGTTGACGGACACGCCGTTCTCGCGCGCGACGGCATAGAGGGTCTGCCCCTCCCGCACGGTGATCTGCCGGCCGCCGGCAGCGGGAGCGCCATAGCTCGCCTGCTGCACGGGCGCCGAGGCCGGCGCGGATGCGTAGCCGCTCGTCTGCCTGTAGCTGGGCTGATAGGCGCCTGATGAATAACCACCACCGGCCGGAGGAAGCTGTGACGTCTGAACGGAACTGGCTGAGGCAACGCTCGCTGGAGCCGGTGCGCTGGCGGTCGCCGCGCCATAGGTCCCGCCGGTCGACCCTGTCGTCGTCGGTCCGAAACGGGTCATGTCGGCACTGCACGCGGCCGACAGACCGGCGAGCGCCACCGCGCCTGCAAATTGTGCAATGCGCCTTGCCCAGAACGGGCCGGGGGTGGAGCAACGCATAAAAATCAACTCCCGCAACTGAACCATTCGCGCAAGATAGTGAACGGGTTAAGTTAAAAGACGCTTAAATTTGCAAGGGAAATCGAAGAGTTCCCCTAATATTGCGGCCGAATTGGGCGGCCCTGTGTCGGCCGGTTGTCAGATCGCTGCCGGCAGGGCTTGGCGAGACCTGGCCGGGCTCTTCAAGCCTCGCGCGGCATGCCTGGCACCAGGGACACGAAACGCACCGGCAGCAGCGACTGGCGTTCGTAGCTTTCTTCCGTCCGCACCACCCGTTGCAGCTCCTGGCGGCCGGGCGAGGTCTCGATCGGCAGCACCATGATGCCGCCCACCTTGAGCTGGTCGAGCAGCGCCAAGGGCATGGAGGATGCGGCGGCCGTGACGATGATGCGGTCGAACGGCGCCTGGCTTGGCCAGCCCTTCATCCCGTCGCCCACGATGGCCGTGATATTGGTCAGTCTCAGCTGCTTGAACCGCTCCTCCGCGGCGCGCAGCAGGATGCGATAGCGCTCGACCGTGTAGATGCGGCGGCATAGATGCGCCAGCACGGCCGTCTGGTAGCCCGACCCGGTGCCCACCTCCAGCACCTTCATGCGGTCGGTCACCTCCAGCCTGTCGCTCATGAAGGCGACGATGAACGGCTGCGATATGGTCTGCCCGCAAGCGATCGGCAGCGACTGGTCCGCATAGGCCTGGTCCGCATAGGCCGCATCCACGAAGATCTCCCGCGGCACCCGCTCGATCGCGTCCAGCACCGCCGTGCTGCGGATGCCCTGGCTGCGCAGGTTCATGATCAGCTGAATTTTCCGAGAATCTGCGGCAGGAATGCCACGCCGGTGCGCCAACTGGGGCGTGTTCATTGTCCCGCGCTTGCCCCGCGACGGAATAGCCATGTCCCAGTCCTGCCAAAGGGCTGTTAGACTTTCTCCCGCAAAGCCTGGCGCAGCGCCTCGAGCGCATCGAGCTGCGTCAGGTTGAGATGCAGCGGTGTCACCGAAATCGCATGATCCATCACTGCGCGCAAATCAGTGCCCTCGCCAGGATTGCTCATCTCGCGCCGAAAGCCCAGCCAGAAATATGGATTGCCGCGCGCGTCGATGCGCTCGTCGACCACGAGCAGGTTCTGGTCGCGCTTGCCTTGCGATGTGGCTTCGATGCCCGTGACCTTATCCGGCGGGCAATCCGGAAAATTGATGTTGAGCAGCGTGCCCGGCCCAAGCTCCAGATCAAAGAGCCGCGCCACCACCTTGGGCCCGTGCTTGCGCGCGGTTTCCCATTGGATCACCGGTTGCTCGCCCTTCTCCCGCTTCTGGAAGCCGAAGGCCTGCGACAGGGCGAAGGAGCGGATGCCGAGCGCCGTTCCCTCCATGGCCGCTGCAATGGTGCCGGAATAAGTCACGTCGTCGGCCAGGTTCTGGCCGCGATTGACCCCGGACAGCACCAGGTCCGGCGGCTCCGGCATAACCTTCTTCAGCGCCATCACCACGCAGTCGGTGGGCGTGCCCTTCACCGCAAAGCGCCGCTCGTTGTACTCCCGCAGGCGCAGCGGGTCCGCGAGCGTGAGCGAATGCGAAGCCCCGCTCTCCTCGCCTTGCGGCGCCACCACCCACACATCGTCCGACAGCGCCCGGGCGATGTCCTCGAGCACCGCCAGGCCGGGGCCATAGATGCCGTCGTCATTGGTGACCAGAATGCGCACCGGACGGCCATCCGGCATCTTGAGCTTGCTAGCCATGGGCGGGAATGACCTCCAACCCGCCCATATAGGGGCGGAGCGCCTCGGGGATCACCACCGATCCGTCGGCTTCCTGATAGTTTTCCAGAATGGCCACCATGGTGCGGCCCACCGCCAGGCCGGACCCGTTCAGCGTGTGCACATAGGCCGGCCGGCCGCCGCCCTTGGGCCGGAATCGCGCCTCCATGCGCCGGGCCTGGAAATCGCCGCAGACAGAGCAGGAAGAGATCTCGCGATAGGCATCCTGTCCCGGCAGCCACACCTCGATGTCGAAGGTGAGCCGCGAGGCAAACCCCATATCGCCGGTGCACAGGGCCATCACCCGGTAATGCAGCCCCAGCCGCTGCAGCACCTTTTCGGCGCAGCCCAGCATGCGGTCGAGCTCCGCGCGCGACTGCTCCGGCGTGGTGATCGAGATCAGCTCCACCTTCGAGAACTGGTGCTGGCGGATCATCCCGCGGGTATCGCGCCCCGCAGCCCCTGCTTCCGCCCGGAAGCACGGCGTGAAGGCGGCGAACCGCAGCGGCAGCTCATCCTCGTCCAGAATGCTCTCCCGAACCAGATTGGTGAGCGGCACCTCGGCCGTGGGCACGAGCCAGGCGAACCGCCCCTGCTCGACCGCGCTACCGGCATAGACCGAAAACTGATCTTCCTCGAATTTCGGCAGCTGCGCGGTGCCGAACATCACGTGGTCGCGCACCAGGAGCGGTGGCGACACCTCCGTATAGCCGTTCTCGCCGGTGTGCATATCGAGCATGAACTGGGCGAGCGCCCGTTCCATGCGGGCGAGCGCCCCCCTCAGCACCACGAAGCGCGCGCCCGACAGCTTGGCCGCTGTCTCGAAATCCATGAGCTTCAGGCCTTCGCCGAGGTCGAAATGCTGCTTCGGCGCGAAATTGAACTGCCGCTTCTCGCCGAAGCGCTTCAGCTCCACATTGCCGTGCTCGTCGGCCCCTTCCGGCACCTCGTCCAGCGGCAGGTTCGGGATCTCGGCCAGCGCTTCCCGCAAGGCCGCATCCAGCCGCCGCTCCTCCTCCTCACCCTGCTGGATGGCGCTTTTGAGGGCCGCCACCTCCGCCATCAGGCTCTGGGCCAGCGCCTCGTCCTTCGCCGCCTTGGCCTGGCCGATCTCCTTGGACAGGGCATTGCGCCGGGTCTGCGCCTCCTGAGCCGCCGTAATGGCGGCGCGCCGCTCCTCATCCAGCGCGATCAGCCGGGACGACACCGGCTCGAGCCCACGCTTCTTCAGGCCCAGATCGAAGGCTGCGGCGTTCTCGCGAATCCATTTGATGTCGAACATGACGGCAATCGGGGATGAGGGGTCAGCGACCCTATGAGTTAAAGGCTCGCTGTATACGCGCCCATCCCCGATGCGGCAAGCCGGTAGCGATGAGGCTCGCAGAACCCGGGGAGCCTGCCAGAGAGGCGGCCTAGCCCAACCCCTTCGTCAGCCGGTCGAATTGAATCAGTTTGGCAAGCAGCCCTTCCATGTCCTTGAGCGGAATCATGTTTGGGCCGTCGGAGGGCGCATGGTCCGGGTCCTGGTGGGTTTCGATGAACAGGGCCGCGACCCCGACCGCCACCGCCGCCCGCGCCAGCACCGGCACGAACGAGCGGTCGCCGCCGGAGGATGTGCCCTGTCCGCCCGGCTGCTGCACCGAATGGGTGGCATCGAACACCACCGGCACGCCCAGTTCAGCCATGATCGGCAGGGCGCGCATGTCGGACACCAGCGCATTATAGCCGAAGGACACGCCCCGCTCGGTCACCAGCACGTCCTTGGCGCCCGCGCCGGCCAGCTTGTCCACCACGTTCTTCATGTCCCACGGCGCGAGGAACTGGCCCTTCTTCACGTTCACCGGCTTGCCCGTCTTGGCGGCGGCGACCAGCAGATCGGTCTGCCGGCACAGAAACGCCGGGATCTGCAGGATGTCGACCGCCCGGGCCACCTCGGCGCATTGCCCCGGCTCGTGCACGTCGGTAAGCACCGGCACCCCGATGCCGGAGCGGATATCCTCGAATATCGGCAGCGCCGCCTCCAGGCCGACGCCGCGCTTGCCTCTGAGGCTCGTGCGGTTGGCCTTGTCGAACGAGGTCTTGTAGACGAGCCCGATGCCGAGCCGGCCGGCGATCTCCTTCAGGGCGCCGGCCATATCGAACGCATGGTTGCGCGATTCGAGCTGGCACGGCCCGGCAATCAGTGTCAGCGGCAACGCGTTGCCGAACCGGACGTCGCCCGCCGCTACAACCGGATTGAGCATCAATGCCGTTCCTCGAACAGGATCGTGGTGTTGAACGCCTCGTCCGGCGCCACGATGAGCCTTCCGCCGTCGCGCAGATAGGCGATGCGGCCGTCGTCCAGCGCCTCCGCCGCGCGGCCGAGGTCGTTCACCTGGACCACGAAGCCGGCAAAGCATGGCCCCTCCGCCAGGTCCGGCGCAAGTGCCGCCGGGAAATGCTTCTCCCAGGCAGCGGGTGAAAGCATGCGCACACCGCCTCGGCTGAGCCTGAAGCCTATCTCCTCATCCGCCAGCACCTGGGGCTCGACCCCGGTGAACGCCGCGAAGAACTCCGCATAGGCCTTGGGATGCTCGCCCATCATTAGCGCATCGCCCAGACCCAGCGCACCATTGGCATGTACCTGATATTCCCGCTTCCAGAAATATTGCGGCGCCCGCTGCTGGCAGACGAAGAACCCCGCCCGGCCCATCGCCTCGTGCGCGGCAAAGGCGAGCGAGAAGCCCACCGTCACCTCCTCGCCATCCGGCAGCTTGGCCTTGCGCTGGAAGTCGAAGGGCTCGAAACGGCTGATGCCGGCTTGCAGATATCGTTGCTGGTCGGCTCGCGCATCGTCGCTGTCCAGCACCAGCATGGAAAAACCCTCGCCCCGCTCGAGGAAATCGCGATTGAACGCGGCGAAGCTGAAGTGGCGCGCGCCATGCTCGGGAACCTCGGTCGGCTCGCGCACCGCCAATACCTCGAGGAACGACCCGTCGAACTGCACCAGCTGGTTCATGGTGCCGAACGGGTGGATGGCGCGGGGCGTGCAGGTGAAGCCCATCGCCTTGTACCGGGCCGCCGCCTCGTCCAGATCGTTCACGCATAGCACCAGGTGATCGATGCCCTTCATCCTTCCCCCTGCCCATCTTCCGGCTTGGCCTTGTCGGCGGCCCGTGCAGCAAACTTAACCTCCTGCACGTTGTAAGGCATCCCGATATTATTCTCTTCGAAGGCCTTCCGTATGGCCACGCGGAGATCGCTGGCCACGAGACCTGTGGTGGTGACGTCAGCCACATAAGCATACAGCTCGAATTCGTTGGCCGCCGCGCCGAAATTGGTGAACAGGGCCAAGGGCGCGGGAAATGCCAGCACCTGCTGGTGGCGCTTGGCGCAATCGGTCATGAGCTGCAGCACCTTCTCGGGGTCCGCGTCCGCATCCGCCCGCACCGCCACCAGCGCCCGGCCCACGGTGTCGGTGTGGGTCCAGTTCTGCACCGTTTCCGAGATCAGGCTGGAATTGGGCACGATGACCGAGGCCTTGTCTACCGTCTCGATCTCCGTCGAGCGCACGTTGATGCGCTTGACGATGCCTTGGCCGCCGGTGACCTTGATCAGGTCGCCGACCTTGATCGGCCGCTCCGCCAGCAGGATCAGCCCCGAGACGAAATTGTTGACGATGCTCTGCAGGCCGAAACCGATACCGACACCGAGCGCGCCGGCGATGATCGCGAGGCTCGCGAAGTCGACCCCCGCATAGCTCAAGGCGAACACGCCGGCGAGGATGACGCCGGCATAGGTCACGCCGGTATGGATCGAGTCGCGCAGGCCCTTGTTGAGTTGGGTGCGGGCCAGCACGCGGGCATCCAGCCACCGGGTGAACAGTTTCGTGATCACCACGCCGACGGCAAAGGCAAGGATCGCCGCCATCACCGTGTAGAGCGAGATGGTGATGCCGCCCAAACGGAAGCCGAAGAACGCGGTGTTGAGCCAGCTCGTGATGTCGACCCAGGTCACCGCCGTCTGCAGCACCACCAGGGGAACGCCGATGAACACCAGTCCGAAATCGACCAGCGTGGTGATCGCGACGCCGACCCGGTCCGCCCCCTTGTTGCTGAGCAACAGGTTGCGGCGCAGGAATCTCCCGGCTGGACGGTTGGGCTTGATGCCGTCGCTCACCAGCTGATCCGCCAGATAGTGAATCAGCACGAGGAACACGATCAGGATGGTCAGGACCACCAGCTGTTGGCTGAGATACTGGGCCAGGGCGATGAGGCCGAGCACCAGCGCGGCGGCGATGGTCGCGGCCACCCCCCAGAAGAACAGCGGCAGACGGGAGGCCCAGCCGAAGCGCGCCGGCGGCTCCGGGGCCGGGGCCGCCGCCTCGCCCTGCGGCGCTTCTTCCCCGCTCCGCAACGTCAGCAGCACCAGCACCACGAGCGAGACGGTCAGGATCGAGGTAACGGCCCCTTGCAGCACCGAGAACTGCACGGGCACGAACAGGATCTCGGCCAGGCGGCGGAACGCGCCGTCGATGGCATATATGATGAACGTGAGCTCGAGCAGGCTGCTGATCCGGTGCGCCAGACCATCGCTCATGCCGATGATGCGCCACCTCGGCGCGGCAGGCGCGAAGATGCCATGGATGAACGCCCGCCCGGTCGCGATGATGGTCACGCAAGACGCGATCGTCCAGTAGATGCGGGTCGCCTGCGGGCTCGCCTCGATCGTGCTCGACAGGGCGAGATAGATGAGCCCCGAGGCGAGGATCAGCGGCGCGGCGGCCGCGATCGTGCCGGCAAAGATGTTCCACAACCGCTCGAGATCGGACGGGTTCGACTTGTCGCGCCGCGGTCGGATCAGCCAGTCGAGCGCATGACGGGCAGCGACCGACGCCGCGATGGCCGCCGCCAGTTCGCCCAGAAGCAGGGCCGTCCCGAAAGGCGTCAGGCTGCCGGCAAGCCGGTTCCACCAATTGCTTGCCACCGTCATGAATCGCGACACGAACGGCTCGATGGTGCTCGACCCTTCGATCCACAGCCGCGGGTCGAGCACCGAGTGATCGCTCTCGAAGATCTTGCTGAAGAACCTGTCGTGCTGAATGCGCGAGGCCTGCTCCGACAGCTGCTGCGTGGTGACCCGGATCAGATCGAGCTGCGCCTGCAGCGCGCGGATCTGGTCCCGGCGCGCGGTGAGCGTCTTGCGCTGCTCCGCAATGCCCGGTGCCTCCTCCGCGCCGCCCTCGGGCGGTGGGCCCAGCTGCTCCAGGGCTTGGTTTGCAGCGGCCAGCTGCGGCTGCAGGGCGTCGATCATCTGCAGCGTCGCCGTGCGGATGTCCTCGATCTGCGCGCGGGCCTTGTCCAATGCCGCCGTGGGCAGATCGACCCGGACGATCTGGTTCTTGAGCTGCTCCAGCTGCTGGTTGATAGGATCGATCTGCCGTTGGATCCGATCGAGCGTCGCGTCTTGGCCCCATGCCGCGAACGCCGTCGTCCACAGCACCAGCAGCAGCGCGATGAGCCTGGCCATCGCCAGCCCGACCTCCCTCGAATGCACGCGCGTAGCCATGGCCCTCAGCAGGTCCGGTTCCTGATCGGCTGATGAATTGTCAGGCGGTCATCACGGGAAAGCTGGGCCATTTGAAGGCGGCGCGACAATGGCTGCCCGATAGCCATGGGGATTGCCCCGGCGCGCCCATGCCTCACACCAGCCGGCTTTGCTCGACCGCCGCGCCGATGAACGAGGCGAAGAGCGGGTGGGGATCGAAGGGCCGCGACTTGAGCTCCGGATGATACTGCACCCCGATATACCAGGGATGGTCGGGCAGCTCGATCACCTCCGGCAACAGGCCGTCGGGCGACATGCCGGAGAAGCGCAGGCCGGCCACCTCCAGTCGTTCCTTATAGCGCGTGTTCACCTCGTAGCGGTGGCGGTGCCGCTCCGAGATGCGTGTGTCTCCGTAGATCTGAGCAACCTTGCTGCCCGGTGTGAGCACGGCGTCATAGGCGCCGAGCCGCATCGTCCCGCCGAGATCGCCGTCGGCCCGGCGCTGCTCCAGCTCGTTGCCGCGCATCCATTCCGTCATGACGCCGACCACCGGATCGGCCGCCGGGCCGAACTCGGTCGAGCTGGCGCCGGGTACGCCGGCGAGATTGCGCGCCGCCTCGATGACCGCCATCTGCATGCCGAAGCAGATGCCGAAATAGGGCACCTTGCGGGTGCGCGCGAACGTCGCCGCCGCGATCTTCCCTTCCGCCCCGCGCTCCCCGAACCCTCCCGGCACGAGAATGCCGTGCAGGCCTTCCAGGAACGGCGCCGGGTCCTCGCGCTCGAAGATCTCGGACTCGATCCATTCCATGCGCACCCGCACCTTGTTGGCGATGCCGCCATGGATCAGCGCTTCGTTCAGTGACTTGTAGGCATCGAGCAGGCCCGTGTATTTGCCGACCACGCCTATGCGCACCTCGCCCTCGGGCTCGTGAATGCGCTTCGATATCTCTTCCCATTTGCCCAGCCGCACCACCGGGTCGGGCGCAAGGCCGAAGGCCAGCAGCACCTGCGCGTCCAAGCCCGCTCTGTGATAGGTCAGCGGCACGTCGTAGATCGACGGCACGTCGAGCGCCGGGATCACCGCCTCCGGCCGCACGTTGCAGAACGTGGCGATCTTCTTGCACTGGCCCTCGGGGATCGGCCGGTCGCTTCGGCACAGCAGGATGTCCGGCTGGATGCCGATCGACCGCAGCTCCTTCACCGAGTGCTGGGTGGGCTTCGTCTTGAGCTCGCCGGCGCTCGCGATATAGGGCAGCAGCGTCACGTGGATATAGACGCAGGAATTGCGCGGCAGCTCGTTGCCCAGCTGGCGAATCGCCTCGAAGAATGGCAGGCCCTCGATGTCGCCCACCGTGCCGCCGATCTCGCACAGCACGAAATCGTAGCCCTCGTTGCCATCCAGGATGAAGGCCTTGATGGCGTCCGTCACATGCGGGATCACCTGGACCGTGCCGCCGAGATAGTCTCCGCGCCGCTCCTTGGTCAGGATCTCCTGATAGATGCGTCCGGTGGTGATATTGTCCTGCTGCGTGCAGGGCCGGCCGGTGAAGCGTTCATAGTGGCCGAGATCGAGGTCTGTCTCCGCCCCGTCGTCGGTGACGAACACTTCCCCATGCTGATAGGGGCTCATGGTCCCTGGATCGACATTGAGATACGGGTCGAGCTTCCGTAGACGGACGGAATACCCGCGCGCCTGCAGAAGCGCCCCGAGAGCCGCAGAGGCCAGTCCCTTGCCGAGTGAGGAGACCACGCCGCCGGTAATGAAGATGTACCGCGCCATGGGCTTGTAGAATACACGAGTCTGAGCGCTGTCAACCAGCTATTTAGCGCATGATCCCGAAACTGCGCATCGGCATCCGGAAAAGATCACGCGCCGGCAAAGAATTAGAACCGGATGGCGGCTGCGGCCGTCATCCCGCTCCTGGGGAGGGCGCGGTGGAACCGCGTTCCCGGGGCAACGCGGGCCGCCTTACTGCTGGGCCGGTGGCGAGCCCGCCGGCGCTGCAGGCGCCGTGCTGCCGGCATTGGGCGCAGGCTCGCCTGACGCACCGGGCGCCGGGGCCGTGGGTGCCGCCGGCGTTGGCACGGTCGGCG